>JADGOH010000161.1 GCA_017883025.1 Acidimicrobiales bacterium
CCGAGCACCACCGGCATCCCGACGTGGTTGGCGGCCTGTCCGGCCACGAAGCCGCCCAGGCCGGCGAACGTGGCCTGGCAGAGCGAGATCTGTCCGGTCATCCCGGTAAGCAGGGTGAGCGACAAGAAGATGATCGCGAACGCCACACCCTGGTTCATGGTCAGCAGCCAGTCGGGCGGCACCCAGGTCAGCGCCGACAGCACGGCGAGCGCCCCCACGGCCCACGCCAGCGTGGCCGTCGGCCGCCGGGTGAGGATGCCGGGGCCGCCCTCGCCGTCGGCGCCCACCAGGCGCTGGTGCCACAGCCCGACGGCGCGCACCGAGCCGCCCGCCGCGGCCAGGGTGGAGGCCGACCGGTAGCCGGAGGTCGACCGCTCGACGGCCGACGACGGAGGGTCACACCCGGAAAGCGGGTCGTCGAGCTGGCGCTGGCGGGCGAAGGGGAGGAAGACGAGCAGCACCACGAACGGGAGCGACGGGCGCAGTCCATTGGCGATGACGCCGGCAGGCATGTAGCCGGCGACGACCTGCTGGGCGACGCCGAGGGCCAGACCGCCGACCAGGGCGAGGGGGAGGCTCGAGAACCGGCCGATGACGGCACCGGCGACGCCCCAGACCAGCAGCACGGTGAAGTTCTGCGGGTCCAACCGTGAGTAGAGCGGGGACAGCAGCACCCCGGCGAGGGCGGCCATGATGCTCGACAGGATCCAGGCGAAGGCGCTGACCCGGCCGGCGTTGATCCCGGCGAGTTCGGTCATCCGGGGGCTCTCGACCACGGCCCGCATCTCGAGGCCGATCGGGGTGAACCGGAACAGCACGACGAGCGCGATGACCACGAGCACGGTGACGGCGCTGATGGACAGCTCGAGGCCGCTGATCGGAACGGAGCCCAGGTGGAGGTAGACGCGCTGGGCGTTGCCGATGAAAGCCGGGGGCGGAATGGCCGGTTCCGACCCGGCGATGATGAGCGCCACCTGGGGCAGGGCGACGAGGAGCCCCAGGGAGGGCACCAGCTTCACCAGCGGCGATGCCGTGCGGATACGGCGGAACAGCAGGCGGTCGAGGACCACCCCGACGAAGGGGCCGATGACCAGCACGGCGATGACGCCGGCCGCCCACCGGGGCCAGTCGTCCTGGATCAGGGAGACGTAGGCCAGGGCCGACACGAATGCCTGGGCCCCGAAGGCCAGGTTGAACACGCCCGACGCCTTGTAGGTGAGCACGAGGCCGACGGCCATGAGGGCGAATACGCAGCCGAACGGCACACCGGGGACGGCGTAGTTGAGGAACTGGGTCACTTCCCGGGCACCCCCGGCTGCAGTGGCAGCGTGGTCACCGTGATCGTCGACGTCCGGGCCCTACCCGTCTGGTCGTAGCAGGAGTAGACGCTGGCCGGCGTGGTGAACACCGGCACGAATTCGAGGCCCCGGGCCCGGACGTAGGTCGTGCAGTCGAGGTCGTTCACCCCGGTGTGGGCGATCTTCCAATTGACCGGCGGGTAGGCGCCGTCGGCCGTGAACGACGTCAGCCGGTTGATGGCGCGCACCAGCGCGGTGCGGGTCACATCGTTGCCGATGGCCCGCAGGCCCTGGACGAACAGGTCGGCGCTGACCCAGCCGGCGAGTGCCGTGCCGGACGGGCTGGTGCCCGGTGCGTAGCGCCTGAGTGCGGCGTTGAAGGCGTCGATGCCGGGGTAGACGCCGGGATGGAGGGCGGTGACCTCGAACGGCGTCTGCTGCAGGAGGAAGTAGACCCCCTGGTAGGCGGGCTCGTTGTTGTCGAGGATCCGCCGGTCGTAGCCGTCGAGCCAGTACTGGACCGTGGCGCCCATCCCGTGCTGCTGCAACGTCTGCGAGAGCTTGATGTCGCCCGTCGAGTCCATGCACGTGGCGACGAAGTCGACGCCGTTCTGTTGCATCCGGGTGACGTCGGCGTCCAGGGTGGCAGCGCCGTACGGGATCGAGAAGTCGATCACGGGCGTGCGGATGTGGAACTTCGCCAGGGCCTTGACCACGCTGACGCACCCGCCCGAGGACTGGGCCACGTTGTAGGCCAGCACGGCGGCCGTCCGGCTGTGGGTCTGCTGGGCCACGTATGCCACCTGTGGCATCGGCAGCGTGCCGGCGATGTAGGACCCCCCGGCTCCGAACATGGCCGGGCCCGACCACTGGGCGTTGGTGTTCTCCTGGATGCCGAACGTCGGCACGGCCTGGGAGCGCAGGATCGACGAGCCGGTGAAGAAGGGCGTCCCGACCCCCACCACGGCGAAGACCTTGGACTGGACCAGCCGTTGGGCTGCCGCGGTGTTACCGGACGGGGAGGTGCCGTCGTCCACCAGCGGGGAGTAGTCGATCCTGCGGCCGTTCACGCCACCCGAGGCGTTGAGCTGGTCGAAGTAGACGGCTGCGCCGGTCGTCACCGGGGCGAAGCTCGACGCCGCGAACCCGCTGAACGACCCCATGGCGCCCACCCGGATGGTGGTCGGGGTCACCCCGTCGGTGTCCCCGGCGTGGGAGACGGTCAGCACGGTCACATTGGCGCACGAGGACAGCACCGCCGACAGGACGAGCGCGACGACCGCCGGGGCGACGGCCCGGACGGGCACGTGGGACGACCGGTGCGCAACATGACGCCGTCGATCCACAGTCCTCCCCGGTGTTCACGCCGCTCCTCACCGTGCCCCCGATCCGGGTGACCTGCGGCTACGGGACCCGACCGACACCGACTGTACCGCCCGGCCGCGTCCCGTCGTGTGACGCTCGGGGCGCGCCGGACCCGGAGCATCCCGGGCCGCTGGCTCAGGCCTTGGCGGGCACCTTGGCGGTCGCCTCGCCGACGACCTTCTCCTCGCCGTCGGCGTTGCGGAGCCGCACGTCGAGGTCGATCAGGTGGAGGTCGCCCTCGGTCCGTTTGCCCGTGACCACGATCGACGACCGGAGCTCCTCGTCGGGCCAGGTCTGGCGGGCGAAGCGGACGGTGAACCTGGTCACGTTGCCGGCCCCGACGTAGCGGGTGATGGCCGTGCCCAGCAGGCCCATCGAGAACATGCCGTGGCCGAACACGCTCGGCTGGCCGGCGGCCGTGGCCTTGACCTCGTCGTGGTGCATCGGGTTGTAGTCCCCCGATGCCCCCGCGTAGGCGACCAGGTCCGTCCGGGTCAGGACATGGGTCAGCGTCGGCCCCTCGTCCCCCTCCGACACGTCCTCGAAGTAGAGCACTGCGTCAGTCATCTCCTGGTCCTCCCTCTCGCGGGCCGTGCCCGGTCCGTTCCCCATTCTCCACGATCCGGCGGCCATCGATCGAGTGGTCCACGATCCCGCCGTCCGTCCGGACCGGCACGCTCAGCGCCCCGGCTCGGGATCGCGGGGCAGGCCGAGCAGGCGCTCACCGATCACGTTGCGCTGCACCTCGCTGGTCCCACCGGCGATGGTCATGCACTTCGACTGCAGCACCATGTACGCCGAGAACGCCGCATCCCCCTCGGTCACCGCGCCGTCGGGGCCGCACAGGTCGAGGCCGAACTCGTGGACCCGCTGGTCGAACTCCGCGCCCAGCAGCTTGCGCACGCTGGATTCGGACCCGGGCTGGAGTCCCCCGACGGACCGCAGGGTGGCCCGCATGCCGAGCTGGGCCAGTGACTGGGCCTCGGCCAGCAGGTGGCCCAGTCGGTCGAGCGTCACCGGGTCCTGGAGCACGGGGTCGGCGGCCACCCGGGCCAACACGCCTTCGAGGGCACCGCCGAAGGCCGAGTCCGATGAGAGCGACACGCGCTCGTTGGCCAGTGTGGTCCGGGCCAGCTTCCAGCCTCCGTCGACCTCGCCCACCACGCACTCGTCGGGTACGAAGCAGTCGTCGAAGAAGACCTCGTTGAACAGGGCCGCGCCGGTGATCTCGCGCAACGGGCGGATGTCGATGCCGGGCGAGTGCATGTCGACCAGGAAATAGGTGATGCCCCGGTGCTTGGGCACGTCGGGGTCGGTCCGGGCCAGGCAGATTCCCCAGTGCGCCCGCTGCGCCACCGACGTCCACACCTTCTGGCCGGTGAGCGACCACCCGCCGTCGACCCGGGTGGCCCGCGTCGTCAGGGAGGCCAGGTCGGAGCCGGCGCCCGGCTCGCTGAACAGCTGGCACCAGACGTACTCGCCCGAGAGGGTCGGGCCGACCCAGCGCTCGGTCTGCTCCGGCGTCCCGTGGGCCATGATCGTCGGCAGGGCCCAGGCGGCCACGGCCAGGTTCGGGCGCTTCAGGCCGACCTCGGCGCAGACCTGGTCGATGACCAGCTGCTCCACGGCTCCGGCGTCGCGCCCCCACGGAGCCGGCCAGTGCGGTGCCAGGAGCCCGTGGTCGGCCAGCGCACGGCGCTGGGCCGCGGGGTCCTCGATTGCGGCGACCTGCGCCACCAGGGCGCCCACCTCGGCGCGCAGCGCCTCGGCCTCGGGCGGGAGCTCGATGGTCAGCGCTCGGCGCCACCCGGCGAGGGCCAGGCGGGCCGACTCGGCGCGCAGCGGGGCGGTCCCCCCGGCGAGCTGGCGCAACGTCGTGGCCCGGCGCAGGTGGACATGGGCGTCGTGCTCCCAGGTGAAGCCCATGCCGCCGAGGACCTGGATGGCGCCCTTGGCCGACTCCACGTACCCGTCGAGGGCGAGGGCGGCGGCGAGCTGCACCGACAGACTGCCCTGATCGGTTTCGTCGCCGGCCGTCGAGCCGTACTCGGCCTCGAGCACCATGGCGGCGTCCCAGGTGGCGGCCACGCCCTGCTCCACGGTGACGAGCATGTTCGCCAGCCGGTGCTTCACCCCTTGGAACTGCCCGATGGGTCGGCCGAATTGCTCGCGGGTGCGGGCGTGCTCGGCGCCGGCCTCCACGCACCAGCGTGCCCCGCCGACGGCCGCGGCAGAAAGGACGACCAGCGCAAGGTCGCGCACCAGGCCGGTCGTCGCCTCGTCGAGGATCCGGTCCGGTGCCACCCGGGCACCATCGAGTGCCCATGCCGCACACGGCCGGGTGAGGTCGAAGGTGGGCAGCGGCGTCACCGATGCGGCGTCGCCCCGCTCGAGGAGCACCCAGTGCTCGGCCGCCCCGACGTGGACGGCGGCCAGCACGTGGGAGACCACGGCGCCGTGCACCAGCGGCCGCACGGTACCTGACACGACCAGGGCACCATCGGCGTCGCGGGTGGCACGCAGGCCCGCCGGGGCGACCGGGGACCCGTCGGCGGCGGCCGTCGGCACGGTCAGCCCGGCGGTCAGCGAGCCGTCGGCCAGCCCGGGCAGCGTGCTCTTGGCCAGGCCCGACCCGCCGGCGGTGGCGATGACTCCGGCGACGATCGCCGTCGTGTCCCACGGGCCGACCGCGGCGGCACGGCCGAGCTCCTCGGCCACGACGGCGAGCTCGACGAGCCCCGCGCCCTGGCCGCCGAACTCCTCCGCCAGGTGGATGGCGAGCAGGCCCTGTCCGGCGAGGTCGTCCCAGTAAGGAGGCAGGGTGTCGTCCGCGGCGTCCAGTGCGGCGCGCACCGCACCGGCGACGTCGCGCGCCTCGGCCCAGCCCTGGACCGCGGCGCGCAGCTCCTCGTGCTCGTCCTGGATCCCGATGGCCACGGCGTCAGCCCCCGAACAGGTGGAACAGGTGGTCGAGCGAGAGCACCGCCCACGACTTGGTGCCGAGGGCCACCACCGCGGCCAGGATCATCATCAGGTTCTGGCCCTGTTCGGCCCAGTCGTTGATCATGAGCACGAAGTAGAGGAGGTTCAGCAGGATGCCGGCCACGAGGGCGACGGGCGTGAGGAAGCCGAGCACCAGTCCCAGGCCGAGGGCCAGCTCGGAGAAGACCACGACGTAGGCCATCGGGATGGGGTGGGGCCGGACGACCTTGTCGAAGCCGGTCTTGACGAAGCCCCACTTGTGCTTCTCGGCGACGGAGCCGCCCCACTCGATGCCTGAGCCCCGCTTGAGCCAGCCGCCGAGGTCCTTGTGGGCGAAGCTCTTGAGCCACCAGGCGCCCAGGCCGATGCGCAGCACGGCCATCCAGTAGGCGTACTGGGTTGCGGTCAGCAGATTGGTCGACGCTGCAGTGAGGTGCACGGCTCGTTTCTAGCATCTCGGGACCCGGAAACAGAACCCGTTCTACGTCCCGCCGGCGCTCCGGTGGTTCGGTGGGCCGGCGCCGTCACCAGCCCCGGAAGACCGGCGGGCGGCGCTCGGCGAAGGCGGCGAGCCCCTCCTTGCAGTCCTCGGTACCGGTCACCAGCTCCTGGCCCACGGCTTCGTCCCACAGGGCCGTGGCCCGGTCGGTGTCGAGGGCGCGGTTGGTCAGGTACTTGGCCACACCGATCGCCTTGGTCGGGCCTGCGGCCAGACGTGCGGCCCACGCCGCGGCCTCGTCGAGCAGTTCGGCCCGGGGGACGACCTTGTTGACGAGCCCCAGCCGCTCGGCCTCACGGGCCGGGACGTCGTCACCGAAGAAGAAGAGCTCCTTGGCCTTCTGGGGCCCGATGAGGCGGGCGAGGAGGTAGGCCCCGCCGGCGTCGGGGGCGATGCCGCGGCGGACGAAGACCTCGATGAACTTGGACTCCTCGGCCGCCAGCACCAGGTCGCAGGCGAGGGCGAGGTGCATCCCGCCGCCGGCCGCGGTGGCGTTGACGGCGGCGATCACCGGCTTCTCGCAGTCCAGGACCGCGCTCACCAGGCGCTGCCAGCCGGTGCGGATCAGCCGGGCGGCGTCGCCGACGGCCCGGTCGGGCGCACCCTCGGGCCGGGGCGGCCCGACCCCCGACGAGCGCAGGTCCGCGCCCGTGCAGAAGCCCCTCTCCCCCGCCCCGGTGAGGACGACGACACGGACGCCCAGGTCGGCAGATGCCTCCTCCAGCCATACGACGACCTGGTCGCGCATGGCAGCCGTGATGGCGTTGCCCGCCTCGGGGCGGTTCAGCGTGATCCAGGCCACCCCGTCCTCGACGCGTCGCTGGACGGCGTCTTCGGGGGCGGCACCGCGCTCGTCGGCGGCCATCAGATGCGGTGGATGATGTTCATGCGCGAGGTGCACACGGGTTCTCCCGTGGCCGGGTCGCTCCACGCCGTCTCCACCACCACGAACGTCATGGTCTTGCCCTTCGACTCCTTCTGGTACGCGTCGACGACCGACCCCTTTCCCTCCAGCACGTCGCCGGCGAACACGGGCCGGTGGTAGGTGAACTCCTGCTCGCCGTGGAGGATGAGCCCGCCCTTGGCCATGAGTGGACCGAGCACCGCGCCCATCGGGTTCCCACTCGGGGCGTCCGCGGGCTGGAGCTCGGCGTACACCCCGAAGTTGCCCATCACGAAGGGATAGGTCGGCGGCGCCGGGATCCCCGGCAGGCCTGCGTCAGCCGCCGCACGCGGGTCACGGTAGACGGGGTCGGGGTCCTTCACCGCGTCGGCGAAGAGCGCCAGCTGGCCCCGCTCCACCGTCACCACCGTGGTCCCGGTCGGCGTTCCGATGATGGTGCTGAGGATGTCGTCGGCCATCTGGGTCTCCCCCTGTGTCGTCGCTGCGTCCGTAGGCGCAGCCGAGGCTGTGTCGCCGACTGGTGTCGGTCGTCGCCCGGTGTCGGCGCTCCTCGCGGGGCGCACCGGGTGGGCGCTAGGGTGCCCGCTGCGCACGCTACCGCGCAAGCCCGGGTCCCGGCCCGGACCGCGCCGAGCCAGATCGGAGCCCGTCATGGCAGCCATCCCCGCCTTCGAGACCCTCGGCTACGAGGAGGACGACGGCGTCGCGTGGGTCACCCTGGACCGGCCCGAGGTCTACAACGCCTTCAACGCCGTCATGCAGCGCGAGCTCCGCACGCTGTGGCGGGCACTGCGGCGCCACGACGACGTCCGGGCTGTCGTCCTCACCGGAAGCGGTGACAAGGCGTTCTGCACCGGTATCGACCGCAATGAGGCCCTCGGTGACGCCACCGGCGACGCCACCGAGGGCGAGGACGGCGAGTCCGTCCACGTTGGCGCCGGCACGACGCCGTTCATGTTCGACGACCCCGGCGAGGACCTCGGTCCGAAGACGTGCGACCTGTGGAAGCCCGTCATCGGCGCCGTCAACGGGATGGCCTGCGGGGGCGCCTTCTACCTACTCGGCGAAGTCGACTTCGTGATCGCCACCGAGCAGGCCACGTTCTTCGACCCCCACGTCACCTACGGCATGGCCGCCGCATTCGAGCCGCTGCAGATGACGGGCCGGATGCCGTTCGGGGAGCTGGCCCGCATGACCCTGCTCGGCGCCTCCGAGCGCATGAGCGCCCAGCGGGCCCACCAGCTCGGCCTGGTGTCGGAGTTGGCCGCCGACGTCGCCGAACTGCGGGAGAAGGCCGGGTGGGCGGCCCGCCAGATCGCCGATGCCCCGCCACTCGCCGTGCAGGGGTCGCTGCGGGCGCTGTGGGCCGGACGGGACCTCACCCGTGGCCAGGCGCTGGCCCTCGGCTACGCCTTCGTGGGTCTCGGCAACAGCGACGAGTCGCTGGCCGAGGGCCAGGAGCGCTTCGCCACCGGCGCCCGCATCGACTGGCGCCTGCGCTAGGCCCTCCTGGCCGCCCGGACCGGTCGGGGGTCCCTGATCACGAGTGCCCGGCCAGCGGCCAACCGATCGGGGGACCCGGTCAGCCGATGCCGGTCAGGTCACCCGGTCGACGGCCCGCACCGACGGCATGGAGTGGGCCGGGCTGCCCTTGGCCCGCCACTGGTCGTAGCGGTCGAGGAAGCCCTGGCCGAACGGGTCCTCGCCGATCAGCGGCATGCCGGCCCGCCACACCGTGAGGTCGTCGGGAGCCAACTCGCCGGCCCGCAGCACGTGGGCCCGGGTGGTGACGGCATCCCCACGCCGGTGGGCTTCGGCGGCGATCCGGAAGTGGAGGCGGGCCAGGACCTCGTCCTCGGACAGATCCGCCACGGCGTTGCGGGCCTCGTGTTCGTCCATCGGCAGCTCGCCGTGGCGGACCCAGCGCCGCACCAGCTCCTTGTGCGGCGACGAGACCGCCCCCGTGAAGTCGGCGAACGTGTCGGACCCGAACGCCTCGCCGATCGGACGGGCGATCCGGTCGTCCTCGTCGATCCAGACGACCGTGGGCACGTTGGAGATGCAGTAGAGCTCGGTCAGCAGGTGGTGCGGGTCGTACAGCACGGGCATGGTCAGGCCCCCGGTGAACGGCCGGACGTCGTCGGCGCTCTGGTCGATGGCCACGGCGATCACGGTGAACCCCTCGGGTGCGAGCTCGTCGTGGAGCTCCTGCCACCCCGGCAGGTCGTACCGGCAACCGCACCAGCTCGAGAAGGTGACGAGCAGCTTCTTGGCACCGGCCCATTCCTCGAGCGAGTGCGGCACGTCGTCGAGGTCGGGCAGCGTGAACGACGGGGCGTCGAGGTCGGCCAGCGCACGCCGGCGCAGCTCGGCCGACAGGGCCACGGCCACGAGGCCGGCATCGAGGTCGACCACGATCGGCTGCCGGACGGCGTCGGCCACGGCGGCCAGGTCGAGCCGGCCCCTCACCCGGATGGCGTCCATGTCCCGCACGGGCACGCAGGTGTCGTCGCGGCAGAGTCCGCTCGGCTTGAGCTCCCAGCCAAGCGCCTCGTGCAGGTCGGCCGGGTCGACCAGGAAGGTGCCGCGCCCCGGGTCGGCTTCGCCGTCGACATGCGCGACGCGGTCCGTGATGATGGTGATCTGGCGCAACGCGTCCTCCCCTGGTCGGTCCCCACCGTTGCCCGACGGCTCGTGACTGTCAACCCGGGGTGTGGCGCCAGTCGGGGCGGACCGGCAGGTGCCCGTCACGTCGTCGGGTCGAGACCGGCCGCCTCGGCGAACTGCCGGCTGCGGACCCGGTAACCACCGCCTCCCTCGGGGGTGGGTGCACCGGGTGAGAACAGCACCACCCCGCCGGTCGGCGTCAGGCCCGACGCCAGGTCGACGGCGACACCGAGATCTCCGGCGGTCCGGACCACCCCCGTCGGCACGCCGGCCTCGGCCAACGCGGCCACCAGCCGGTCGGCGTCGGGCGCCAGGACCACCACCGAGGCCTGGGGACGGTGGGCGGCAATCGCCTCCACGAGCGGCCCCGGGTCGACCCCGCGGTCGGCGCCGCCCACGATCACGGTCAGCGGCCG
>JADGOH010000162.1 GCA_017883025.1 Acidimicrobiales bacterium
ACCGGTATCGACGACGCCGTCGAGATCGCGCGGCTGGTCGAGGCCACCGGCCAGGTCGACTACATCAACACCTCGATCGGCGTGGCCACGGCCACGCTCTTCATGATCGAGGCCAGCATGCAGGTCCCACCCGGCTACGCCCTGTTCATCCCGAGCGCCATCCGGGCCGCCGTGGACCTGCCCGTCGTCGGCGTCGGGCGTTTCAAGGACCCGCTGCAGGCCGACCGGGCGCTGGCCGACGGCGTGTGCGACCTGGTCGGCGTGGTCCGGGGCCAGATTGCCGACGCCGATTTCGCCGCCAAGGCCCGCTCCGGCCACGGCACCGACATCCGCACGTGCCTGTCGTGCAACCAGGAGTGCGTGGGCCGCATGGGGCTCAACCGGTGGCTCGGCTGCATCGAGAACCCCCGGACCGGACGCGAGTCGTCGCCGGTGCCACCTCCCCGCCGGAAGCGCACGGTGGTGGTGGTGGGCGGCGGGCCGGGCGGGCTCCAGGCGGCGGTCACCGCCGCCGAGCGCGGCCACCGGGTGATCCTCTTCGAGCGCCACGACCGGTTGGGCGGCCAGGCCCATGTGGCCGCGGCCGTGCCGAGCCGGGCCGAGTTCTTCGACATCGCCCGGAATCTGATCGTGGCCGCCCGACGCGAGGGCGTGGACCTGCGCACGGGCGTCGAGGCCACCGCCGACACCGTGCGGGCCGAGTCGCCCGACGCCGTCATCGTGGCCACCGGAGCCCGTCCGACCCGGCCGTGGTGGGCCGGAGACGAGCCGCGGGTCGTCGACGTTCGCGACGTCCTCGAAGGCCGGGCCCATCCCGAGGGCCGGGTCGTGGTCGTCGACGAGCTCGGCTTCCACCAGGCGACCTCGACGGCCGAGCTCCTGGCCGACCGGGGCTGCGCCGTCGAGATCGTGACCAACGGCATGGTCGTCGGCCAGGACCTGGGTATCACGCTCGACATGGAGATGTGGAACGTGAAGGCACACGACAAGCGGATCGGCCAGAGCGTGGACCTCGTGCCGATGGGTGTCGGGACGGCCGGGGACGGCTCCGATGCCCTCGAGCTCCGGCTCCAGCACCACCCGACCGGCACCGACCAGGTCCGGACGTGCGACTGGGTGGTGTGCGCCGTGCACCAGCAGCCTGACGACGAACTGTGGCGAACCCTGGCCGGCGCGCCGTTCGAGGTCCACCGCATCGGCGACTGCCTCGCACCCCGGCGGGCCCACGCCGCCGTGATCGAGGGCAACCGCGTGGCGGTGGCGCTGTGAGCACGTCCACCGTCGGCACGCTGGCCATCGTCGTGGCCCGGGACGGCCGCCTACCCGTCGGGGCCACCGAGGCCGTGGCCGAGGCCCGCGGGCGCGTCGTGGTGGTCGGCACCGGCGCCGAGGCCGCCGCGCGCTCCCTGCCCGGCGTGACACACGCCCGCTGGGCCGAGACCGGCCCGGGGCTGCGGCCCGCGGCACTGGCCGGCGCACTCGCCCCGGTCGTCGCCGACGTGCCCGTGGTCATCCTGCCTGCCTCCCCCGACGGTCGCGACCTGGCACCCCGCCTGGCGGCAGCCACCGGCCGCCCGCTCGTGGCCCGGGTGCTCGACACGACTGCCGACACCGCGGACGACGGGACCCCGTGCGTGCGGGCCCACGCGAGCCGTATCGACGACCGGATCCTGGTGCCGGTCGAGGTCGCCGGGCGGGCGGTCGTGACCCTGGCCGTCGGCGGGCGCCCGGGCGGGCACGGCGACGGCGGATCGCCGGATGCCGTGGTGGAGCCGTTGGCGCTGGGCGCCGCGACGGCGGGTGGTGACCCCGGGTCCGACCCCGAGCTCGTCGAGCTGCTGGCACCCGACCTCCGCACCATGGACCTGGCCGATGCCACACGCGTGCTCGCCGGCGGCGCCGGCTTGGTGACCGGGCTCGACGACGCCGGGGCCACGGAGGCATTCGGGCTGCTCACCCGCGTGGCAGCCGGGTTGGGCGGCTCTGCCGGGGCCACCCGGGTGGCCACCGACGCCGGCTGGACGGGCTACGAGCGCCAGATCGGCACCACGGGCGTCACCGTCGATCCCGACCTCTACGTGGCTCTGGGCGTTTCGGGCGCGGCCCAGCACACCGGGGGGATCGGCACCCCCCGCCACATCGTCAGCGTCAACACCGACCCTTCCTGCCCCATGACGGCGATGGCCGACCTGGGCCTCGTGACCGACGCCGGTGCGCTGCTGGCCGAGCTCGCCCGGCGGCTCGGGGTCGACGACTGGGGCCGAGCCGACAGCACCACGGGGGGCGGACCATGAGCGGGACGACCACGAACGGGACGACGGGGCCCGAGCCGCTCGAGTTCGACGCCGTCGTCGTCGGGGCCGGGCCGGCCGGCGCCTCCGCCGCGCTGGCACTCGCCCGGGCCGGACGGCGGGTGGTGCTGGTGGAGCGCGGCCCGTTCCCGGGCGCCAAGAACGTCTACGGCGGCGTCGTCTACGGGCGGGTGCTCGACGACATCGTCCCGGGCTGGTGGGACGAGGTGCCGGTCGAGCGCTGGATCGTCCGACGCTCCACGATGATGATGACCGGCACACAGTCGCTGTCGGTCGACTTCCGCACCGATGCCTGGGGCAGCGCCCCTTACAACGGCATGACCACCCTGCGGTGCCACTTCGACGCCTGGCTGGCGGGCAAGGCCACCGATGCCGGGGCACGCCTATTGACCTCGACGGTGGCCACCGGCCTCGTGCGTGACGGCGACGGTCGGGTCGTCGGTGTCCGGACCGACCGCGACGGGGCCGAGCTGCACGCCCCGGTCGTGATCGCCTGCGACGGGGTGAACTCCTTCCTGGCCAAGGAGGCCGGGCTCCTGGCCCGCGCCGAGGCCTCCCACCACACGCTCGGGGTCAAGGAGGTGCTCGACCTCCCACCGGGCGCCATCAACGAGCGGTTCGCCGTGCAGGACCACGAGGGCGTGGACGTGGAGATCCTCGGGTGCACCCGCGAGATCCCCGGTGGGGGCTTCCTCTACACGAACGCCGACTCGGTCAGCATCGGCGTCGTGGTGTCGCTGCCGGAGCTGGCCGCGTCCGGAGTGCGCCCCGAGGCGCTCATCGCCGACCTCAAGGCCCACCCGTCCATCGCGCCGCTGCTGCGCGGTGCGTCCTTGCGGGAGTACGCCGCCCACCTCATTCCCGAGGGGGGCTACGACACCATGCCGGCCCTGGCCGCCGACGGGCTGCTCATCGCCGGCGACGCCGGGGCGATGACGCTGGCCGCCGGGCTGTGGCTCGAGGGCGTGAACTTCGCCATCGGCTCGGGCTACGCCGCCGGGCGGGCAACCGACCGGGCGCTTTCGCGGGGGGACTGCTCGGCCGCAGGACTGGCGTCCTACCGGGCCGACCTCGAGGCCCAATTCGTGCTGGCGGACCACAAACGACTGCGCAAGGCGCCGTCGCTCGTCCTGTCCGAACGCGTCCAACAGCACTACCCCGGCCTGCTGTGCGACCTCGCCGAAGGGATGTTCACCGTGACCAACCCGACTCCCAAGCCCGGTGGCCTGAAGCTCACCCGCACCGTGGCGGCCCGTCACGGCGTGAAGCTCCGCCAGCTGGCCGGCGACACGCTCCGCGGCCTGAGGATCTTCGGATGAGCACGACAGCGCCGGGCGCCGGGCGCTGGGACGGCATCTCGTTCGAGGAGCGGATGGCCACCGTCGACTTCCGGGTCGGCGCACGCGCCCACATCACCGTCGACACCGACGTGTGCCGCTCGTGCACGACCAAGGCGTGCGTGACCGCCTGCCCCGCCGACCTCTTCGCCCCGACCGCGGACGGTGGCATCCTGTTCAACTACGAGGAGTGCTTCGAGTGCGGGACCTGCTACATGGTCTGCAACTCGGAGGGCGCACTCACCTGGACCTACCCCGACGGCGGCCACGGCGTCGTCTTCCACCACGGATGACGACGGCCCCCACCACCGAGGTGCACCCGGCACCGGACGGGCCCCTCGTCGTGGCTTGCCTGCGCATCGGCGACCTCCGACCGACCGTCGACCCGCTCGACGGCACGGTCACCCGGGACCGCCTCGGGGTGGGCCTCTCCCCCGCCGACGCCGCTGCGCTCGAGCACGCCCTGCGCCTCGCTGAGGCGTGGTCGGGACGGGTGGTGGCGGTCTGTGTGGGGCCCGAGTCGGTCGAGCCGGTCCTGCGCGACGTGGCGGCGCTGGGCGCCACCGTCATGCGCGTCCCGCTCGGGGACGAAGGCGACGGACACCGCTACGTGGGCGAGCTGGCCGAGGACGAGCACGGGCTGGCCCGGACCCTCGTGGCAGCCCTCGCCCCCTTCGGCGCTCCCGACGTGGTGCTGTGCGGCGACCGGTCGGTCGACCGGGGCACCGGCGCCCTGCCCGCCTACCTGGCCCACGAGCTCGGCGCGGCCCAAGCCCTGGGCCTGGTCGTTCTCGGGCCCGTGACTGACTCCGCGGGACGACAGGCCCTGCTCGCCGAGCGGCGGCTCGACGCAGGGTGGCGCGAGCGATTGAACGTGCCGCTGCCCGCCGTCTGCTCGGTCGAGGGCGCCGGCGTGCGCCTCCGCCGGGCGTCGTTGGCCGGCGCTCTGGCGGCGGAGGGCGAGCCGGTGCCGGTCGCCCGGTCCCTGGCCGTGGTTGCCGCACCGGGTCCCGGGTCGTTCCACGCCGGCGCCCCGCAGCCGTTCCGGCCCCGCACCCGGGTGCTGCCGGCCCCGCACGACGACGACCCGCGCCTGCGACTGCTGACGCTCACCGGGGCGCTGGTGGCGCACGAGCCCCCCACGGTGGTCGAGCCCGCCGACGCCGCCGAGGCGGCCGACGTGCTGCTCGCGTTCCTGGCCCGCCACGGCTACCTCGACGACACCCGGGTCACCATCCCCGAGCGCGCCGCCACGGAGGATGACGCCCCGTGACCCGCCTGGCCGACACCGCGTGGCCCAGCGTCGCCCGGCTGGCCAACGCGGGCGCGGTGCTGGTGGTGCCGGTGGGCGCCTGCGAGCAGCACGGGCCGCACCTCCCGGTCACGACCGACGCCGACCTGGCCGTGGCGGTGGCCGAGGCCGCCGCCGCGATCGACCCGCTGCTGGTGGTGGCCCCCGTCGTGGCGTACGGGTCCTCGGGCGAGCACGACGGGTTCGCCGGCACGCTGTCGATCGGCCGGGACGCCACCGAGCAGCTACTCGTCGAGCTGGGTCGTTCGGCGGTGGGCACCTTCGCCCACGTGGTCCTGGCTTGCGCCCACGGGGGGAACGCCGCACCGCTGCGCGCTGCCCTCGACCGCCTGACCGGCGAGGGACACCCGGTGACGGGCTGGTGGCCCAGGTGGGGCGGCGACCTGCACGCCGGTGCGACGGAGACCTCGTTGATGCTGGCGATCGCCCCCGAGCGGGTGCGTCGCGACCGGGCGGCTCCCGGGGACCGGCGTCCGCTCCACGAGCTCCTGCCCGAGCTCGAGGTGGGCGGGGTCCGGTCGGTCAGCCCGAACGGCGTGCTCGGCGACCCCTCCGGGGCGCGGGCCGAGGACGGATGGGCACTGCTGCGCGAGGCGGCCGCCGATCTGTCCCGGACCGTCGCCCGCCTGCGCGACGGGGCTGCTGCCGCCGGCCGCAGCCGACCCGTCGACCGTGGGGAACCGGACCCCGAGGACGACGAACAAGGAAGCGAGGTACCGGCATGAGCCGAGTCGCCGTGGTGACCGGGGCGTCCCGGGGCATCGGGGCCGCCACCGTCTGCGGGCTGGCTGCGGCCGGCTGGCAGGTCGTCGCCGTCGACCGGGCCGGGGACGACCCCCGAATCCCCTACGCGCTGGGCACGCGCGCCGAACTCGACGCCGTCGTGGGCCGGGCCGACTCCCTGGGCGACAGGACCGGTTCGGTTCTCGCCCACGTGGCCGACACGACCGACGCCCAGGGTATGGCCGTGGCCGTGGCGCTCGCCGAGGACCGCTTCGGCGGGCTGGACGCCATGGTGGCTGTGGCCGGGGTCATCGCCGGCGGCACGCCGTTGTGGGAGATGCCCGACGAGCAGCTCGATGCCGTGCTGGACGTCGACCTGGTCGGTCCCATCGTCGCGGCGCGTGCGGGCGTGCCGGCCCTGCTCCGCCGCCCCGCGCCCCGCCAAGGGCGGTTCCTGGCCGTCGCCTCGGCCGCCGCCACCAAGGGCCTGCCGATGCTGGCCGCCTACGGCGCGGCCAAGGCCGGGGTGGCCGGCCTCGTCCGGGGCCTCGCCGCCGACCTGGCCGGGACCGGAGTCACCGCCAACGCCGTCTGCCCGGGGTCGACCGACACCGCCATGCTGACCGAGAGCGCCCGGCTCTACGGCCTCGAGGGCACCGCGTCCTTCGCCGACCAGCAGGCCGTCGGTCGGCTGCTGGCGCCCGAGGAGGTGGCCGCTGCGCTGGTCTGGCTTGCCGGCGAGGCCAGCAGCGCCATGACCGGGGCCGTGGTCCCCGTCGACGGCGGACTCGGCCTGTGACCCCCGGCTGATGGGGTCGCTGCCGTGCGGTCCCGGGCTGGCGCTCGACGGCCGGCTGCGGCGGTTCGGCGGCGGCACGGTCCTCGCCGGTGGCCATCCGGGCCGCGTGATCACCCTCACGCCGCAGGGTGCGGCGGCCCTCGACGCGCTGGTCGCCACCGGCGCGGCCGACGCCGCGACGGTCCGCCTGGCCGGACGCCTGGTCGAGGCGGGCATGGCCCACCCCCGCCGGGCCACCGGCGACCGGGCCGGGTGCCCCACCGTCACGGTGGTCGTGCCCGTGCTCGACCGGCCCGAGGCCCTCGACCGGTGCCTCGCCGCCCTCGGTGACCGTCATCCCGTGGTGGTGGTGGACGACGCCTCCCACGACCCCGGGCCGGTGGCCGCCGTCTGCGCCGCCCGGGGTGCCCGGCTGATCCGTCGGGACCACAACGGCGGCCCTGGGGCGGCCCGCTCCGACGGGTTGGCGCACGTGGACAGTGACCTGGTCGCCTTCGTGGACAGCGACTGCACGGCCGGTCCCGGGTGGCTCGAGGCGCTGACCTGGCTGTTCGACGATCCCGCCATTGGGGCGGTGGCGCCCAGGGTCGTCGCCGCACCGCCGGTTGACGGGCAGCCCGGCCGGGCCATCGACCGGTTCCACGCCGCGCACTCCCCCCTCGACCTCGGGCCGGAGGAGGGCGAGGTCGGGCCCGACCGCGCCGTGCGCTACGTGCCCACCGCCGCCCTCGTGGTGCGCCGCGAGGCGTTCGACGCGGTGGGCGGGTTCACCCATGGGCTCCGGGTCGGCGAGGACGTCGACCTGGTGTGGCGGCTCGTCGACGCCGGGTGGCGGGTCCGCTACGCGCCCGCCGTCACCGTCGGCCACGCCGAGCCCCGCCGGTGGGGCGATCTCCTCGCCCGCCGGTTCCGGTACGGAACGTCGGCCGGCCCCCTGGCCGCACGCCACCCCGGACGCCTGGCGCCCGTCGAGCTGCGCCCATGGCCGACGGTCGTGGCGCTGGCGGTGCTCTCCGGCCGGCCGCGGGCGGCCGCCACCGCGCTGGCCGCATCGACCCTCGTGCTCTCCCGGACGGTGCGTCCGCTCGGGATCCCGTCCCGGCAGGCCTGGGCCTGGAGTGCCCAGGGAGCCGGTTGGACGGTGGTCGGGCTCGGACGGGCGGCCACCATGCTGGCGGTCCCCGGGTTGGCGGTCCTGGCGACCCGGGGCCGCCGCGGCGCCCGCACCGCCGTGGCCCTGGTCCTCGTCCCCCCGGTCGTCTCCTGGATCAGACAACGCCCCGACCTGGACCTGCCCCGGTGGGTGGCCGCCTCCGTGGCCGACGACCTCGCCTACGGCGCCGGGGTGTGGACGGGCTGTCTCCGGTCCCGCTCGTTCGGGCCACTCCTGCCCGCCTTCCCGTGGCGTCACCGCGACGCCTGACCCTGGCGCTCCTCAAATCTGAGGAGCCGTTGTGCCGTCGGAAACAGCCCTTGTCACCAGCGGGTATCGGTCTCCATGATAGGTGGCATCGCTGCACGGAGGCATCGGAATTACAAGTGTTCGGGCGGTCGCAACTCCGAGTATCTACTGTGCCGTAATGGCATCGGTGGGAGGTGGACAAATTGTTGACAAATGGACCGATCCGCAGCCGAGGGGTTTGCCGGCAATCCTGCGACCCGGGGATCGACGCTCCCTGACATCAGTCCAGTTCAGTACACATAATTGACACCGAGACCACGAAGGCCCCGCAGATCGCTATACTTATTGGAACGCACTCCTGCCGATGCGGCTGCATGTAGCGATGCAGCCCCTGTCGGACCTCCGAGCACTCGGTACCGACGGTGATGTGGGACGGGTCCACAGAGCAATCCGCTCTGATCCGTCACACCCATGTGCCAGGATGCCGCACGACGCAAAAGCGCCGGGCGAGTCTTCGAGAAATGAGTGATGTCCCCACGACGCAATCCTGGGCATAACAACACCGGCCGCACACCCTGAGGCAGTACGCCAGGACGAATGGAGCCTGCCCGCTCGTCGTCCGGGGACCGCATGCGATGGCCGTTGCCCGCCAACACCAATCAGAGGAAGGCGCCCCGTGCGCCCTACGAAGGGAGGTGCCATGCGGACCCGCATTGCACTCGTGGC
>JADGOH010000039.1 GCA_017883025.1 Acidimicrobiales bacterium
GCAAGGGTGACGGGGCCGGCACCGTGGGCGCCCCCCGGGTCCTCGTCCCCGAGTTCATGGCCGAGGTGGTGGCCGAGCTGAGCCAGCTGGCCCGCCAGAGCCCGCACCTCAACCAGCGGTCGGGCGTGTCGGTGCGCCTCACCATCGCCAACTACGAGACGCTGGTGGCCAATGCCACCCGCCGTGCGCTCCGCAACGGCGAGTCCGAGGCGGTACCCCGGGTGTCGGACCTGCACTCCCTGATCTCGTCGACGCAGGGCAAGGTGGAGATCGAGTCGCTCGAGGAGGGCCGCGAGGAGGCGATCCTCTTCCAGATCGTCAACGCCGCCGTCCTGCTGGTGTTCCGGCGTCGGGTCCACCTCGCCGACCCGCAGGCCGTCGTCGGCGCCTTCACCGAGGAGACCGTCGTCCACGCCGGCGACGACCTGGCGTCCGCCGCCTACGCCGAGACCCTCGAACGGGTGCCGGCGCTGGGGGCGCCGGTGCTCGCCCTCACCGGCGGGTCCGAGGACCCGGGCATGGTGGCCAGCGCCACTGAATTCATTCTCGAGGGACTCCACCTGACCAAGCGCCTCAACAAAGAGGCCGCCGGCCCCCGCGCGACGTACCGGGGTCGGGGATGACCTGGCGGTACGACTACCGGCGGTGGGACGGCTCCCAGGAGTCGTCCGCCGACGACGCCGACGCCGTCCTGCAGCAGCTGACCGACGACCTGCTCGCCAACGGCGACCTGCAGGAGGCACTGCAGCGGATGCTCAACCGGGGATGGGAGACCCCCGACGGCGACCAGGTCCAGGGCCTGCGGGACCTCCTCGACCAGCTGCGCGCCGAGCGCGAGGACCTGCTCGAGCAGGGCGACCTCGGCGGTGCCTTCACCGAGGTCGCCGAGGAGCTCCAGGACGTACTGCGCGAGGAGCGGCTCGGCATCGAGCGGCTGGAGTCCGATGCGCGCGACTCCGGCGACCAGCGGCGCCAGGAGGTGACCGACCAGGTCGCCACCGAGCGCCGGATGCAGCTCGATCTGCTGCCTAACGACCTCGCGGGGCAGGTGCGGTCGCTGCAGCACTACGAGTTCGTGTCCTCCGAGGCTCGCGAGCACTTCGAGGAGCTCATGGAACGGCTGCGCGAGGAGGTCGCCAAGACCTACTTCGACCAGATGTCGGAGGCTCTGGCGAACCCGGACCCAGCCCAGCTCGAGCACATGCGCCAGGCCTTCGACTCCCTCAACCGGATGATGGAGCAGCGCGAGGCGGGCGAGCCGCTCGACCCGACCTTCGACTCGTTCATGGAGCAGTTCGGCGATCTCTTCCCGGGCGACCCGAAGGACCTCGACGAGCTGCTGGAGCAGCTGGCGGCCCGCATGGCGGCGGCACAGGCCATGTGGAACTCGATGTCACCCGAGCAGCGGTCCCAGCTCCAGGGACTGGCCGAGTCGCTGCTCGAGGACATGGACCTGCGCTGGCAGGTGGACCGGCTGGCCGGCAACCTCCAGCAGGCCTTTCCGGACGCGGGGTGGGACCAGCGCTTCCGGTTCCGTGGCGACGACCCGATGGGCATGGGGGAGGGCACCGACGCCGCCGGCCGCCTGCGCGACCTCGACGACCTCGAGGGCTACCTGCGTGCGGCCAACTCACCGGCCTCGCTCTCCGAGGTCGACCTGGACAAGGTGCGCCGCAGCCTGGGCGAGGACGCCGCGAACTCGCTCGACCGCCTGGCCAAGCTGGCCAAGCAGCTCGAGGAGGCGGGGCTGATCGACCAGCGTGAGGGGCGCTACGAGCTCACGGCGAAGGGCACCCGACGGATCGGTCAGCAGGCGCTGTCCGACCTCTTCTCCCAGCTGACGAAGGACCGGGTGGGCAACCACGCCACGACGTGGACCGGCACCGGCCACGACCGCGAAGAGACGACCAAGCCCTACGAGTACGGCGACCCCTTCAACCTCGACCTGTCGCGCACCGTCCACAACGCGGTGCGCCGGGCCGGCAGCGGGGTTCCGGTGCGGCTCCACCCGGACGACTTCGAGGTGATCGAGACCGAGGCCCTGACCCGTTCGGCCACGGTGCTGCTGCTCGACCTGTCGTTGTCGATGCCGATGCGCGACAATTTCGTGCCCGCCAAGAAGATGGCCATGGCGCTGCACACGCTCATCAGCACGCGGTTCCCGCGCGACTACCTCGGCCTGGTCGGGTTCTCCGAGGTGGCCCGGGAGATCGAACCCGAGGACCTGCCCACGGTCAGCTGGGACTACGTCTACGGCACCAACCTCCAGCACGGACTGATCCTCGCCCGCAAGATGCTGGCCCACCAGCAGGGCACCAAGCAGATCATCCTGGTGACCGACGGTGAGCCGACGGCCCACATCGTCCCCTACGACGGCGGTCTCGGCTACGACGTCTTCTTCAACTACCCGCCGGTGCACGAGACCCTCGAGCTGACGCTGGCCGAGGTCATGCGGTGCACCAAGGCGCAGATCACCATCAACACGTTCCTGCTCGATCCCGACCGGGGACTGTGGGGCTTCGTGGACCAGCTGGCGCGCATCAACAAGGGGCGCACGTTCGCCACCACGCCCGGTGAGTTGGGCGACTACGTGCTCGTCGACTTCCTCAACCACAAGACCACGGTCCGTTCCCGGGGCCGTCGGGCCGGCTGAGCCGGTCAGGCGCCCGGCAGGGCGCCATGGGTCAGGGGAGCGTGCTGGGCGGGGCCACGCCGTCGCGGATCTCGCGCTGGACTTTGCGCATCTGGGACCGCAGCACCAGGCGGGGGACCTCGGCCACGTCGACGCCCAGGTAGCGGGCCACGGCCGCATGCCGGTCAGGCTCGGGCACCAGCCGGTCGGCGGCCCAGCGGGCCACGTCCTCGGGACTTGCTCCCACCTCGCGTGCGACGTCGTCACACGTCTGGTCCCGGGCGAACATCAACTCGTCCAGGCGGTCGCCGAGTGTCGGCGGCTTCGTCGTCTGCCCCATAGTCCTGCACCTCGTGCCCTCGTGCCCGGCGGACGCATCGAACCGGGTCGCTGCCCTGCCGCCCCCGCCGGGTCCGCCCTGTCCACCGTACCGTCGGGGAACCGGCAAAATCGGTCGCGCCCTCCAACGGATAAACGTAGGCACGGGAAATTGTGGATCCGTTGCTGTTCCGTTGCAGCTCTATTGCAGAAGAGCGTGCAGGGCGCCCGGCCCCCGGCCCGGCAGGTCCGGGCCCGGCGGCGCCCACGGACGCCCGTGGGAGGACTTCCGCCCGCGCCCCCATCTTTTTCTTGCGTTTCGGCGGGTTATAGGGAAGGATTACATACCTGTAGTTACATCCGTGCTATGCGGTTTCACGCGAGGCCGCATGGATGAGTGGGAGGGAGGTCTGGCGATGGACATGGTGTCATTGATGTACGGACCCCAAGAGCGGACATGGCAGACCAAGGCGAACTGTATGGGGGTCGACCCCGACCTCTTCTTTCCCGAGCGGGGTGCATCCACCCGGGAGGCGAAGGAAGTCTGCCGAGGGTGCGTCGTGCGCGAGGACTGCCTCGAGTACGCCCTGGCGAACGGCGAGAAGTTCGGCATCTGGGGCGGGCTGTCGGAGCGCGAACGTCGGCGCCTGCGCCGGCAGCGTGCGATGCAGCGTCGGGCGGCGACCGCGTCCTAGGCGGCGGGCGACTCGGGGCTGACGGTGGGTCGTTCAGCCCCGGTGGGTGCCCAGGCGGAATTCGATGGCGTCCTCGGCCCGTAGGCCGAGCTCGGCCCATCGTGAGTGCGGCACGGCGGTGAGCGCTGTTTCGGGCAGCAGGCCGACGAGTTCGCCGCGACGCGCCTCGCACCCCTGCGCCTCCGCACCCCGTGCGACCTCGTCGTAGACCTCGGACAACGGCACCGCCGCGGGGTCGACCACGTTGCAGCTGACCTGTGCGCCGCCCGCCACGGCCAGTCCGAGCGTACGCAGCCCCGGTCGGCGCATGTCTGCGGCGAGCGCCCGGGCCACGGCCACGACCCCGTCGGGCGGGGGCCCGTCGGGCCCGGCGGCCGCGATCCACACGTTGTAGGCGATCAGCACGGTGCGGGCGCCCACCGCGGTGGCGCCCGCCGTCGGGTGCGGGACGGTGGGCCCGGTGTCGGGTGTCAGCGTGGTGAACGCGCCACGGCGGACGTCGGGGAGGCTGCGCTCGGGTCCGTAGCGGAAGCAGGGGACACCGAGTTCGTCACCGGACCAGCGGGCGTAATCGTCCCTGGCCGCGAGGACCGATGCCCACGGGGTAGGGGACCCGTCGGACCCGGGGAGCGGCACGAACGGCACGACGTCGACCGCCCCCAACCGGGGGTGGACCCCGGCGTGCCGGGAGAGGTCGATGCGCTCGACGGCGGCGACGGCCACCCGGCGGACGGCGACCTCGACGTCGACCAGCGGCCCACCCAGGGTGAGCACCGAGCGATGGTGCTCGGCATCGGAGTGGATGTCGAGGAGGAGGTCGCCCGCGGAGGCCCCCACGGCCCGGACGACGTCCTGGTCACGCCCCTCGCTGATGTTGACGACGCACTCGGCGGGCGCGGCCACGCCGCGGGCGCCGGCCGGCGTCACGTCCGGATCAGACGCCGACGACGCTCAGGCCGACCCGGCGGCGACGCAGGATCCGGCGACGCTCGCGCTCGGACTTGCCGCCCCACACGCCGTGGTCGACGCGCTCGGTCAGCGCGTACTCGAGGCACTGGTCGGCGACGGGGCACTCGGCGCAGATGCGCTGGGCGTCCTGCACGCCGACTCCGTCACTCGGGAAGAAGATGGAAGGCGACAGATCCTTGCACTTCCCCACTTCCATCCAGTCCGTGTCCATGGTTCCTCCGTGATCCTCGGGGATGCCCTGCGCCTCGTGGGCCGTACCGGCCGCTGGTGCGCCTGCATCCGTGGTGAAGTCAGTGTCGCACCCCACATCGGGAAACGGTGCGGAATCCGGCTGTTCTGCGGCTTTCCTCACCGGATTCTTATGTGTCACCTGGGCCTTCTTATGTTCGTCGGAGCGACCCGGCTGACCGGGGCGCCGGAAGGCCCGGGACGGCGTCCCGGTGCGGCGGCCCGCTGCGGCAGCGGTAGGATCAGCGCACTGCCGTCCCAGGAGGAACCACTGCCATGACCCCGGTCACCGATGATCCGACCCTCCCCGAGGAGGAAGCCGAACCGCTGCCGCCGGTCGGCCACGTGCGGATCGTCTATCTCGGCCCGGTCGCTCCCCACTGGGACGTCCGCTCCGACTTCGGCGACCCGGCACTGATCGAGGAGTTCCGCCGGCGCACCAACGCACGGCTCGTTCTCCTGCCCCCGCACGACCCGCAGTACCGCCGCAACCGGGAACGGGTCATCCGTGACGCCGAGCGTGAGAACATCCTGCTGGAGTGGGACCTCGGGCTTCCCGAGGAGGAGCCGGCCACTGCCGAGGCGGCCGCCGAGCCCACTGCCGAGACATCAGCCTGACCTGCTGACCTGCTGACCGGGGTCCGGTCAGCTCTCGTCGGGGCTGTCCAACTCCGGCAGGTCGATGCGCTCGAGCCACAGCCCGGGTGCGTCGACTTCGGCCGGTGTGGGCAGATTCCGGGCCGGGCTGCACAGGCGGCCGAGGCCTTCCTCTCCGGCCCGTTCGATCACGCCGGCCACGAAGGCCCGGCCCCTGTCGACCTGGGCCTGGTCGAGGTCGAGTCCGAACAGCGCGCCGGCCGCCTCTTCGCCCTTGCCGCGCTCGGTGCGTCGGCGGTACCAGGCCTCGGCCAACTGGGTGTGGGCACCGACGAGCTTGGCCCCGACCACGGTGGCGATGTGGTCGGCGTATGCGTCGATCACCACTGCCAGCGCCGTCAGCCGGTCGGAGGTCTGGCGCGACTCGGGGGTCAGGAGCTCGCCCATCAGTGCCTCGGGATCGCCGAACATGCCCTGGAGCGACTCGAGGTCCATGCCCGCACCGAGCGCGCCGGGGTCGGCGTCGCCCGTGATGCCGCGCAGCTTGCCGGCCAGGTCCTGCTGGGCCGCCGACTGTGATTCGGCGTAGGCATGGAGCAGTTCCTCGACCCGCACCCGCACGCTGGGTCGGGTGAGCACCGAGTTCGTCGCGAGCTCACGGGCGCACACCCACAGCAGGGCCTCCTCCTCGGGGAGGCTCCAGTCCCGGGCGAACTCGGCGATGTTGGAGGTCACCAGCACGAGTTCGTCCGCGGGAGCCCATGGGAGCGCGAGTGGGTACTGCCCGAGCGTCCGCTGCGACAGGTGGCCGACGACCGAGCCGATCTGGAGCCCGAAGAACATGGGGCCGATGGCGGACGCCCACTGGCCGAGCATGGCGGCCATGCCGCCCGACGGGTCGAGGGACGGGTCGAGCTCGTGGGCGGCGGGGTCCGCCGGCGCGGGTGCGGCGGGCGGTGGCGTGGCCATCTCGGCCAGGACCGGGCGCCACGACTCGAGGGCCCGGGCCGTCCAGTCGCCCCGACCGACCGGCACGACCGTCAGGCGGCGCCCGTCGGGTGTCACCGGCATCCCGGTGGCCTCGACGACGTTCAACTCCGCCACGCGGGACAACTGCTCCACCTGGATGCGTTGCAGCGGCTCGACGTTCGACTCGGGCGTGCCACCGGTGGCCACGTTGAGGGCGAAGGCCCGCGTCATCTCCCACGAGTCCGGGCCGTTCGAACCGAGCATGTTCATCAGGTCGCCGAGCAGGGACTGGAACGGGTTCCCGGGGTCGGCGGGGTCGGGCGGTGGCATGCCTGCATGCTACGGCTCCGTTCCGCCGCCCGGTGCGTCGCCCCCGTCGGCTCCGGGCGGGTCGGTGGGGTGGTGCGGACGAGAGGGAGCGGAGGTGCACCCCCTCGAAGCTACGAGTCGCCGAGGACCGTGGTGGTGGCGACGGTGTCGCCACCACGCACGACGGTGACGGGCAGCTCGGTCCCGGGCGGGTCGGCGTAGAGCCGGGTGGACAGCTCGGCTGCCGAGCGGACGACGGCCCCGTCGACGGCCACGATGCGGTCCCCGTGCCGGAGTCCGGCCTGGGCGGCCGAGCTGCCGGCGGCGACGTCCTCGATCAGTGCCCCGATCGCCGGTGACGACGTTCCGGCCGCTGGCGGGTCGATGACACCGGCCCCCAGGACGCCGTGGACGACGGATCCGTGCGAGACGATCTGTGCGGTCACGTCGCGTATGAGCTCCGCCGGGAGGAAGATCGCCGTGCGGGAGGCGCCGGAACCGGTGACGGCTCCCAGCACCCCGGCCACGGCCCCCGACGGCTCGACCAGCGGGCTGCCGAGGTCATCGGCCGTCAGTGGCGCGGCGATGGCCGTCCCGCAGAAGCCGGCCGACAGCCCGGTGCGGGCCGCCAGCCCGGCAGAGAGCACGGTGCCGGCGTACAGCCGGGCGGTGGGGGCGCCGGTGGGCCGGGCCTCCTCGGACATGGCCACGGCCAGCGACCCCGTTGCCGGATCACCGGTGGTGAAGTCGGCAACCGGCAGGTCGTCGGCGATGCGCAGGACCACGATGCCCGTGGCCGGGTCACTCCCGACCTGGACGGCCGGTTGCCGGGTGCCGTCCTGCTCGACCACGGTGACGGAACGTGCGCCGGCGACGGTCGGATGGAGGGCGACCACGATCCCGCCGGCCTCGGCCACCACGCCCGTCCCGACCCGGCTGCCGTTGGCGGTGGAGACCATCAGGGCCACCGTGGAGTCACGCACCGTCGCCGCCAGCGTCACCATCCGGCGGGTGGTGGTCAGCCGGCTGAGGTCGGCCTCGGTGGTGGGCACGCCGGTGATGATGGTGTCGTTCGTGGCCTGGTGGCCGGTGTCTGTGCCGGCGACGACGACCATGCCGGTCATGACCAGGGCCAGTACAACGCAGACGGTCAGCCCGCCGACCATCCAGGGCCCGCGCTGGGCGGGCCGACCCCTACCGGGCCGGTCGACGGCGTACTGGCCGGCGGCAGCTGCGGCGGCCCGCTCGGAGGGATGGAGCCAGAGGCGGTCGTCGCGGGGGACCCAGCCGCGGAGTGGGCCGTCCTCGCCGACGTCATCGTCGTCGTCCGGCGCGCCCATGTCGCCGTGGTCCTCTCCGTGCACGGGTCGAAGGTTACCGACACCCGGGTCCGAAAGGATGGCGCGCAGGAGCGTCGAACGTCGGCCTGGTGGCGCATGGCAGGGTCGGCGTGCGACCGGCGCCCGGGGGGCAGGGCCCGCCGGTGCACCCGACCACCTACGATGGTCCGGTGGCCCGAGACCTCGCGATCGACCTCGGGACCTCCACCACCCAGGTGTTCGCCCGGGGCAAGGGGGTCATCCTCGAGGAGCCGACGGTGATCGCTCTCAACACCCGTACCCACGAGGTCCTGGCCGTGGGCGACGAGGCCTGGCAGCTGATCGGCCGGACTCCGGGCTACATCGTCGCCGTGCGCCCGCTGCGCGAGGGCGCCATCACCGACTTCGACATCACCGAGCGGACCATCCGGCTCCTGCTCCGAAGGGCGGGGGTGACCAAGCTCAACCGGCCCCGCGTCCTGATCTGCGTGCCGTCGGCCATCACGTCGGTCGAGCGCCGTGCGGTGAAGGAGGCGGCCCGCCGAGCCGGTGCATCGGCCGCCCACCTGATCGAACAGCCCATGGCAGCGGCCATCGGAGCCGGCCTCGACATCCACGAGCCGGTGGGGAGCATGGTCGTTGACGTAGGCGGAGGGACCACTGAGACGGCGGTCATCTCGCTCGGCGGGATCGTCGCCTACCGTGCCGTCCGCTGCGGGGGCCATGACATGGACGCGGCCATCCAGGAATACGTGCGTCAGAAGTACGGCGTGGCGGTCAGCGAGCGGACGGGCGAAGACCTGAAGATCGCCATCGGGTCGGCGCTGCCCTACGAGGGCGAGATGCAGGCCGAGGCCAAGGGGCGCGAGGTGACCACGGGCCGCCCCCGGAACGTCGTGCTCACGCCGGACGAGATCCGCTTCGCACTGCGCGAACAGGTCGAGCTGGTCGTCGACACGGTGCTCGGGTGCCTGTCCGACTCGCCGCCCGAGCTTGCCCAGGACATCATCTACGAGGGGATCCACCTGCTGGGCGGCGGCGCCCGGCTGCGGGGCCTGGCCGAACTGCTGGCCCGGGAGACCGAGGTGCCGGTCCATCTCGTCCCCGACCCCGTCGAGTGCGTGGTGCGGGGCGCCGGCCTCTGCCTCGACTCGTTCGACAGCCTCCGCCCGATCTTCGCGGCCGCCGAGTCCTGACCCGACGGGGCGCTGCGCTCCGGCAGTGGACCAACGCCTGTCAGTCGACGGCCAGCAGGTCCTCGGCGACCTGGCGGACCTGCCAGTCACGGTCGTCGAGGCACCGCTGCAGCGCCGCATCCACCTCGGGCCCCTCGAACGCGGCGAGCGCCACGGCGGCCCGACGCCGGATCGCCGGCTTGTCGTCCAGGGCGGCCAGCACGGCGGGCAGCCCGGCCGGGTCTCCGATGGCACCGAGCGCGGCAACCGCCGCCTCGCGGCACAGCGGGTCCGAGTGCCCTCCTTCGGCTGCCGACAGCTCGGCCAGCCGGTCCACGGCCGCCGTCTCCTCCCGCTCGCCCATCGCCCAGGCCGTCATCTCGACCACGGACGGGTCCGGGTCGTCGAGCCGGTCGAGCACCGCCACCCGGTGCCGCGTGGCGGACAGCTCGGCGGCCCGCCGTCGGACGGCCGGGTCGGTGTCGGACAGGCCGGTCGTGACCTCGTCGTCGGTCAGCGCGCCGAGCCGGTCGAGCGCGCCGAGGGCGGTCGACCGCACGGTCGGCGACGGGTCGGACAGCCCGCTGCGTGCCCGGTCGGTGTCGCCGACATGCCCGGCCCGGGCCACGTCGCGTCGCCTACTGGTGACATCGTCGGTGCCGGGTTCCGTGGCAGGCTGCACGGCACCACTATGACCGACCCCGAGCAGCCGACCACGCCGGGCGCCCCCGCGGACCGCGACCCGACGGCGCGTTCCTACTTCCCGGACTCGTCGCCCACGCCGACGGTGCCCCCGCCCCCGGGCCCGCCCTCGCTGGTGCCACCGGTCCCGCCCGTCGGCCCCCCGGGCCCGCCCGGTGCCTACCGGCCGATACCCATGGGACCGCCGCCAGCGGCACGTCGGCGCCGCAAGGTGTGGGTGTGGGTGTGGGGTGTCGTCGGCGTGCTCGTCCTGGCCGCCCTGGTCGCCAGCCGGATCAACCTCGACTACTACGCCATCCAGCCGGGCAGCGCCCAGTCGGTGCAGCCTTTCATCACCGTGCCGGCGTCGAAGGGCCACCCGGTCACCCACCCGGTGCTCCTGACCGACGTGCGCGAGGCACGGGTGACCGCCCTCACGTACCTCTTCTTCAAGCTGGCGCCCGACACGGCGCTCTACTCGCTGCCGTCGGTCACCGGCGGCACGGCACCCGACGAGCTCGACGCCCAGGGCGCACTGCAGATGTCCCAGGCGGAGCAGGCGGCCAAGACCTCGGCACTGCGCCACCTCGGCTACGCCGTACCCGCCACCCCGGCCGGCGCGGTGATCGCCGGCACGTTCGCCGGCACCCCCGCCTACGGGGTGCTGAACGTGGGCGACGTGGTGACCGCCCTTGACGGCACACCGACCCCGACGGCAGCGGCGGTGTCGCACGCACTGGACGCCCACCACTCGGGCGACACGGTCACGTTCACGGTCCGCAAGCACGGCACCGGCGCCCCCGGCCCGGTGGCGCTGACCTTGAAGCGCACCAAGGTCGACCTCGGCGGGCAGTCCGTCTACGTCGACGTGGGGATCGAGCCCCAGGACCAGGTCGACTACTCCTACCCGTTCCCGATCGCCATCAACGTGACCGACATCGGCGGCCCGTCGGCCGGACTGGCCATGACGCTCGGGGTCATCGACGCCCTCAGCAGCGGGTCGCTGACCGGCGGGCGCACGGTGGCCGCCACGGGCACGATGGACGCCTCGGGCAACGTGGGCGACGTGGGCGGCGTGCCGCAGAAGACCATCGCCGTCGAGAATGCCGGGGCGAGCATCTTCCTGGTGCCGCCGGGGGAGTACAAGGACGCGGTGTCCAAGGGGCGTCCGGGCCTCAAGATCTATGCGGTGTCCACCCTGGATCAGGCGCTGCGGGACCTCGAGGCGAACGGCGGGCACCTCGTCCCCACCACACTCGACGGCGCACCCAGTCATTCCGCGGGATGAGCCGTTCCGGCGACTCGCAGTCGTAGGCTCTGCGCCATGCCCGAGGAACGCCGGATGACCATCACCTCGTCCCCCCACCTGGCCCCCGACGATGTGGCCCGGCACACGTTCGCCTCGGTCCGTCGTGGCTTCGACCCGACGGAGGTGCGGGACTACCTCGAGTCGATCGCCACCGGGCTGCGGGGTCTCGCCGAGCGTGAACGGGAGCTGCTCGCCTCGCTGGCCGACGCCGAGGAGCGGGCCGCCAACCCGGTCATCGACGAGACGATGCTCACCTCGGCGGTCGGCAAGGAGACCGCACGCGTGCTGCAGAGCGCGCATGACGCCGCCGGCGAGATGGTGGCCAATGCCGAGGCCGAGGCGGCGCGGATGCTGGCCGAGGCCACCGAGGTCTCCGAGCGTCTGGTGACCGAGGCGACAACGGTGTCGGAAGAGGCCCAGACCCGGGCCGATTCGCTGCTGGCCGAGCGCCTGGCGGAGGCCGAGGACCGCTCGTCCGCCTTGCAGGAGCGGACCGAGCAGCAGGTGGCCGCCGCCCTCGAGAAGGTGCGGGCCGACGCCGAAGGGCTGACCGAACGTGCCCGGGCCGAGGGCCGGGTCATGGTGGAGGAGGCCCAGGCGCTGCGGTCGCGGGTCCTCGCCGACCTGTCGCAGCGTCGGAAGGTGCTCCACGCCCAGATCGACCAGCTGCGAGCCGGCCGCGAGCGCCTGGCTGAGACGGTGCACGACGTGAAGCGTTCGGTCGAAGCGATCGCCGAGGATCTGTTCAACGCCGAGAACGAGGCCCGTCTGGCTGCCGAGGTGGCCGGTCGCGAGGCGGCCGCCCGCCCCGACGAGGGCACCCCCGAGGAGCTCGCCGCCGTGCTGTTGGCCGAAGAGGCCGAGGCACATGCCGTCGTGCCCGAGGCCGAACCGACGTCGCCGGCCCCGGGTGACGAGGAAGTGGCCGCCCCGGAAGCCGAGGGGGACGACGCCCCGGAAGCGGTGGAGCCGCCCGTCAAGCAGGTCGACGCCCTCTTCGCCAAGCTGCGTGCCGCCCAGGTCGGCGATGACGCGCCGCCTGGTTCGCCCGCAGGTTCGACGGACGGGACGACGGACGGGGCGACCGGGGAAGTCGCCGTCTCCGAGGGTGCGGCCGCCGGGGGGGAGTCAGAAGTCGGGGAATCGGACGAGGATGCGGAGGGACCGCCCGAGGCCCGCAACCCGCTGGCGGTGCGCCGCGACGACCTCCTGGCCCCGATCGTCACCGGGCTGGCCCGCCGGCTCAAGCGCTCGTTCCAGGACAATCAGAACGAACTGCTCGACCGCCTGCGGGCAAAGGGCACGACCTGGTCGACCGACCTCCTCCCCGACGAGACGGAGCAGGTCGACTCGATCTCCACGGCCGCCCTGCCGTTGCTCGAGGAGGCCGCTGACGCCGGTGCCTCGTTCGTCGGGGCCGAGGGCCCGCGGCCGACGGGTGACGCCGTCGTCGCCATCGCCCACGAGCTGGCCGAGTCCATCGTCGGCCCGCTGCGCAAGCGCCTGTCGTCCGGCGAGGGCCTGGAGTCGGCGGAGGAGTCGGTCGTCACCGAGCACGTCGGCTCCGCCTTCCGCGAATGGAAGGGTGAGCGCGTCGAGCGCCTGGCCGGCGACCACGTCGTCGCGGCCTTCTCCCTCGGGAGCCTGTCCGCCGCCGGGTCGGCCGGAACCGCGCTCGAGTGGGTCGCCGTCGCACTGCCCGACGAGGAGCCGTGCCCCGACTGCGAGGACAACGGTCTGAACGGGGCCCAGGCGGCCGGCGAGGAGTTCCCCACCGGGCACGCCCACCCACCGGCCCACCCGGGCTGTCGATGCCTGCTCGCTCCCAGCACCCCCTAGGCTGCTGCCGTGCGCACTCCGAGTGACCTGCCCCCGGCGACGAAGCCGGCGAGCCACCATGGGCGGCGGTGGATCATCGTCGCCGCCGTCCTCCTGGTCGTCGTGCTGGTGTTCCTCCACACGTTCGCCGTCTTCTACACCGACGCCCTGTGGTTCTCCTCGGTGCAGCTGCGCTCGGTCTGGCTGAAACTCTTCGAGGTCAAGGCGGGCCTGATGCTGGTGTTCAGCGCCATCTTCGCCGTCCTGCTGCTGGTCAGCCTGCTCGTGGCCGAGCGCCTCGCCCCCAAGGGTCCCTCGATGGACGCCGAGGACGAGTTCGTCAAGCGCTACCGCGAGGTCATCGGGCCCTATGCCCGCTGGCTGCGGGCCGGCGTCGTGGTGGTGCTGTCGCTCATCGTGGGCTCCCAGGCCCTGGGCCAGTGGCAGAACTGGATCCTCTTCCGCAACAGCACGCCGTTCGCAGCGACGGACCCGCAGTTCCACCGCAACGTGGCCTACTTCGTGTTCACCCTGCCGTTCCAGCAGTTCGTGATCCACTGGACGCTCGTCGCCCTGATCGTGGTGCTGCTGGTGACCACGCTCAGCCACTACCTGAACGGCGGGATCCGCATGCAGGGCCCGCGGCCTCGGGTGCGGCCGGCGGTCAAGGCCCATCTGTCCGTCATCCTCGGACTGATCGCCCTGACCAAGGCGGTGGGCTACTACCTGGCCCGGTTCAACCTGGATCTCTCGTCCAACGGGTATGTGCAGGGTGCCGGGTACACCGACGTCCACGCCCGGCTGCCCGCCCTCGAGCTGCTGATCCTGGTGTCGCTGGCCGCGGCCGCCCTGCTCATCTACAACATCCGTCGCCAGGGCTGGGCCCTGCCCATCCTGGGAGTCGGGCTGTGGTTCCTGGTCGCCCTGACCGCCGGCACCATCTACCCGGCCGCCGTCCAGGCGCTCAAGGTGAACCCGGCCCAGAACACGCTCGAGCGGCCCTACATCCAGCGGAACATCAACGCCACCCGGGCCGCGATGGGGATCCAGCACGTGACCTCCGTCGCCTACCCGGCGTCGTCGACGGTGACGGCCACCCAGCTGTCGGCCAACGCGGACACGCTCGGCAACGTCCGCCTGTGGGACCCGCTCCAGTCCCAGCCGACCTACGACAAGCTCCAGGACATCAGGTCCTACTACCAGTTCAACACGCTGGCGGTGGACCGCTATCCGGTCAACGGCCGCGAGACCTCGACGGTGGTCGGCGTCCGCGAGGTCAACGACCAGGACCTGCCGTCCTCATCGTGGGTCAACACCACGCTGCAGTACACGCACGGCTACGGGATGATCGTGTCCCCGGCCAACGTGGCCACGTCCAACGGCGACCCCCAGTTCGCGGTCGGCGCACTGCCGCCCGTCTCCAACAGCGGCCTGCCGAACGTCACCCAGCCGTCGGTCTACTTCGGGCTCAACAACTCCGGCTACGTGGTGGCCAACACCAAGCAGCCCGAGATCGATTATCAGCTCACCAACGGCACCAACATCGAGACCCACTACAAGGGCGACGGCGGGGTCCAGCTGTCCTCGTTCTTCAACCAGGTGATGTTCGCCGTCCGGTTCAACGACCTCAACCTCCTGATCTCCAGCCAGATCACCAACGACTCGCGGCTCATGTTCGACCGCGGGGTGCAGGCCCGGGTGTCGAAGGCGGCGCCGTTCCTCAACCTGGACGCCGACCCGTACCCGGTGCTGCTCAACGGGCACGTCGACTGGGTACAGGACGCGTACACCACCACCACCAACTACCCCTACTCGCAGAACGCCGACACCGGTGCGGTGGCCTCGGGTAGCGGGCTGTCGGGCACGTACAACTACGTGCGCAACTCGGTCAAGGTCGTCATCGACGCCTACACCGGCAAGATGACCTTCTTCGTGATGGAGCCGAACGACCCGATCATCCGCACGTACGAGAAGGCGTTTCCCGAGATGTTCACCCCGGCCTCGAAGATGAGCCCGGAACTGCGGTCCCACCTGCGCTACCCCGAGGACATCTTCACCGTGCAGGCCACCATGTACGGCAAGTACCACATCGTCAAGGCACAGAGCTTCTACAGCGCAGCGGACGCGTGGACCCTGTCGCCCGACCCGGGCGCCGGCCAACCGGCCCAGGCGCTCGCAACCACCCAGACCGTGAACGCCCAGGGCCAGGTCGTCTCGACCGGCCAACTGGTGCGGATGTCGCCGATCTACCAGGTGATGCGCATCCCGGGTGAGACCGGCCAGTCGTTCAACCTGATCGATGCATTCGTGCCCGTGTCGGCGGGGAGCCAGATCCAGACCCTGTCGGGGTTCATGATGGCGGGGTCCGACCCGGGCCACTACGGGCAGATCAAGATGTTCGTCACGCCGCGGGACAACCCGGTCAACGGACCGGCCATCGTGGCCGCCAAGATCGACGCCACGCCGGGGGTGTCGGGGCAGATCTCGTTGCTGAACCAGAACGGCTCGTCGGTGCTGCTGGGCAACGTGCTGATGATCCCGGTGGCCAATGCACTGCTCTACATCCAGCCGCTGTACGTAGCGTCTTCGCGCAACTCCTTCCCCGAATTGCAGCGGGTGATCGCCGTCTACGGGAACCAGCCCGCGGTCATCGGCACGTCACTGTCGGACGCGCTGACGAAGCTCTTCTCCGCGCCGGTTGCGACGTCGACGGGCGGGGGCCCGGTTGGGACCGGTACGTCATCGTCGCTGTCACCGCAGGCCCTGGCGCTTCTCGCCCAGGCCCAGCAGTCCTACCAGCAGGCGCAGACCGACTTGAAGAACGGCAACCTCGCCAGCTACCAGAACGACATCAACGCCATGGAGTCGAACCTCCAGGCAGTCCAGGCGCTGACCGGCGGCCCGGTGGCCAGCACGACCACGACCACCACGACCAACCCGGCGTCGGGCGCAATCGCCGGCCTCAACAACTGAGATCGCGGACCGGTCCCCTGGATACGCCTGGGCATCCCGCAGTTCCCGGGGCACTGGACAGGACTCGTGGGTGAGGTGGTAACCTGACGATCCACCGACGCGGGGTGGAGCAGTCTGGTAGCTCGTCGGGCTCATAACCCGAAGGTCGCAGGTTCAAATCCTGCCCCCGCCACCA
>JADGOH010000163.1 GCA_017883025.1 Acidimicrobiales bacterium
TCGAAGTCACCGCGGTAACGCGAGCCCGCGACCAACGAGTCCAGGTCCAACGTGTAGAGCTGCTTGTCCTTGAGCGTCTCGGGCACCTCGCCCTTGACGATGGCCTGTGCCAGACCCTCGACGACGGCGGTCTTGCCGACGCCGGGCTCGCCGATGAGTACGGGGTTGTTCTTGGTGCGGCGGGAGAGCACCTGCATGACCCGCTCGATCTCCTTCTCGCGCCCGATGACCGGATCGAGCTTGCCCTCGCGGGCGGCCTGCGTGAGGTTGCGGCCGAACTGGTCGAGGACGAGTGAGGTCGAGGGGGCCTCCGCCTGCGGGCCGCCGGCCGCGGCCGGCTCCTTGCCCTGGTAGCCGGAGAGCAGCTGGATGACCTGCTGGCGGACCCGGTTCAGGTCGGCGCCGAGCTTGACGAGCACCTGGGCGGCGACGCCCTCACCCTCCCGGATCAGGCCGAGGAGGATGTGCTCGGTGCCGATGAAACTGTGGTTGAGCAGCCGCGCCTCCTCCTGCGCCAACACCAGGACTCGTCGAGCTCGGTCTGTGAATCGTTCGAACACTCCACCGCCTCCATCCGCGGTCAGTAACTGAGACCCAAGTCTACAGGTGCCGGGTTGACCCGCACCCGCACGCCCGGAAGCCGGGGGGCATGTACCACCCATCGGCAGTCTGCCCTATCGTCTGTAGCCAGTGAACGTCGTCGACCTACTGGGACTCCCCGCACTTGAAGATCAGCTGACCCTTCTCGAGCCCCTGCTCGTGGAGTCCGTCGTCACCGGCGACGCCTTCCTGGACGAGGTGACCACCCACCTGCTGGCCGCCGGCGGCAAGCGGCTCCGTCCGGTGCTCGCCCTGGCCACGGCCACCTCGGGCGCCCGGGACGCAAGCCGGGAGGACCTGCTCGGGGCCGTCGCCGTCGAACTGGTGCATCTTGCCTCGCTCTACCACGACGACGTCATGGACGAGGCCACGATGCGGCGCAACGTCGAGAGCGTGAACTCCCGGTTCGGCAATCTGGTGGCCATCGTGGCCGGGGACTTCCTGCTCGCCCGGTCGGCCGAGATCGCCGCCGGCCTGGGGGTCGAGATCGCCGCCCTCCTGGCCGCCACCCTGGGGGAGCTGTGCCAGGGGCAGGTCGCGGAGGTGCGCGCCGCCTTCCGGGTGGACCGCTCCCGCGACGACTACTCGACCGCCATCGCCGGCAAGACCGCCTCGCTCATGGCCACCTCGTGCCGGATCGGCGCCCTCACCGGCGGCCTGACCCGTCCCGAGGTCGAGGCGTTCACCGACTTCGGACGATGCTTCGGCATGATCTTCCAGGTGCGCGACGACATCCTCGATGTCGTCGGGTCCGAGGCCGAGCTCGGCAAGCCGGCCGGCCAGGACCTGGCCGAGGGGATCTACACCCTGCCCGTGCTTCTCACCCTGGCCGACCCGGTGCACGGGTCCGAGCTGCGGGACCTGCTCGGACAGCCGCTCGGCCTGCCCGAGCAGGAAAAGGCCCGGGCCATCGTGGCCGGGTCCGGGGCGATCGCCGAGTCCGTACGGGTGGCCCGTGGCTATGCCGAGCAGGCCGCTGCGGCGGCGCTGGCCGGCCCGTCGCCCGAGCTGGCGGCGGCGTTCACCCGGCTGGCCCACACGCTGGTCGACGGCCTGCCCGCCTCGTAGGCGGGCAACCGCCCCCCGGGGGCGGGCCGGCTCAGGGGCACTTCCCGTTCACGAGACCGTGCGCCCGGGCGTCGTGGGCCGAACGGGCCTGGTACTTCGACTGGTGATGGGTGGAATAGGCGTTCCGCTTGGTGACGACCTTCCCCCAGAACCTCGCCATCCTGGCGTCGCCGGCCTTCGTCGCCGCTGCCTCGAGACGGGCGAAGCCGGCCGTGTGGGCCGCGAACTGCTTCAGGAGGCGCTGGTCGAACGCGAGCCGCCTCTGCTCACGGGCGCAGCTCCGCTGGCGGGCCGGACCCGAGGTGTGCGTCGTGTGGTTCCCACCGGTGCCCTGCACGGCGGTGTCCTGCGCGGCACCGGCCACGACCGGGGCGGCCGTCGCAAGCGAGCCTGTCAGCACGATGGCCAGGGTCAACGTGGCCATCATCCTTCGTACGTTGGTCATGTCGGATCTGCTCCTCGTCGCACGGCTGGTGAGGACTGGGGTCCTGCGGGCACCTGCCCGGAGCCATCGGCACACCGATGCCCGGAGGTGAGTGCAATGTACCCGAGCGACGGTCGGCCGAAACGTCGGCGCCCCGACCTCGACGATCGGGGTGCCGGACCGCGGCGATCGACCCCCGCCGGCCGGCAGGTCGGCGTCAGGTGCCCGACTCCGTGGACGGCGTCAGGCGCGAGGCCTCAGGACGTCATCCCGCCCAGGCCGACCAGGCCACGGGCGAGCTCGATCTCGCCCATGTGGCGCAGGCCGTGCTGGTAGATCCAGCACTCCGCGGCATCGAGGAGGGTGATCCCCTCGGGACCGGCCACCCGGGCGCTGTAGGTGCTGGCGATCTGATCCGGAAACGGCCGGGGGATCACCAGCCGGTCCAGCTCCGCCGGGTCGAGGTCGTCCAGCCACGCCTCCACCCGGGCGAACACCGTCCGCATGTAGGCCTGGAACCCGTCGTAGTCCCCGATCCGCTGGTGGACCATCTCGTCGACCGTCCGGTGCTTGCCGTGGTCGGCGATGGCGGGACGGACCCGGGCCTCCCACGACTCGTCCCACACCGGGGCGGTGCCGGTCATCAGTAGAAACGACGCGTCGATCATGTTGACGATGTGGAACAGGCTGAACGCGATCGGCAGGACGCCCTCCCGCTCGAAGTGGTTGACCTGTTCGAGGTCCATTGTCGCCACGGCGTCCTCGTACAGCGAGAACAGTGCCCGCATGCGCCGCTGCAACGAGTCGAGCACCAGCGCGGTGCCCCCGTCCGCACCGGCCACGTCCCGACTCGGATCCTCTGCCACGACGGCTCCCTCCCGGAGTCCCGACGACCGGGCCCGTGTGGTCATGTAAACACTTGTCACAATTACTGTCAACTGTTATCGTGACCTGCCGGCACCGGCCGGGGCAGCCGTCGCGACCGGTCCCCCGCCCGACCGGTTCCGACTCCCGGTCCGGATCCGAGTCCGAGTCCGACCAGGAACCGGCCGCCGGGACGCCGGCCGAGTGAAGTGAGGCCCTGTGCAGCTCGAAGTCGACAAGGCGGACCTCCATCATGTCCGGGTCGTGCGCCCCCCCGCACGGTCGCTCGAGCCGGGTGAAACCCGGCTGCGGGTCGACACCTTCGGCCTGAGCGCCAACAACATCACCTACGCCGTCTACGGCGAGCTGATGCAGTACTGGGCCTGCTTCCCGGGGCCGGTCGAGGACGGCGTGTCGTGGGGCCGGGTCCCGGTGTGGGGCTTCGGGGACGTTGTCGAGTCGGCGTCGCCCGCCATCGCCGAGGGGCGGCGCGTCTACGGCTACTTCCCGATGGGAGACGAACTGGTCGTGACCCCCGGACGCGTCGACGACCAGGGGTTCTCCGACCTGGCGCCGCACCGCGAGGCCGTGCCGTCGGTCTACGCCCGCTACGGGTTCACCGACGCCGACCGGATCTACCGGGTCGAGCGGGAGCCGCAGCAGATGCTGCTGTGGCCCCTGTTCGTGACCTCCTTCGTGGTGGACGACTTCCTCGGCGACCGCGGGCTCTTCGGCGCCGGCACGGCGATCGTGTCGAGCGCCTCGTCCAAGACGGCCATCGGAGCCGCCTTCCTCCTGGCCGATCGGGAGGGGGTCGACGTCGTAGGGCTCACCTCGGCGCCCAACGTCGACTTCGTGCGGTCACTCGGGTGCTACGGCACCGTGCACACCTACGACGAGGTCGACGCACTGGCCGCCACCGACTCCTGCTATATCGACGTCGCCGGGCGCCGTGACGTCACCCACGCCGTCCACACCCGGCTCGGCGACCACCTGCGCCACTCGATGGTGGTCGGCGACACCCACTGGGACGACACCGCCACCGGCGAGGGCGCCCTGCCCGGACCCCGTCCCGAGTTCCTGTTCGCCCCCGACCAGATCGCCAAGCGCCGCACCGACTGGGGCCGCGAGGGCTTCGAGGCCACCGTCGCCGGGGCCTGGGACCGGTTCGTGCCGTTCACCGACGACTGGCTGACGCTGCGGCGCCGTACGGGACCGGACGAGGTCGAGGCCGCCTACCGGGACCTCCTCGCCGGCCGCGTCGACCCGAGGATCGGCGACATCTGCATGCTGGACGCTGCCGCGGACGGCGGACGATGACCGACCTCGCCGGCCGGCGGCCCCAGGGTGGGGCCGCCGACGGCGCGGTCGAGACCGACGGGCGCCGCCTGCGCCGGGCTGTCAACCGGGAGGCCGTGGTCGACGCACTCCTCGACCTCTACAAGGAGGGGAACCTGCGCCCGGGGACCGACGAGATCGCCGAGCGGGCAGGGATCTCCCCCCGTTCGCTGTTCCGGTACTTCGAGGACACCGACGACCTCGCAGGCGAGGCGATCACCCGCCAGCTGGCCCGGGCCCTACCGCTCGTCCAGGTCGACGTCGACGCCGACGCCCCGTTCGACGACCGGGTCCAAGGGCTGGTCGCCCAGCGCGTCCGGCTCTTCGGTGCCGTCGGCCAGGCTGCCCATGTCTCCAGGCTGCGGGCGCCGTTCCAGCCACGGCTGGCCGAGTCGCTGGCCGAAAGCCGCCGCTTCCTGCGCAGCCAGCTGCGCGCCCTGTTCGCGGGTGAGCTCGAGGCCATGGGTGACGACCGGGCCGAGTGGGCGCTCGCCTCGGCGGACGTGCTGGCCTCGTTCGAGGCCTACCAGCTGCTCACCACCGACCAGGGGTTCACCGTCGACGAGGCAACGGATGTCGTCGGTCGGGCCCTGTCCGTCCTGCTCTCCCCCGGAGGTACCCGATGACCGCTCGCCGCGGCAGCATGCGCCACGCCATCCGTCTCGCCTGCCCGCCCGACACCGTGTGGGACGTCGTCGGCGCGCCCGAGCGACTGCCCGAGTGGTGGGAGGGCGTCGAGTCCTGCATCGTCGAGGGCGACGAGCGCACGATCCAGACCCGGTCCGGACTGCCCATGCCCGAGAGGATGCTCACCATCGACCACAGCCTCCGCCGGTTCCAGTACCGGATCACCGCACCGCTGTTCGTCGAGCACCTGAGCACCATCGACGTGCACGACCTGCGTGACGGGACCTGTCTGACCGTCTACAGCGTCGACGCCGAGCCGGCGGTGCTCGCCCTCGTCATCAGCGGTGCGGCCCGGGCTGCGCTCAACCATCTCCCCGAGCTGCTCGGAGTGGACCGGGTCCCGTGACCCCCGCTCCGTCCACGAGACCTTCCGTGACCACCACCTCCGCCGACCTCCCCCGCACCAGCTCCCCCGTCCGGGGACGCCCGAAAGGAGCCCGCTGATGGGCCGCAAGATCCTCCTCGTCACCACCGACCAGCAGCGCTACGACACGCTTGCCTGCAATGGTGGCACCCTGTCCCGCACCCCGGTGATCGACGGCCTGGCCGCCGAGGGCGTCCGCTACGACCGGGCCCATCCGCAGTCGGTGGTGTGCATGCCGTCGCGCTCGACCATCGTGACCGGCCAGCACCCCAGCACCCACGGCGTGTGGATGAACGGCGTCCCGCTGCCGGGTGACGCGCCGTCGGTGGCCGAGGTCCTGCGACTGGCCGGGTACCGGACCGCCCTGGTCGGCAAGGCGCACTTCGAGCCCTACTTCGACCCGTTCCTCCGGTTCGAGGAGAACCTGCTCTCGACCGAGGGCACGACGCCTCACGGCGGGTCCCGGCGCGGCTTCGAGCACCTCGAGACGGCGGCCCACGGGGCCATGGGGCCCCTCCACTACTGCCAGTGGCTCCTGCGTGAGCACCCTGAGGCCCTCGGCATGTACTGCCGGGCCATCGACGACTCCCTCCAGGTCAGTGCGGCGGTCGGCGGCGACACCGGCGCCCCGCAGGTGAAGGTCAACCCGATCGACCGCGGGATCTACCACACCGACTGGGTTGCCGACCGGACGATCGACTGGCTCGACTCGGTCGACGCCGACGACGACTGGTTCTGCTGGATGAGCTTCCCCGACCCGCACCACCCGTGGGACCCGCCGGAGTCCGAGGTCGGTCGCGTCGATTGGCGCGAGGTGCCCCTGCCCGCCGGCTATCCCGAGGACCGGGCGACGCGGGAGGCCATCATCGACGGCAAGCCCCGTCACTGGCGCGCCTGGTACGACGGCACGCTCGTCTCCAACTACGAGGCACCGGCGGACTGGGTGCCGGCGACCCTGACCCCCGACCAGGTCCGCGAGGTGAACGCCCGCAACGCCGTCGAGGTCGAGCTCATCGACGAGGCACTGGGACGGGTACTGACCCGCATCGCCGAGCGGGGCTGGGACGACGACGTGGACGTCGTGTTCACCACAGACCACGGCGAGCTCCAGGGCGACTTCGGCCTGCTGTTCAAGGGCCCGTACCACGTGGACGGCCTCATGCGGCTCCCGCTGGTCTGGCGCCCGGCGCCTTCGTCACGGGCCGATGACGTGCCCGGTGCGTCCGTGGTGAGCCGCCCGGTCGGCCTCGTCGACCTCGCCCCGACGTTCTGCGCCATCGCCGGCATCGAGCCCCCCGAGTGGATGCAGGGAAAGCCGCTCCCGGTCGACGACGTCGACGCCGAGGCCCGCGGGTTCGACAAGGTGCTGACGGAGTGGGACAGCGAGCTGTTCGGCACCGACGTCCACCTCCGCACCATGATGCGAGACCGGTGGGTCGTCACCGCCTATCTGCCGGGCACCAGCCACGACGGCACCGAGGGCGAGCTCTACGACCTGGTCGACGACCCGCTCCAGCAGGTCAACCGGTGGGACGACCCGGCCGTCCGGCCCCTCCGTGACGACCTCGTCGCCGACCTGTGGGACAGCCAGCCGCCGGTCCGTCCCGAGCGGTTGGCCCTCGAGGCGCCGGTGTGAGCACCGATCCGGGCCTCGCCCCGTACTGGCCCGGCCCGTGGCCGGCCGAGGACGGTGGCCCGCGTCGCCTGCAGGCCCCCGGGCCGGGCGCCGCCCTGCCCACGGTGTCGGCCGGCTCCCCGGTCGACGTCCGGACCCGGACCGACCCGGTGATGACGATGGCCGTGACCCGTGACCCCGGCGAGGTCTACCTGGTGCGCCACACCCTGGGCGACGACGCCGTCTCGTTCGTCGAGCGCATCGATTCCGAGACGCTGGAGCCCGTGGCTCGCTCGTCCGACCTGGCGGGCGGCGCCATGTGGCCCGGCAGCCTGGCCGCCCACGGCGACGGCTCGTTGCACGTCGTGTTCGGCAACCACGCGCACCGGCTCTCCCCCGAGCTCGAGGTGCTCGCCACGGCCGTTCTGCCCCGCCGACGCCCGTACAACGGGTTCGTGGTGCTGCCCGACGGCACCCTGGTGACCAAGGACTTCGCCGGCTCCCGGCCGACGGCACCGGTCGCCCCCGAGGAGCGCGAGCCGTGCGAGCTGCTGGCGCTCGACCCGGTGACCCTGGCCGTGCTCGACTCGTGCGTGCTGACCGAGCCCTCGATCGCCCGGCTCTCGGCACTGGGGGACGACATCTACGTCGTCGGCGACACCAGCCTCCTGCGGGTGTCCTGGAGCGACGGCCGCTTCGTGCCCGACGACGGGTTCCGGGCCACGTACCGGACGATGGAGGGCCAGACCTACGGCTGGGACTGTGTGCTCGCCCTGGGCGCGGCGTGGTTCCTCGACGACGGAGACGGCTCCATCGGCTTCGACGGGTCCTTCGCGGGCAAGGGGATCTCCACCGCCCCGCTGCACCTGGTCCGGGTCGACCTGGCCACCGCCGCGGTCACCCTCACCGAGGTCTGCGGGCTGCCCGGCGGGCTCATCGCCAACCCACCGCTGATCGACTCCGAGCGGTCGATCGCCGTCGGCTACGACAGCGGCAACGGGGTCATGTCCGCATTCGACATCGCGGCCGACGGGTCCCTGACCCCGCGGTGGCAGCGTCGCCAGAACCACGCCTCGCACCTCGTGCTGCTCCCGGGCTCGGGCGTGGTGGTGACCGGCGACCACGAGCGGGACCGGTTCCTCGAGGAGGTGGTGGCCCTCGACGTCACCACCGGCGAGGAACTGGTCCGCGCCGACACCGAGGGTCCCCTGCAGTCGACGGTGTTTCCGGCGGTCGGGCACGACGGCACCGTCTACTGGTGCTCGATGTCCTCGATCAGCCGCGTCCGCTTCGGCTGACCGGGCCGATCGACCGACCGGGCTGACCGGGCCGGCGAGTCCGTGCCGTGCCGGCTCAGGCCGCCCCGACGTTGCGCTCGAAGATGATCCGCAGACCGTGGAGGGTGAGCCACGGCTCGACGTACTCGATCTCGTCGGAGTACGGCGAGATCAGCTCGGACAGGCCACCGGTCGCCACCACCGTGCACTCGCCGAGCACGCCGGCGAACCGCCGGCACAGCCCGTCCACCTGCCCGGCGAACCCGTAGAGGGCACCCGACTGGATCGACTCCACGGTCGACTTGCCGATGACGCTGCGCGGCTCCACCAGCTCGACCCGACGAAGCGCGGCGGCGTGGGCGAAGAGCGCGTCGAGGCTGATGGCGACCCCGGGGGTGATGGCCCCGCCCAGGTACTCGCCCGCCCCCGAGATGGCGTCGAATGTGGTGGCCGTCCCGAGGTCGACCACGACACACGGCCCCCCGAACAGGTCGTAGGCGCCCACGGCGTTGGCGATACGGTCGGCGCCCACCTCCTTCGGGTTGTCGTAGAGGATGGGCATGCCGCTCTTCACGCCGGGCTCCAGCACCACGGCGGGCACGTCGAACCACCGGCTGGCCATCTGGCGGAGGTTGGCCGTCACCAGCGGGACCGACGAGGTGACGGCGATGCCCGTCACCGTGTCGTCGATGTCCAGCCCGTTGAGGTCCAGCAACTGGGTGAGGAGCAGGGCGTGCTCGTCGGCCGTCCGCACGTCGACGGTGGACAGCCGCCAGTGGTGGGCGAGGCCGACCGGCTCGGTGCCGTCCCGGGGGACCGACTCGTCGACGGGTGCACCAGGGTCGTCGGCGAACAGCCCGACGACGGTCTCGGTGTTCCCCACGTCGATGGCAAGCAGCATTGCGTTCCTTTCCTGGGCGGTGGCGTCGCTGGCGTCGCGGCCGGGCGGTCCGGGGGTCAGCCCCGGAGGTCCAGTCCGAGGTCGAGCACCGGTGCGGAGTGCGTGAGGGCCCCGGCCGACAGGAGGTCAGCGCCGGCGGCGGCCAGGGCGGGCGCGGTGGCGAGGGTGACCCCGCCCGACACCTCGACGAGCGCGCCGGAGCCGGCAGCCCGCACCCGGGCGACGGCCTCGGCGACCTGGTCGGGACCCATGTTGTCGAGCATGACCACCGTCGCCCCCGCGGCCACGGCCTCGTCCACCTGGTTCAGCCGGTCGCACTCCACCTCGACCATCCGGCCCGGCCACAGGTGGCGGGCCCGCGCCACCGCCTCGGCGATCGTGGCGCCACCCAGGTGGTTGTCCTTCACGAGCACCGCCTCGGAGAGGCTGCCGCGGTGGTTGACGCCGCCGCCCGCCCGGACGGCGGCCTTCTCCAGCGCCCGCAGTCCGGGGGTCGTCTTGCGGGTGTCCAGGACACGCGTCGCCGGGTTGGCGGTGCCCACCGCGTCCACGAAGGCGCGGGTCAACGTGGCCACGCCCGACAGGTGGCCGAGGAAGTTGAGTGCCGTCCGCTCCGCCGTGAGGATCGAGCGCAGCGGGCCCTCGAGGGTGGCGACCACCGAGCCAGGGACGACGTCGGCGCCGTCGGCCAGCAGCCAGGTCACGGTCAGGCCCGGGTCGACCTGGGCGAAGGCCTCGACGGCGCAGGCGCGCCCGGCCACCACGCCGCGGGAGCGGCTGACCACGTCGACCACCGCCCGCCGGTCCGCGGCGACCAACCCGGCGGTCAGGTCGCCCAGGGGGAGCACGTCCTCGGCGATCGCCCGGGCGACGGCGTCGACGACTGCGGCCCGGGGCGGGTCGAGCACCGGTGCCCAGCCGTCGTCGGGGGTTCCGGTCACGTCGTCGACCCGTCGCTACCGTGAGCACCCGCTCCCGGGACGTCGGGACGGGGTGCGGTGCGGAGGAGGACGGCCGCCGGCCCGGCCCCGTGCACGATCCGGCACCGCCAAGCGTCCGACACCAGGGGGAAGTCGCTGCGGGCATGTGCACCCCGTGTCTCGGCGCGCAAGGTGGCGGACTCGAGGATGCTGCGCGCCGCCGTCACCAGGTTGGCGAGTTCGCCGTGGGCACGGTCGACCGGCGGCCCGGCCCCGACAGCGGCCGCCACGGTCGCCACCGTGCGCCCGGCGCGGGCCAGCGAGTCGGCGTTGCGGACCACGCCGGCGCCGTCGGTCATCGCCCGCTGCAGCCGGTCCCGGGTCTTCGCGACGTCGGGCCAGGACGCGGCACCGTCGTCGGGCGGGGCCGCGGCGGCGTCGGTGCGGTGGGTCGAGCCCGGGGCCACGGCCTCGGTGCGCCCCTCGAGGAGCGGGGCCAGCACCCCGGTCGCCGTCGGGCCGTCGTCGCCGTCGAGGATCTTCTCGGCCAGCCGGGCACCGAAGACCATGCCCTCGAGCAACGAGTTGGACGCGAGGCGGTTGGCGCCGTGGACGCCGGTGCAGGCCACCTCGCCCGCCGCCCACAGCCCGGGAAGCGCCGTCGCCCCCCACAGGTCGGTGAGCACGCCCCCCGACAGGTAGTGGGCGGCCGGGGCGATGGGCAGCCAGTCGGTCGACGGGTCGAGGCCGATGGCGGCCAGGGAGGCGCTGATGGTCGGGAAGCGGGCGTCGAACGAGTCGAGCAGCGTGGCGTCCAGCCACAGGCTGTCGACTCCCTGGTCGTGCATGCGCTCCGCCATTGCCCGGCTCACCACGTCCCGGGGGGCGAGCTCGTCCACGAACCGGTCGCCCCGGGCGTCGCGCAACAGGGCGCCGTGGCCCCGCAGCGCCTCGGACAGCAGCGGACGGGGCATGGCCGGGTGGTGCAGTGCCGTCGGATGGAACTGCATGAACTCGACGTCGGCGACGGCGACGCCGGCGCGCAGGACCATGGCCAGGCCGTCGCCGGTGGCCTCCGCCGGGTTGGTCGTCACCGAGAACACCTGACCGGCGCCGCCGGTGGCCAGGACGGTGTGTGTGGCGCGCACTTCCACCAGCCGGCCGTCGGTGCTGAGGGCCACGACCCCGCGGCACCGCCCGCCCTCCACCAGCAGATCGAGGGCGAACCACTCCTCGAGCACGGCGGCGGCCGATGCCCGGGTGGCGTCCACCAGCGCCCGCTCCACCTCGGCGCCGGTGGCCGCCCCGCCGGCGTGGACCACCCGCGCCGTCGAGTGCCCGCCCTCGCGGGCGAGGGCCAGCGCGCCGCCGGGCTGGCGGTCGAACACCGCGCCCATGGCGATGAGCTCGTGGACCCGGGTCGGGCCCTCGTCCACCAGCACCCGCACCGCGTCGGCGTCGCACAGGCCCGCGCCCGCGGCCAGCGTGTCGGCCAGGTGGAGGTCGGTCGAGTCCTCGTCGCCGCCGAGCACGGCCGCCACACCGCCCTGTGCCCAGCGGGTGGCCGACTGGGACAGCTCGGCCTTGGTCAGGACGCCCACCCGGAGCCCGTCGCCGTCATCGACGCTCCCCCCGGCCGGCGTGAGTGGCGCCGCGAGTCGCACCGCGGCCGACAACCCGGCCACGCCGCTGCCCAGGACCAGGACGTCGAGCGGCCCCGGGTCCGGGGGCGCGACGCTCACGCGGACCGGCGCGGGTCGAGGTTGTCGATCAGGCGCACGGGCCCGACGGCGGCGGCGATCAGCAACCGGAGCGGGCGGGCGGGCGACACGTCCGCGGCCGGCTCGAGGTCACGTGCGTCGACCAGGGCGGCGTAGTCGAGGGTCACGAGCGGCTCCTCGGCCACGGTGGCCGCCATGGCCCGCTCGACGGCGTGTCGGTCGCCGCCCGCCGCCAGGGACGCGCTCCCGTCCCGCAGGGCGCGGTGCAGGACTGCGGCGGCGGCGCGCTCGGCCGGCGCCAGCCGGGTGTTGCGGCTCGACAGGGCGAGGCCGTCGCCCTCGCGGACCGTCGGGCACCCGACCACGTCCACCGGCAACGACAGGTCGGTCACCGCCCGGCGGACGATCGCCAACTGCTGGAAGTCCTTCTCGCCGAAGTAGGTGCGGCAGCGGCCGGCGGCGGCCAGGAGCTTGACCACGACGGTGGCCATGCCGTCGAAGTGCCCGGGGCGCGACACACCCTCCCACCGGTCGGCCAGCGCCCGGACCGACACCGTCGTGGCCGGCGGGTCGGGCCAGCCGGGGTAGACCTCGTCCACCGGGGGGGCGAACACGAGCGAGGCGCCGGATGCGGCGGCCACCTCGACGTCGGCGTCCAGGGTGCGGGGGTAGTTCGAGAGGTCGGTCGCATCGGCGAACTGGGTGGGGTTCACGAAGTCGGTGACGGCCACCACCGCGCACTCCTCGGCGGCCCGGCGCACCAGTGAGGCGTGTCCGCGGTGCAGGGCGCCCATGGTGAGCACCACGCCCACCGTCCGCCCGTCCCGCCGCTCGTCGTCGAGCCGGGCGGTGAACCCGGCCAACGTGTCGACGACCGCCACGGCGGCGGTCGTGCCCCGGGTCGCCGTGGTGGCGGCGGTCACGCCACCTGCTCGGCGGTGGCCCCCAGTGCCGCACCGGACGGCACGGGTCCGTCCGAGGCACCCACGACGCCGGTGTCGAGGTCCCCGGCCGTGTCGAGCGACAGCCGCCGGGCCAGGGCCACCATGGCGTCGTAGCCCGCGAGCTCGGTCCGGTGTGCGGGCATCGAGGCGATCGCCGAGCGGTGCCGCTCCACGGTCTCCCAATCGCCCCGGATCGCCGGCCCGGTGAGCGCAGCCCGGGGGCCGAGGGCGAGGGCGTCCTCGGTGGCGGCCCGCATGAGCCCGGCGAAGGCGTCGAGCGGGATCCCGGCAGTGGCGGCCACACGCTCGACCTGGCCCATCAGGGCCACGAGGTGGTTGGCGGCGATCACGGCGGCGGCATGATACGCGGCACGATCCCGGTCCTCGACGGCGACCACGCTGCCGCCCAGGTCGTCGGCCACGAGGCGGGCCGCCGGGTCACCGGCGACGGCGAACGTGATCCCGGAGCGCAGGCGGTCGGCGCCGATGGCCGGCGTGGGCAGGGGCACCAGGGGGTGGAGCGAGCCGCGCCGGGCGTGCCCGGCCAGCACGTCGAGGCCGAGGGACCCCGACAGATGGAGCACCGCCGTGGTGTCGACCGGGCGGACGGCGGCGGCCACGTCGGCCACCACGTCGTCAGGCGTGGCGATGAACAGGACGTCGACCCCGTGGGCGGCGTCGACCGGCGATCGGTCACGCCCCCAGGCGCCAAGTGAGCGATAGCCCCCGACAGCGTCCAGCGCTGCCATCAACGACCGGCCGGCACGGCCCGGTCCGAGTACACGGAATGTGGTCACGAGACCCCTTTCGACGTTCCAGCCCCCGAGGGGTGCCGTTCGCATCA
>JADGOH010000040.1 GCA_017883025.1 Acidimicrobiales bacterium
ATCGGCTGGTTCAGGTGCACACCGCCCATCGAGCCGAGGAACATGGCGTCGCCGAAGGCGAAGATGCCGCCGTCGGACGCCACCAGCCAGTAGCCCGCACCCGACGGGGTGGCCGCCATGCCGACGACGGGCTTCGCCAGTGTGGCCCCCGACAGGTCACCCCGGGACGGGAAGTCGCCGAAGGGCAGGACCCGTCCGAACGAGGTGACGACGGCATAGCCGGCCCCGTCATGGCTGACGGCCATACCCGTGGCGAGGCAGTCGGTCAGCGGCGAGTCACACGGTGGGGGCGGCGGGGCGGGCGGAGCCGCCGTCCAGCACGCCGCGTTCATCTGGGCCGTCGAGTTGTCGACGGCGAGCGTCGTGGTGCACGTCGGGTCGATGGTCCACGGCGGCACGCAGGCCACCACCCGGCACACGATCCGCCCGATGCAGTCGAGCTGCTGGTTGCACTGGCCGTAGCGGAACTGGAAGCACCCGGTGACCCAGGAGTCGCATCCTGCCGGTCCGCACCCGCAGTTGGTCCCGTCGCATCCCGTCTCGCAGAATCCCCAGCCGTTGCCGCACCCGGTGGTGCAGCCGCAGGTGGCGTGGCAGTCCATGTAGTAGCGGGGCCCACCGCAGTAGGTCGAGTTGTCCGCCTTCCACCAGCCCCCCATGATCGTGTCGGCCGGGCAGTAGTTGTATCCGTTGTTGATCGAGCAGCAGAACTCCGAGAACCCGGCGCAGCAGGTCGTCCCGCAGCCGCACGAGCTGTTGGCGCAGGTGCACACTGCGGCGTACGCGGTCCCCGGTCGCAGGAGCAGGTCCACGCCCGACCCGACGGCCACCGCACTCCCCACGATGGCCGACCGGTTGATGAAGCTCCGCCGGGACAGCCGTGTGGCGAGGAACGACGACGCCCGTTCCACCAGCGCGGTGCTCAAGTGGTCGGCCCCCGGGTGATCCCGAGCAGGCGCCGTGCCGCACCCACTTCGGCCAGTCGGCCGAGGGCGAGGTAGGCGAGTCCTGCGCACAGCAGGCTCGCCGGGACGAGGGGGGCGCCGTGCCAGGGCTGCGCGGCCAGCAGCGTCGGCAGCCACTGCGTGGGAACGGCGGCGGCCACCGCCGTCGCCGACCCGGCCAGTGCGAGTACGACCACGACGTGGAGTCGGGTCGCCGGGGTGTCGGGCGTGCCGAAGCACCCGCAGCTTGCCAGCGGCCCGCCGCGGACCAGCACGACGGTGACAAAGGCGGCGAAGACGAGATAGGAGACGGTCACCAGCCCGGCGCTCCAGGGCGAGGGGCGCACCAGTCCGGCGGCGCCGACCAGTGCCTCGACCGCCGCACCGACCCGCACCAGGGGGGCGAGCACGGCGAGCGGCAGGGGAATCAGGGCGGCCAGGGCGCGTGCGGTGTCGCCCGGCCGCACCGCCTTGGCGACGCCGGCGACCACGAGCAACACGCACGCTGCCAGGTACGGGCCGATCAGTTCCACGGTGCTCCCACCGGCGCGGCCAGGGGTGCCGGGCCGACCGACACCTGTGCCAGCAGCGCGTTGGCCCGCGGGACGAGCGACGTCCGGCGGGCGTGGCTCCCCAGAACCACGTAGAGGGTGAAGGGACGGCCGGCTTCAGTGAAGAACCACTGGGTACCCGACTGGCCGGGCATGCCGCGGCGCAGGACGTAGGGCTTGAAGTCACCGGTCGACAGCTCGCGGGGCATGCCCTGACGGGCGAACAGGCGTGCGCCCACACTGTCGGGCCCGTACTCGAACAGCGACGCGAAGACGTCGGTGTCGCCCATGAGCTGCACCGCTCCCCCGCCGAAGTCCCCCACCTCGTCGGGCAGACCGAACGTGGCGAAGTGGGCCACGGTGCACGGCAGCTCGGGACCGCTCCCCTGTCGCTTGAAGATCCGGCCCTCGAACCCGGAGGGCAGCTGCACGCCGATCCCGTGTGCCTGCATCGTCGCCACGGTCAACCGGCCCTGCGCACGTGTCGGTCCGTGGCCGGCATCCGGGCATCCGGCGGACCGTAGAGGTCCTCGAGCGAGGTCGGGTAGAGGCTGGGGTCTCCCGGGAGGATCCCCGCGGCACGGAGTTCGCCGTCGTTGTCCGACTCACGGGCCGGTCCGTCGAGCCCGATGCCCCGGTCGGCCCTCGCACCCGCGGCGAACGAGGTGGCGTCCACCTCGGCCCGCCGGACGAGTTCGGCGACCTGTCGGAAGTGGTTGGCCACACCCTCGCCGATCCGACGGCCCGAGGCACCGTCGACCAGGACGAAGAACGGCGATCCGGGCACCTCGTAGTCGGTCCACGCGTCGCTCGACATCACGACGGCCAGCCCGGGCGACGCCAGGCCGGCGACCTCGCCCGGGATCTCCCGGTCGGGCCCCTTCGTGACGACCACCAGGCGCGTGCCGCCGGGGAGCGCGAGCCCGTCCGGGTCCCGGAACGCCTCCCAGAATCCGGCGCACGAGGCGCAGCCTGTCGACAGGAAGGCGAGCAGAGTCAGCCCACCCGATCCTGCGGGGGCGACGGCGAGGGCGTCACCGCCAGGGGTGACCCCGGCAATGGTGGGCGCGGACGTGGCGTCCCGGTCGGGCGGCAGCGACGGTCCCATCGTCAGCGGCACGGCCACCGGGCGGGAAGCGTCACCATGGTCGTGGCCCGGCAGATCCGACGGCTCGCCGACACCGACACCGAGGTCGTGCAGCGCCTTCAGGATGTCGGCGTGGCTGCGCAGGAGGCCGGCGACCAGCACGGCCAGGAGCACCACCACGAGGGCGAGCACGACGACGAGAGCGACCATGGGGTGACCTCCGGTGCGCAGGGCGGAGACGACCACCGCCACGCGCCCCGACGCGTCGCCCCACTGTAGGGAGCCGATCCCGGCGAGTGGTGGCAATCGCTCCGTTTCTTCGTGATCGTCCGACCTCCGTCCTCACGGACCGGGCGGCGTCCCTCGCCTAGGCTCGTCCCGATCGGTCGGCGGACCCACGGCGGCCACGGGAGGCACCCATGGGATTGCGCATCGAGACGGTGACCATCGACGCAGTGGACCCCGAGGCGCTCGCCGCGTTCTGGTGCGCCGCGCTCGCCTGGGTCCGACGGGTGGACGAGGACGGCGACATCTGGATCGAGCCCGACGCCGACCATCCCGACGCCGGCACGGTCCGTCCCCTGCTCATCGTGCGGGTCCCCGAGTCGAAGGCCGGGAAGAGCCGGCTCCACCTCGACCTCGTCCCCGATGACCAGGAGCGGGAGGTCGAGCGCCTCGAGTCGCTCGGTGCGACCCGCCCCGACATCGGGCAGAGCGGCAACGAGTCGTGGGTGGTGCTGGCCGACCCCGAGGGTAACGAGTTCTGCGTCCTGGACGAGCCCGACCTGGTCGACGACTGACGGGCCCCGGCCGGGCCGGCCGTTCAGCCGGCGGCCTTGGCCTCGGCGGCCGCCTTCTCCTCGGCGGCCTTGCGGTAGGCCTCGAGCTGGTCCAGCAGTGGCATGCGCTCCTGGCCGACCGTGGAGTCCAGTCGTTCGGCGATGAGCTGGGGCGTCCACCGGCCGTCGGCGTAGACCGCCCGCACCTCTCGGGGCTGGTTCCACACCGCGATCTTCGGCCCGACCGAGGTGTAGACCTGGCCGGTCACGTGCTTGGCCTTGTCGGACAGCAGGTAGACCACCATCGGCGCCACGTCTTCAGGATCGCCCATTTCGGCGAGGTCCATCGGGACGTTGGCCGACATGCGGGTGCGGGCCACTGGGGCGATGGCGTTGGCCGTGATGCCGTAGCGGTTCAGGCCGGCGGCGGCCGAGCGCACCAGCGACACGATCCCGCCCTTGGCCGCCGCGTAGTTGGCCTGGGCCACGCTGCCGGCGAAGGCGCCGGAGGTGAATGCGACGAGCGAGCCGCCACCCTCCTGCTTGCGCATGATGGCCGAGGCGGCCCGGAACACCGTGAAGTGGCCCTTCAGGTGCGTCTCGACGACCGCGTCCCACTCGTCCTCGGCCATGTTGAACAGCATCCGTTCGCGGAGGATGCCGGCCACGGCCACGACGCCGTCGATCCGGCCCCAGCGCTCGACGCCGGTTCCGACGATCCGCTCGCCGCCGGCCAACGTGGTCACGCTCTCGGCAACGGCCACGGCTTCGCCGCCAGCCGCCTCGATCTCGGCTACGACGGCCTCGGCCACCTCGCTCTTCGGGTCCTCGCCGGCCATCGACACGCCGATGTCGGCCACGACGACCTTGGCACCCTCGGCCGCGGCGGCCAGGGCGACTGCCCGGCCGATGCCTCCGCCGGCGCCGGTGATGGCGACAACCTTGCCGTCCAGGAATGCAGTCATTGCGCGTTGCTCCTCGTGGTGCTCGTGGTGACCATGGTCACGATGTGCCGTCGACGGTCGGACCGGTCCGCCCGTGGGGCGTCGTCCTGCCGGGAGGTTGACCATCGACTGGAACCTGTTCTAGCGTCCCCACCGGGTCGGCGCCACCCCGCACCCCGCCACCGGTCTCCTCTGGGGCCCGGACCGGCGGTGGGACGGAGAGGACCCCGCCGATCGCCGTCAGACGGCACCGCAGCAACGACGACACGGGGGAAATCGACGACATGGGCGATCTCGGCTTCTGGGCACTGGCGCACGAGCATCCGGAGCACCTGGCGCTGGTGGCACCCGACGGCACCGAGTACACCTCGGGCGAGCTGCTCGCCCGGGCCAACCAGGTCGTGCACGGGCTGCGCGGCCTCAATCTCCAGCCCGGTGACGTTGTCGCCACCCTGCTCCCCAACGGCGTCGAGATGTTCGAGCTCTACCTGGCCGCCCTCCAGGCAGGTTGGTACCTGGTGCCGATCAACCACCACCTGATCGCCCCCGAGGTCGCCTACATCCTGACGGACTCCGGGGCCAAGGCGTTCGTCGCCCATGAGCGGTTCGCCGACGTGGCGCTCGACGCCGCCGAGGAGTCCGAGCTGCCGTCATCGATCTGTTTCGCGGTGGGTGACATCCCCGGGTTCGGCTCCTACACCCGCATGCGCGACGCACAGCCGACCACCGATCCCGAGGGCCGGACCATCGGTGACGTCATGAACTACACGTCGGGCACCACCGGCAACCCCAAGGGTGTCTTCCGCAAGCTCAGCGGCCTCTCCCCCGAGGAGGCCGCCCTGAGTCAGTCGGGCATTCTCTTCCTCTTCAACATCCAGCCCCAGGACGACAACGTCCACATCGTGGGCTCGCCGCTGTACCACACGGCCGTCATGCGCTTCTCGGGCGCCTCCATCCACTTGGGCCACACCATCGTGGTCATGGACAAGTGGCTGCCCGAGGACATGCTCCGGCTCATCCAGCAGTACCAGGTGACCACCTCGCACATGGTGCCCACGCAGTTCCACCGGCTCCTGGCCCTGCCCGAGGAGACCCGTGCCCCGTACGACGTGTCGTCCTTGCGGCACATGATCCACGCCGCCGCCCCGTGCCCGGTCGACGTCAAGCACCAGATGATCGCCTGGTGGGGCGATGCCATCGACGAGTACTACGCGGCGTCCGAGGGAGGCGGCACCCTGGTGACCGCCCAGGAGTGGCTGACCAAGCCAGGCACGGTCGGGAGGGCCTGGCCGATCTCCGAGATCGCCGTCTTCGACGACGAGGGCAACAAGATCGAGGAGCCGAACGTGATCGGCACCGTCTACATGTCCATGTCGACCGGCGACTTCGAGTACCACAAGGACGAGAAGAAGACGAGGAGCAACCGCATCGGCAAGTACTTCACCGTCGGTGACGTAGGCCTGATCGACGAGGACGGCTACCTGTTCCTGCGGGACCGAAAGATCGACATGATCATCTCGGGCGGAGCCAACATCTACCCGGCCGAGATCGAGAACGTCCTCCTCGGGAACCCGAAGGTCGGCGACGTGGCCGTCTTCGGGATCCCCCACGACGACTGGGGCGAGGAGATCAAGGCCGTCATCGAGCCGGCCGACGGCGTGGAGCCCTCCGACGAGCTCGCCGCCGAGATCCTCGAGTACTGCTCGACCCGGCTGGCCAAGTTCAAGACGCCGAAGTCGATCGACTTCACTGACTCGATGCCCCGCGACCCCAACGGCAAGCTCTACAAGCGCAAGCTCCGCGACCCGTACTGGGAAGGCCGCGAGAAGATCTGAGCCGGGCCGACCCCCGGGCCGCGCTCAAGCGGACGGTAGGCCTCGCGCCCACCGGTGGTCGATGACGACCGCACCACCGAACTGCTGGACCCGGATGCACCCGTCGCGCTCCCACCCCTGTCGCTCGTAGAACCGCGCCGCCCGGGCGTTGGTCGAGAGCATCCAGAGCACGGCTCGCCGGTGGCCCCGCTCGGCCAGCCGGGCCAGTCCGGCGTCGTGGACCTGACGGCCGATGCCGGTTCCCCAGACGTCCGGGTGAAGGTAGATGGTCACCAGCTGTCCGGTGCCCGGGCCGGCGTCAGCGTCGTGGGCGGTCCCCACGTGGGCGAATCCGAGCAGCTCGTCTCCCCGGGCGGCGATCACCACGCGGTCCACGGACGACGGGTCGAGGACCCGGCGCCAGTGGCGCCTGCGCTGGGCGACCGACAGCCCGTCGAGGACCGCCGCCGGGAGCAGGCCCGCGTAGGCGTCCTTCCATGAAGCGACGTGCACCGCGGCGATCCCCGGTGCGTCGTCCACCGTCGCGTCCCGGACACGGACCGAGTCACCTGTCGCCGGGTCCCGGACCCGGCCCACGTCGTGTTCCGCCACGGTCCGCCCGTCGATCAGGCGTCGGCGGCCGGGCTCCCGGGCCCGCCGTCTTCCTCCATGGCGTCGACCCCGCGGCGCATCGCCGCCAGCAGGCCGTCGTCGGGACCGGTGGCGTTCTCCTCGGCGATGGCCAGCATCTGGCGGGGCATCACCTCGATGAACAGGCCGTCGGCCTCGGCGGTCAGGACGTCCCCGTGGTACATCCCGGCCCACGTGCGGATCTTGCGCCCGTCGCGCTCGAGGAAGCGCGCCTCGAGCCGGAGGTCGGTGCGCAGCGGCGTAGGCTTCCGGTACCGCACCGTCAGCGTCCCGGTCATGCCCGGGTTTCCGGACACCATGTTGGCCGCCCCCAGGATCTCGTCGAACGTGGCGGCGATGACCCCGCCGTGCACGCAGCTCGGCGGCCCCTCGTAGGGGTAGTCGAACCACGCCGTCGCCCGGATCTCGGACGGGGCTCCGTCGTCACCATCGACCACCTCGAGCCGGACCGGCGGCGCGATCGGGTTGACGACCCCGGCAATGGGGCTCGTCGGAAAGTACTCGACGGTGGGCCGGTCGGTGTCGGGCGGCCGGCGCATGCGCCGCTCGGTGCCCGCACCGGCGACCAGCTCGGCGGCCAGCCGCTCCATTACCTCGGCGGCGACCTCGAGCGCCTCGTCGTCGGGCGTGCCCGACACCGTCATGGTGATGATCGGACGCAGCGCCTCGGCCAGGCGGAGTCGTGCGGTGTCAGGGTGGTCGTCCGGGAACGAGATCGGCTGTCCGCCCCCTGCGAGGCTGCTCACGCGCGCCGGTAGACGGGGGGTCGCTTCTCGGCGAAGGCCTTCATGCCCTCGGCGGCGTCCTCGGAGGTGAAGATGGGCCAGCCGATCTCCAGGTCGGCGGCCAGCGCGTCGGCCTCCGACATGCCGTCGGTGGTCCGCAGGGACGTCTTGATGGCCTCGACAGCCAACGGGCCGTTCGCCCCGATCACCTCGGCGATCTCGAGGGCCTTGCCGAGGGCCGAGCCGTCGGGCACCACGTGGCCGATGAGCCCGACCTCCTTGGCCTCGGTGGCGCTCATCGACCGAGCGGTCAGCAGGAGGTCCATGGCCACCGTGTAGGGGATCTGGCGGACCAGGCGGACGACCGAGCCGCCCAGCGGATAGAGGCCACGCTTGGCCTCGAACAGGCCGAACACGGCGCTCTCGCCCGCCACACGGATGTCGGTCCCCTGGAGGATCTCGGTCCCGCCGGCCACCGCGTAGCCCTCGACGGCGGCGATCAGCGGCTTGCGGAGCTGGTGATGGCGGAGGAGCGCCTTCCAGTGCAGGTCCGGGTCGGCGGCCATCCGCGTCGACACCTCCTCGTTGCCCGGGCCCGACATCGACTTGAGGTCCATGCCGGAGCAGAACGTGCCACCGGCGCCCGTCAGGATGGCGCACCGGATGTCGTCGTTCGAGTCGATCTCGGTCCAGGCGTCGACCATGCCGACCAGCATGGGGCCCGACAGCGAATTCTTCGCCTCGGGGCGGTTCATCGTCACGACGGCCGTCGTGCCGACCACCTCGTAACTCAGGTGCTCGGTCTCGATCATGGTGCTGCTCCCTTCGGGGCGGGCGTCCTCCGCCGGGTCCCCCTCGTGCGCCGTTGCGCTGCGGTGCGTCGTTGTGCGCCCCGGCAGTGCCGGCGGCCCACAGAATCTAGAACGCATTCTACTTTCGCTGCTCGTCCGGAGCCGGACGGGTCCCTGCGGCGCCCGCGCGGGCCGCGCCGGATCAGGCCGGCGACGGCCCTCCGGCCATGCCCACCACGGGGGCGCTCAGGGCCAGCCCCCCGGTCGACCCCTCGAACGGGGCATCCCCGAAGGCGAAGATCCCCCCGTCGGACGCGGCCAGCCAGTAGCCGGCGCCCGAGTGCGACGAGGCCACGCCCACGATCGGGCGCACGAGGGGCAGCCCGCCCATCGACCCTGCGAACGGGGCGGTGCCGAAGGCGAACACACCGCCGTCGGAGGCCACCAGCCAGTAGCCGGTGGTGCTGGCGGACGGGACGGCCATGCCGACGACCGGCCGGGTGAGGGCCAGGCCCCCGGTCGACCCGAAGTACCCCGCGTCGCCGAAGGCGAACACCCCGCCGTCGGACGCCACCAGCCGATAGCCGGCGTCGTCGGGCCCGGCCGACATGCCCACCACCGGGGCACGCAGGGTCAGGCCGCCGGTCGAACCGGCGAAGGCGGCGTCCCCGAAGGCGAACACGCCGCCGTCGGCGGCCACCAGCCAGTAACCGTTGCCGTCGGGGGTCGACGCCATGCCGACGACCGGTGCCCGCAGGTCCAGCGCGCCGGTCGAGCCGTAGAACCCGGCGTCCCCGAAGGCGAACACGCCGCCGTCGGAGGCGACCAGCCAGTAGCCGCCGTGGTCGGGGGTCGAGGCCATACCGACGACCGGCCGGGTCAGTCGCAACGCGCCGGTCGAGCCGTAGAAGGCGGCGGAGCCGAAGGAGAACACGCCACCGTCCGAAGCCACCTCCCAGTAGCCGGGCGTCGGGGGGCGGGGGGTCGGCGGGCCGGGCAGCCCTGCCGGACCCTTGACGGCGTGGAGCTGGTTCGCCGAAGGGGCGATGACCAGGCCGTCGGCGGCCGACGGCGACGGGAACGACGACGCGGACGAGCCGACCGGGAACTGCTGGACGGTGGTCCCGTTCGACGCGTTCAGCGCATAGAGCGTCCCGGACGAGATCGACCACACCAGGCCCCCGGCCACGATGGGCGACCCGTGGACACCGCTCGCCGCCCGCCACAGCGCTGTCGGAGCCGACGCCGTGGGCTGTACGGCACGGAGCCCGTCACCGCAGGGCACGAACAGGGTCCCGTTCAGGTCGGCCGACCCGCCGAAGGCCTCGGACCCGCAGAATCCCGGGCTCGTGGCCACCTGGCCGCCCACGCCGCCGAGCGGCGCCTGACGGAGGACGTAGGCGGTCCTGGCCTTCCCGACTTCGAACACGAGGCCGTTCGGAAGCAACGCCGGCGTGGTCGAGCCGAGGTCGGCGTCGGTGGCGTTGTCCGACGTCCACGACGAGGGGGCGAACGCGTCCAGCAGCGACGCCGCCGGGTCGAGCTTCAGGACCCCGTCGCTGTTGTCGTACGGACTGCCCGCGGTCGTGTAGGCGCTGTTCCCCGTGGCCACCCAGACGTTGCCCTGGCTGTCGACCGACGGGGCGGAGCCGCCCATCCACACCGCGCCCTGCGAGTCGCCGGGGAGGTTCGCCACGGTGAACACCGACGTCGGGCCGCCCGCCTCGGGGACCGACACCACCAGACCGTGGTACGGCTCACAGTCGCCCGAGTTCCCGCCGAACCCCACGATCACCCGACCGTCGGTCAGGGCCAGTGACGTGCGCTGTAGCTCGTGGGCGGGCGAGGTGACCGAGTGCGGGTCGATGACCTCGTCGAGGAAGACCACCCCGCTGTAGAGGTCGAGCCCGACGAGATGGTGTGCAGCATCGCTGCCCGACTGCTCGGCGGCCACGACGAACAGCTCGTTCCGGGCCGTGTCGATCACCGGGGTGGAGGTGATCCCGACCGTCGGGTGGATGTTGCCGCAGATCCCCCCGGGGAAGGTCGACGGGTTGAACGGCGTGCCCAGATGCGTCGACCACAGGACTGCCCCGTTGTCGGCGGCCAGGGCGTAGACGGTGTTGTTCTCCGTGGCCGCGTAGACCCGGCCGGTGGCTACCAGAGGCTGCCCGTAGAGGGTGCCGTCGAGCGCGGGCGAGGTCCACGCCGGCGTCGCCGGTGAGAACGAGGCGCCCGATGCATCCACCCCGGTCCGGAGGCCGTTCTGGTCGAACGTGGTCCACGACGTGGTGGCTGCGGCATGTGGGTCGACCGAGGGGGCGGGCACGCCCGCAGGCCCCGGTCGGCCGGCGGCGTGCGCCGACGCGGCGGTGCATGCGGTGGCCGCGATGGTCAGGGCCACCGTGAGGGCGGTGAGAAATGCGACTCGCGGGGCGACCCGCGTCGGCGGTGGTGACAGAGGGCGCATCCAACCATGCAACCACCTCTGCGACCACTACGGGCGGCCGTTGCCGGCCGTCGTCCCACTCCCGACGGGCCGGTGCGCTCAGATCCGCTCGATGATGGTGCCGGTGGCCAGGGCGCCGCCGCAGCACATCGTGATCAACGCCAGGTTCTTGTCGGTCCGCTCCAACTCGTGGAGGGCGGTGGTGATCAGGCGTGCGCCCGTCGAGCCCACCGGGTGGCCGAGGGCGATAGCCCCGCCGTTGACGTTGACCTTGTCCCAGTCGACCTCGTGCACCTTGCCCCACGACATGACGACCGAGGCGAACGCCTCGTTGATCTCGAAGATGTCGATGTCCGCCATCGTCATGCCGGCCTTCTTCAACACGTCCGCGGTGGCGGCGATGGGGCCATCGAGGTGGTAGTAGGGATCGGAGCCGACGAGCGTCTGGGCCACGATGCGCGCCCGGGGTCGCAGACCGGCCTCGCCGGCGCGCTCCTGGGACATCCACAGCACGGCGGCGGCACCGTCGGAGATCTGCGAGCTGTTGCCGGCGGTGTGCATGCCGTCGGGCAGGACAGGCTTGAGGCCGGCGAGCCCCTCGGCGGTGGTGTCGCGGGGGCCCTGGTCGCGGGCGATCAGGTTCATCTCGCCGGTGGGACCCTCTGCGCCCATCACCGGCGCTTCGACCGGGGCGATCTCCCGGTCGAAGCGGCCCTCGGCCACGGCGACGGCGGCCTTGCGCTGGCTCTCCAGGCCCAGCCAGTCGACGTCAGCGCGGGTGATCCCGTACTTCTGTGAGATCCGCTCGGCCGCGTTGAACTGGTCGGGCATGTCCCACGGGAACTCCTCGGGCCGGGACCTGCCGGGACCGTTGAATGCGTTGGCCCCGAGGCCGACACGGCTCATCGCTTCGACACCGCACGCGATGCCGGCGTGGATGGCGTCGGCCCCGATGAGGTTGGCGATGAAGTTGTTCGCCTGCTGGGCCGAACCGCACTGGCAGTCGACGGTGGTGGCCGCCGTCTCGTAGGGCATGCCCTGGCTCAGCCAGGCGGTGCGGGTGACGTTGGAGGCCTGCTCGCCGGCCTGGGTGACGCACCCGCCCACGATCTGCTCCACGGCGCCCGGGTCGATCCCGGCCTTCTTGACCAGCTCGACCTGGGCCTTGCCCAGCAGCTCGGCGGCGTGGAAGCCCGAGAGCCACCCGTTGCGCTTCCCGATGGGAGTGCGGACTGCTTCGACGATCACCGGCTGGGCCATTGCGGTTCCCCCTGTTGTGCGTAGCGATTGGTGGTGTGCTGGGACTGGCGACCGGCTCGGGGCCTGAGCCCGGACCTCCGGCGGCAGCAGTATAGAACCGGTTCTAGATCCCGGCGCCCGGCACACCACCGATCGGGCGGGACACCGCCTCCCCTAGGATACTTGCGTCCACAATCAAATGAGTCGGCGGACACCCCAACCCTGCCGCCCGCCTGCCCGCAAGGAGCACCCGTGCCCAAGCCAGTCCTCCAGATCATCATCGGAAGCACGCGACCGGGCCGGGTGGGGCTGCCGGTGGCGCAGTGGTTCGAGGGCGCGGCCCGGGAGCAGGCTGCCTTCGAGATCGAGCTCATCGACCTGGCCGAGGTCGCCCTCCCCCTGTTCGACGAGCCCGGACACCCGATCGCCCGGCAGTACATGCACCCCCACACGATCGCCTGGAGCGAGTCGGTCGACCGGGCCGACGCGTTCGTGTTCGTGATCCCCGAGTACAACCACAGCTACAACGCCGCCATCAAGAACGCCCTGGACTTCCTCCATTCGGAGTGGAACTACAAGCCGGTCGGCTTCGTGAGCTACGGCGGGGTGGCCGCCGGCACCCGGGCCATGACCGCGCTCAAGCCCGTCGTGGCTGCCCTGCGCATGTTCCCGGTGGTCGAGGCCGTCAACGTACCCTTCGTGGCACAATTCATCGACGACGAGGGCCGCTTCGTCCCGAACGACGTCCTGGCCATGGGTGCCGCCGGCATGTTGGCTGAGCTGGCCAAGCTCGAAGGGGCGCTTCGCCAGTTGCGAGTGGGGGCCGACGGCTGATCAGCAACTGAACCGGGGCCGGGGCCGGGGGCGGGCGAACACCCCGGCCGTCGACAGGATCCCCTGTGGCCGGTGCGGTACTGTGCCGGACGGGTGGAAGGGGGACGGCCATCCTGCCCGGGCCGACCCGGGTGCATGCGTCCGGGCGCCGCTCCGGACCGCTCGACAAGGGGAGGGATGCGATGTCGTCGTGGAGGGTGCCGGCCTGTGCCGCGTTCGCCGCGCTCGCCCTGACGGGATGCTCGACGTCGTCGTCGGGCACCACCGCGACGACGGGCCCGCTCCCCGCCTACCAGCACGTCGGGCCATACGCCGTGGGAGTGACCACGCTCGACCTCGGCTCGGCCGGACCGGTGCTCGGGCAGCGCTCGGCGACCGTCTTCTACCCTGCGGACGCCGCCGCCGTCCCGGGCCACCCACGGTTCAGCTACACGGAGGCCCAGACGCTGCCGACCGCCCTGCAGGGCGTGCTGCCCGCGAAGTACGACACCGTCACCACCGTGAGCGCCTACCTCGGTCCGCCGGCGTCGGCCCGAGGGCCGTTCCCCGTGGTCCTGTTCAGCCACGGCTACGGAGGTGAGCGGCTCTACTACTCCACGCTCCTGACCGGGATCGCCTCATGGGGCTACGTGGTGGTGAGCGCCGACTACCTGGAACGGGGGCTGGCCGCCCAGGCGCTGAAGTCCACCGCCAAGCCGACCGCCGACCAGGACAGTGCGGTCATGCGATCCTCGTTGGCCGCGACCGTGCAGGCCTCCAGCGACACGTCGTCGCCGTTGCACGGCGCGGCCAACTCGACCCTGGTGGCCGCCGTCGGGCACTCGGCCGGTGGGCAGACCGCCTTCGACGCCCTCGCCGCCCCGGCCGTCAAGACGGCGGTCGGCTGGGCGCCGATCGGACCGGCCGGCTCGCCAACGTCCAAGCCGGTGATGCTGATCGGTGCCGAGGGCGACACTGCCGTCACCCCGTCGTACGTGAAGAAGACGTACGCAGCGTTCCCCGGCCCGAAGGCGCTCGTCGAGATCTCGGGCGAGGGCCACAACACCTACACCGACATCTGCACCGGCATCCGTTCGGGCGGCGGGCTGATCAGCTACGCCGTCGCCAACCACTTCGTGAGCGCCAAGCTGGCCCAGCTCGGCATCAACGGCTGTCAGGCGTCCGATGCCGCCCCGCAGCGGTTCTGGCCGATCGTGCAGTTCTACACGGTGCTGCAGCTCGCCAACGTCTTCGGCGGCCACCCCACGACCAGGGTCCCCGCGCCCTTGCCGGGCCAGTTCCCCGGGTTCAGCGTGACCGTCACGCAGGAGGCCTGATCGTGGCCTGGCTCTCGAAACCGGGAAGCGATGCCGTCGACCTCACCGTCGTAGCCGTCCCCGGGTACTTCGCCGCCATGGGATTCGAGTACCTGGCGCAGCGACGACGCCTGGCCCGGGGCGGGGCGCCCTCCGCCGGCGACTACGAACGCCGGGACACACTCGCCAGTCTGGCCATGGGCAACCTGAGCCTCTTGGCGCCCTTCATCGTCCCGAGGCTCCTGCGCCCGATCACCCCGGGCCGAGGGAGGTTCGCCAAGGCCGCCATCGGAGTCGCCGCCACTGCGGCCGCCGTCACCACCGTGGCCGACGTCGTCGCCCGCCGGTCCGAGCGCCGAAGGACGGGCACGAACCCGGGTATCGACGGTACGCCCGCCGACCCGATGGGCGTCGGCGGCGCCGGGACCGCTCCGCCGGCGGCGCCAGACGTCCCGCCTTCGGTCGCCCGGAGAGTCGCTTCAGTGGCCGGCGTTGCCGCAGTCGCCGTGGGCGGGGTGGCGATCACCAGCGCGTGGGCCACCGCCACCACCTCCGAGCGCCTGTGGGACCGTCGACTCGTGCCGTCGCTCGGCAACGGTCCGGCGGCCCTGACCGCGGCCGTCATCGGCTGGGACTTCATCTACTACTGGAACCACCGGTTCATGCACACCAGTCGCTACATGTGGGCGGTCCACGAGGTCCACCACTCGAGCGAGCGCTACAACCTGTCGACCGCCCTCCGCCAGCCGGTGGCCGATGCGCTCGGCACCACGCTCCCCTACGGCCTGCTCTGTCTGTTCGGCGTGCCGCCCGAGGCCGTGGCCACGGCCCGGGGCGTCAACCTGATCTACCAGTTCTGGATCCACACCGAGGCCGTCGACCGGATCGGCCGGGCGGAGCGGACCCTGAACTCCCCTTCGCACCACCGGGTACACCACGGGTCGAACCGGCAGTACCTCGACCGCAACCACGGAGGCATCCTCATCATCTGGGACCGGATGTTCGGGACCTTCGAGCCCGAGGACGAGCGCGTCGTCTACGGGCTGACGACCAACATCGACACGTTCAACCCGGCCCGGATCGCCTCCCACGAGTACGTGGACCTGGCCCGCGACCTGGCGTCGTCGACCGGGTGGGCCGAGCGCCTGTCCTACGTGCTGCGGGGGCCCGGTTGGGCCATACAGCGGCGCGCGGCGCGCACGGCCAGGACGGCGCTGGCCGCCTGAGCCGGCGCCGGGACCCGAGCCCGAAGGGTTGTCGGTCTTCGCGCCAGACGAGCCGACCGACGTGAAACGGCCAGGTCCATCCGGCTCAGCCGAAACGCACCCGGAGGACGGTTGCCTGGCGGACCGATCCGTCCTCGGCCGAGGTCGTGAGGAGGACCACGGCGCCGGACGTCGCTGAGGCCCGGGTGAACGGCAGCGACCCGCTGAAGGGTCCCATCGCCGTGCTCCCGCCGGTCACGTAACTCGTGGCCAGGGGTGCTGTGACGTCGTCGGCACGCACCTGGGTCTGCACCGTCCCCTCGAAGGCCATGCTCATGCCGCGCAACGTCAGGGGTGACGAGATCACGGTGTTCCAGGCGGGCTCGGTCAGTGTGATCGCCGAGGTCGCCGCACCGAGCACCCACCACGATCCGGTCGAGTCGAGCTGCCGCACGAGCACGGTCGTGACCGGCCCGGAGGGATTCGGCTGCACGGGGACCTCACCCGACCGGGCGTCACCCTGCCGGAACGCTCCGACCGTCGGGTGGGTCATGTGGACATACTCGATAGCGAAGCTGGTGGCCGCCGCCACGGGTGTCACATACCGGGTCGAGCTCGCGGCAGTGGGCCACACGGCCGTCTGCAGCGCGGCGGTCGGGGTCGTCGTGTCGGTGGTCGTCGTCGTCGGAGGGGAACTCGTGGTGGTCGTCGTCGGCGCACGGGACGTGGTCGTCGGCGAGGTCGAGGACGTGCCACACCCGGACAGCAGGACCACCAAGACTCCGCACGCCGTTCCGACCGGGATCAGTCGCTTCCTCATGGCCCCATGCTGGTCCCCGGCATCTGCGAACGACAGAGCCGAAGGTCCCGGCGAACGGGTCCGTCGTCAGACGTCGCAGACGGCGACGGTCGGCGCGTCCCGGCGGGCCTTCCCGGTGGCGGTCGCCAGGCCGGCCAGCGACGGGTTGGCGACCCGGTCGCGGTCGGGGAGCGGATGGGTCCCCTGACCGCTGTCGCCCGTCGGTGCCCCATCCGGCAGGCGCCGCCGCCACGTGGGTCCTGTCCGAGCAGCGCGTCGGCGACGACCATTCGCCGGACCTGCTCCGTGCCCTCACGGATCTGGGCGCTCGACGCGAGCGCGGTGCACACCCGGTCGGAGGGGTGCGTGAGCCAGGAGCTGCGGCAGGTGCTCCGGGAATCACCATGGGCCCCCACCGACAGGTGGATTCGTGCCGCGGGGCCATGTGCGCTCGTCGGAGTTGCGCAGGTCTGACGCTCCCCTTCGGAATTCCTGGGTCACGGAAGGGCCTCCGCCTGCTGGATCAAACGAGGTCTGGGATCGGCGAACCTACTGCCCACCTCGACGTTGGCTACCCCAACAGCCCCTTGGCGATGACCACCCGCTGGATCTGGTTGGTGCCCTCGTAGATCTGGGTGATCTTGGCGTCGCGCATGAAGCGCTCCACCGGGAAGTCCTTCGTGTAGCCGTAGCCGCCGAGCAGCTGCACGGCGTCGGTGGTGACTGACATGGCCGTGTCCGAGGCGAAGCATTTTGCCATCGCCCCGATCATGGTGAGCTCGCCCTCGGGATCGCCGTTGTCGATCAGCGAGCAGGCCCGGTAGACGAGCGTCCGGGATGCCTCGTTCCGCATGGCCATCTCGGCCAACATGAACCGCAGGCCCTGCAGGTCGGCGATCGGCTTGCCGAATGCCTTGCGCTCCCCCATGTACCCGGCAGCCACGTCGATGGCCCCCTGTGCGATGCCCACGGCCTGGGAGCCGATGGTCGGCCGGCTGCGGTCGAGGGTGTGCATGGCGACCGTGAACCCCTGACCCTCCTCGCCGATCAGGTGCGACGACGGGACCCGGACCTCGTTGAAGATCACCCCGGCCGTCGGGCTGCCCCGCAGGCCCATCTTGTCCTCGTGGGGGGCGATCTCGACACCCCAGTCGGCTTCGACCAGGAAGCAGCTGACTCCACGTCGGCCGGCGGCGGGGTCGGTCACCGCGAACACGGTGTAGGTGTCGGACACCCCCGCATTGGTGATCCAGTGCTTGGCCCCGGTGAGGATGTAGTCGTCCCCGTCCCGCACCGCCCGGGTGCGCATCGAGGCGACGTCGCTGCCGGCGTCGGCCTCGGACAGGCAGTAACTGGCCTGGCACTCGCCCGACGCCACCTTGGGCAGGTAGGCCCCCTTCAGCTCATCGCTGGCCCAGTTCATGACGGGCAGCATCGATAGCTTGGAGATCAGGAGGGTCACGGCCGTCGATGCGCAGGCCCGGGCGATCTCCTCGGCCATGATCGCCTGGGTGATCATGTCGGCCCCGGCGCCCCCGTACTCCACGGGGATGCCGAGGGCGGGGAGCTCGAGCTCGACGCAGGCGTCGAACGAGGCCTGGGGGAACGCGGCGTCCCGGTCGGCGGTGGCGGCGTGGGGGGCGACCCGGTCGTCGGCGAACTTCCGGAGCGAATCGCGGAATTGGCGGTGTGTGTCGGTCAGGGCGAAGGGGGCGTTCTCCATGCCCACCAAGTTACCGACCGGTAGCTGATTCGGACATTCGGTGGGGCCGAAATGCTCAAGACCGGCTCGGAGGGCGCCGATGGAACTTGTACCGGGGCACTATCCCGGATAACTGAGACCTTCCGAACATGTGGAGACCGTGACCATGAGTGACAAGCCCTTGGGACCCGGCTGGTGGCTGGCCAGCGACGGCACCTGGCACCCCCCTGAACTGCACCCCTCGATGCGTGAGGATGCCTCGGCGGCGGCGCCCGCCGTGCATGCGCCTGCACCGGCCGCCGATACCACACCGGTGCCCGGGATGGCGACCATGGCTGGCACCGTCCCGACCACCACCCCGCCGCCCGTCGCCGAGACCCCGGCCGACGCACCGGTCGCCACCGTGGAGATGCCCCCGCTCGGTCCCCTGTCCCCCCGGCCGGTACCGTCCCTGACCGATGTCCCGAAGCGCCCGACCTGGAGCGGCGAGTCCGACCACCGTGCCGAGGCCGGCCCGATGTTCCCCGACCTGTTCCAGCAGGCCGTTGCCGGCACCGCGCTGGCCAACGCGATCACCGTGAACTATGCCGACGGCGAGCACCGCGGCTCGCTCGACGTTCCGCAGTCCTCGTCCCCGGCAGTCGACCCCCAGCTCGTCGCCGCCGGCGGGCGCATGCCGGCAGAGGTCGGCGCCTTCACGGGCGCCTCGGCCAAGAAGCGCCGCTGGCGCCTCTGAGCCGCGGCTTCCGGCACGGCGTTCCCCCACCGATCGACTCGGACGGGACTTCCGCCTGACGCTCCCTACCCCCCGGGGAACGAGGACCCAACGCTGCTCCAGTGCAGGTCCGCTCAGTCGGGGTCCGCGGGGTGATCCCCCGGGGGGCCCGTCACCCGGGCCGCCTCCCGGGTCGGTCAGTGGTGGGCGGGGATCGCGACCAGCATCCGCCACTCGTCGAGCCGCAGCGCAACCTGCTCGGGCCTGAGCCGCAGCGTCGACTCCGGCACGCAGTCGGCGATCGCGCGCTGCACCTGGTAGTGGTGCGAGGCCGACCGGAAGAGCGGCTCGCGGGCCTCGACCAGATCGGCCGGCGCTCCCGGCAGGAAGCCCCAGAGGGTGAAGGCGAGGGTCAGGTCGTGGATGACCGGGGCCCGGCCGTAGCTGGCCGACCTCCGCATGGCGACAGCCGTGCAGCCCGAGATCGCGTCCTCGGCGTGCTCACCGGGGCCGAGCACCAGCCGGTCCTCGAACCGTCGTGCCAGCTTGAGTGCGAAACCCTGGTCCGGTCCGGGCGTGCCCAGGAACGCACCGGACGGGGCACGGGTGCCCCGGAGCTCGGACGGGCGTGATGTCGTCCAGATCGACGGGACGTGCAACTGGTAGGCGCGGCGGACCTGGTCCGCCTCGACGACGGGGACGAAACTGGGCTGGGTCACGAGGTGCTCCTGGCGTGCGGTCGTGCGGTCGTGCGCAGGGAGACGGTGCCATGCGCACCGGGCGGTGTCCAGTTCAGGCGTCGCTCCCGGCCGTGTGGAGCAGACCGTAGACGACCGAGTCGGCCAGGGCCTGCCATGAGGCGGCGATGATGTTCTCCGACACCCCGATGGTCGTCCACGTCCGGTCCCCGTCGGTCGAGTCGATCAGTACCCGGGTCACCGAGCCGGTGCCCTTGGCCGAGTCGAGCACGCGTACCCGGTAGTCGACCAGGTGGACACCGTCGAGTGACGGGTAGCGGCTTCCGATGGCCGCCCGCAGCGCCCCGTCGAGCGCGTTGACCGGGCCGTTGCCCTCGGCGGTGGCCACGATGCGCTCCTCGCCCACCCGCAACTTGACCGTGGCCTCGGTCGACAATTCGTCCCCCTGGTCGGCGATCACCCGGTAGGACTCGAGTTCGAAGAACGACTGGCGCCAGCCGGTGGAGGACCGCAGCAGCAGCTCGAGCGAGCCGTCGGCCACCTCGAAGTGGTACCCCTCGTACTCGAGTTGCTTCAGGGAGTCGAGGACCGAGGTCATCGCGTCGGAGTCGAGCTCCAGACCGAGCTCGTCGGCCTTCATGGCCAGGGTCGAGCGGCCGGCCATCTCCGACACGACGAAGCGCGTGCCGTTACCGACGAGGTCGGGTGTGATGTGCTCGTACGCGTCGGACCGCCGGGCGATGGCCGACGTGTGCAGGCCCGCCTTGTGGGCGAACACCGAAGCGCCCACGAACGGCTGCTGCGGGTTCGGGGCGATGTTGACGAGCTCCGAGATGTGGTGGGCCACCGGGGTGAGCAGGGGCAGTCGGTCGGGGGGGATGGTCGCCACCCGCAACTTGAGCGACAGGTCCGGGACCACGGCGGCCAGGTCGGCGTTGCCGGCACGCTCGCCGTAGCCGTTCACGCAACCTTGGACGTGGGTGGCCCCCACGGACACGCCGGCCAGCGAGTTGGCGACCGCACAGCCGCTGTCGTTGTGGAAATGGACCCCGACCTGGGTCTCGAACCGGTCGAGCACGGTTGCGACGATGCGCTCGACCTCGTAGGGCAGGGTGCCCCCGTTCGTGTCGCACAGCACCAACGTCTCCGCCCCGGCCTCCTCGGCCGCCTGCAGGATCCGCAGGGTGAACGCCGGGTTGGCCTTGTAGCCGTCGAAGAAGTGCTCGGCGTCCAGGAAAACCCGCAGGTCGTTGGCCCGCAGGAAGGCGACCGAGTCGGCGACCATGGCCACCGCCTCGTCGAGGGTGGTCCGCAGCGCGTCGACCACGTGCACCTCCGACGACTTGGCCACGATGCAGACGGCCCCGGTCTGGGCATCGACCAGGTGCCGGAGCGTCTCGTCGTCCTCCGCTCGCACCCCGGCCCGCCTCGTCGAGCCGAACGCCACCAGCGTCGCCCGCTCGAGCTGGAGCTCCTTCGGCGCGCGGGCGAAGAACTCGACGTCCTTCGGGTTGGCGCCTGGCCAGCCGCCCTCGATGAAGGTCACCCCGAGGTGGTCCAGCTGCTCGGCCACCCGCAGCTTGTCGTCGACGGTGAGTGACAGTCCCTCCTGCTGGGAGCCGTCGCGGAGTGTCGTGTCGAAGACGTCCACCGCAGTGGGAAGGTCGGGAAGGTCGAAGTCGTGCCCGGCCGCCGGCCGGACGCGGTCGTCGTGGTCATCATCCGCACCGGCCCGCCGACCGTGGGCGTGAGCCTCCTGCCCGGCTGTCAGCGGGTGACTGTGTGCCGGCCCACCGCCGTGGCTGTGGCTGTGCGTGTGGCCGTGCCCGTGGGTGTGGCCGTGGCCGCTCCCCCGCCCGGCAGCCGCGTACGAGTCGTCGTTGAGAGTGGGTCCGTCACTCGACATAGTCCAACCAGTCCTTGTATCGGTCCACCTCGCCGCGGACGGCGGCGAAGTACGTCTGCTGGATCTGCTGGGTGATCGGGCCCGGCTTCCCGGCCCCGACCGTGCGGTCGTCGACGGCGCGGATCGGCACCACCTCGGCGGCCGTCCCGGTCAGGAAGGCCTCATCTGCGGTGTAGAGGTCCGTCCGGATCAGCTGCTGGTAGTGGACCTCGTGGCCCAGGTCGCGGGCGATGGTCTCGACCGACTTCTGGGTGATGCCCTCGAGCGCCCCCGAGTCGGAGCTGGGCGGAGTCAGCAGCTTGCCGTCGCGCACGACGAAGATGTTCTCACCCGTGCACTCACTGACGTTGCCGTCGGGGGCGAGCAGGATCGCCTCGTCGTAGCCGGCCTTGATGGCCTCGACCTTGGCCAACGACGAGTTCACATACATGCCCGTGCCCTTGGCCGCGGTCGGGACCGCGTTGGGGTCGTGCCGCCGCCACGACGAGATCTTCATCGAGACCCCGTTGGCCACGCCGTCGTCACCCAGGTAGGTGCCCCACGGCCAGCACGCGATCGAGACGTTCACCGGGGACGGAATGGGGTTGAGGCCCATTTCGCCGTAGCCGAGGTAGACGAGCGGCCGGATGTAGCAGCCGTCGTCCATCCCGTTGACCCGGACCAGCTCGCGGGTGGCCTCGACGATGTCGTCCACGCTGAACGGCACGTCGATCAGGAAGACCGACGCGGACACGAACAACCGCTCGATGTGGTCGCGCAGACGGAACACGGCGACGCCGCGGTCCGTCGGGTAGGCACGGATACCCTCGAACACGCCGGAGCCGTAGTGCATGGTGTGCGTGAGCACGTGCACGGTCGCATCGGCCCAGTCGACGAATTCGCCGTCCATCCAGATCTTGTCGGTGGGGGTGATGGGCATGGCTCAGAGCCTTTCTGCGATGGCGTCGCCGATCTCGGTGGTCGAGAGCGTCGTGTCGGGGGTGGAGTTGATGAATCCGTCTACTGCGGTGGTCACCGAGGCCGCGGCATCGGTCTCGCCGAGAAAGTCGAGCATCAGGGCCGCCGAGCGGATGGCGGCGGCCGGGTTGGCCCTGCCGGTCCCGGCGATATCGTGGGCCGCCCCGTGTACCGGCTCGAACATCGAGGGGCCGGTGCGGTCGGGGTTGAGGTTGGCCGAGGCGGCATAGCCGATGCCACCCGCCACGGCGCCGGCCAGGTCGGTGATGATGTCGCCGAACAGGTTGTCGGTCACGATCACGTCGTAGCGGGACGGGTCCTCCACGAGGTAGATGCAGGTGGCGTCCACGTGGTTGTAGTCACGGGTGACGTCGGGGTAGTCGGGGGCGACCTCGTCGACGGTGCGCTGCCACAGGTCGCCGGCGAAGGTCAGCACGTTGGTCTTGTGGACCAGCGTCAGGTGCCTGGCGTCCCGAGTGGCGGCCAGGGCGAAGGCGTACCGGGCGCACCGCTCGACGCCGTGGCGGGTGTTGACCGAGCCCTGGGTGGCCACCTCGAACGGGGTGCCCTTGCGCAGGAACCCGCCCTCGCCGGCGTAGGTGCCCTCGGTGTTCTCGCG
>JADGOH010000041.1 GCA_017883025.1 Acidimicrobiales bacterium
TAGGGTGGCGTGCAACCGACCGAGGGAGGACCATGAAGGCAGCGGTGTACTACGAGACGGGCGGGCCCGAGGTGTTCCGCTACGAGGACGTGCCCGACCCGACCTGCGGCCCGGGCGACGTGCTGATCCGTGTGGAGGCGGTCAGCATCGAGGGCGGCGACACGCTGAACCGGCTTGGGGGTGACCTCACGTCGGTCCCCCACATCGTCGGCTACCAGTGCGCCGGCGAGGTGCTCGAGGTCGGCGACGGCGTCGACGACCTGGTGGCCGGTGACCGGGTCGTGACGGTCGGCGTGGACGGGTCGCACGCCGAGCTGCGCGTGACGGGCCGACCGTTCTGCTGGAAGGTGCCCGATGGCATGGCGACGGAGGCGGCGGCGTGCGTGCCCGTGCCCTTCGGGACCGCCGACGACTGCCTGTTCGAGTTCGGGCGCCTGCAGCCGGGCGAGACCGCGCTCGTGCACGCCGGGGCCAGCGGCGTCGGCATCGCCGCCATCCAGTTGGCCAAGCGGGCCGGTGCCCGCGTCCTGGCCACCGCGTCGTCCGCCGAGCGGCTGGCCCGACTGGCCGACCTCGGGCTCGACCACGGCATCGACTACACCGCGACGGACTTCGTGGAGGAGGTCCGCACGCTGACCGACGGACGGGGCGCGGATGTGATCGTGGACTCGGTGGGCGGCTCCAACCTGCAGCGCAGCTTGCACTGCCTGGCCTACCGGGGCCGGTGCGTGACGTTCGGCGATGCCGGACGCGAGTCACCCTCCACCCTCGACATCTCGACCATGCGAGCCAACAACCAGACCCTGGTGGGCTATTTCCTGGGAGCCGAGCTGTTCCTCGGGACCCGTGCCCATGCCATGATCGCCCGCCACCTCGAGGACATCGCCGCCGGCACCCTCCAGGTGGTCATCGACCGCCGGTTCGCGCTCGAAGCGGCCGGCGAGGCCCACGCCTACATCGAGAGCCGGCACGCGTTCGGCCGGGTGCTGCTCGTCCCATGAACCTGCGGGCCGCAGCATCGGCCGACGTACCGGTCCTCGTCGACCTGATCCGGGAGCTGGCGGCCTACGAACGCGAGCCCGACGCCGTCGAGGTCGACGGGGCGATGCTGGCCGATGCCCTCTTCACCGCGGCGCCAGTGGTGTTCGCCACCGTCGCCGACGACGGAGGCGCCGTGGTGGGAATGGCCATCCACTTCCGCAACTTCTCGACGTGGACGGGACGGGTGGGGATCTACCTCGAGGACCTCTACGTCCGGCCCGACCACCGCGGCCGTGGCGTCGGGCGAGCGCTGCTCGCACACCTGGCCCGGACGGCACACGAACTCGGCTACGCGCGCGTCGACTGGTCGGTGCTCGACTGGAACGAGCCGGCCCTGGCCTTCTACCGCTCGATCGGGGCCCGCCCCATGACGGGGTGGACCGGCTACCGCCTCGAGGGCGACGCCCTGACCGGGTTCGCCCGGGAGGGAGTCGACGGCTGAACGGCGCGCCGGGCCCGAGGCACCCCGCCACGCCCCGACGTGGCGCTCAGATGGTGAACGACAGGTTGGCGACCAGGCGGCCGCCGAGTTCCCGGTCGCCCGTGAACCGCACGCCGTCCTCGGGGTCGACCCCCGGGTCGTGGCGTCCGCCGGTGAGCCGGAGGAAGCGCATCGCCGGCAGCTCGATCCCCACGGTCGGCTCGCCGTCGAGCGCGTCGACCACCGCCGCCCGGGCGTCGACCTGGACCAGGTAGGTCCGCGGCGACGGGCCGGTCAGATCGATCCGGACCCGGGACCCCTCCGGCAGCGCCGCCCGCCGGCCCACGATGTAGCCGAGCCCGGTGGCGACCTCGTCGAGCGCGGAGGCCAGGTCGGCCGGCGTCACCCGGGCGGGCAGGCCCAGCGCCAGGCGGATGTCCTGCTCATGGAGGTAGCAGTCGTAGTGGCGGATGCGCATGAACCGACCGTAGGTCTCATCCTTGCCTGCCGGCGTCCACGACGGCGCGTCGAATTCCTCCTGGGTCATGGCGTCGAGCAGGGCGAGCCGGCGGGAGGTCACCTCCGACAGTCGCGCCAGCATCTCGGGGCCGGTCGCGCCCCGGAGGGCCTCGACCCAGACCTCGTTCATCTCGGCGATCGGGTTGCGCATGTGGGTCAGGTGGGAGACGTCGACCGCCGGCGTCGGCTCGCCGAGCAGGCCGGACTCGGCGCCGATCACGTGGCTGAGCGCGTCGCGCACCGACCAGCCCGGGAGGCACGTCGGGGTGTCCCACTGCTCGGGGGTGAGGTCGGCGCACACCTCGGCCAGCGCTCCGAATTCCGTGCGGAGCAGGTCGACGGCAGCTTCCTTGTCCACGATGGTCGCCATCACCCAACCGTAGCGGCCGGCACGTGCCGGTCGGGGGTGCGGCGGACCGGTCGGGCCGCGGGCATCGGCGCTCAACTTCCCGGCCCGCCCAACCGATGACCAGACGGAGAGATTCCGGGGCCGTACCGACAGTGAGCGAGGGAAGATGGAGTTCAGGCGACGGGCGTGGGTGATCACCCTGGTGGTCGGCGTCTGCCTGACCGGCGCCTTCTTCGTCATGCCGACCCAGCTGAGTCAAGACTCCGTCTACCTGTTCATGGGTCTCGCCTCGTTTGCCCTCATCCTGGTGGGCA
>JADGOH010000042.1 GCA_017883025.1 Acidimicrobiales bacterium
GCGGTCGCCGGTCACCCCGAGCACGGTCAGCGTCGCGGCACGGTGGTGCGGCGCGTTGGTGTGGAGTTTGATCCAGCCGTCCGACGTGGGGTAGTCGCCGGCCACCGCGTCCCACGGGCCCGGAAGCTCCCAGCCGTCGGGTCGGATCGAGAATCCGAACCACGCCGAGGCGAGGTCGCGGTCGACCGTCACTTCGGGAGCGGGGCCGCCGCCGAGCGACACGAGCCGGGACAGCGCGGCGCCGGCGGTCCCGACCGAGGCCTGGGCCAGGTCACTGACTGCGAACACCGAGGGCAGCGAGCCGCCGCCCGGGAGCTCGATCCCGCGAACCTGGCCAGGGCCCCAGAGCGCTTCGCAGAACTGCTCGAGGAACTGCTGCGCCCGGCCGGTCATCCACCCATGGTGGGGCGAGGCCCGGGGCGCGTCAACCGGGCCGGAAGGGAGCGGGGGTACATCAGGGGTAAAGAGAAGGCACCGGAGTGTCGATAGGCGAACCATGGAATCGACCGTCCACTTCGATACCGACGACCCCGAGTTCAGCCGGGGCTTCGAGATCGGGATCCTCTGGGAGCGCCTGAGCTCGGACGGTGCCTGCCACATGGCCGTCAGCGCCGCCAACGCGGAGATGGTCCTCCGGGTGGCCAAGGCCTTCGACTGCGCGTTCAGCGGGCAAGAGCTGGCCGACGACATGATCTCGGTCGAGCTCTACCGGGTCAGCACCGACTCGTAGCGACCGCTCCACCCGCGATCACCGGCGCGAGAAGCGATGCCCTATCCGACACCCAAGTCATTGTCGAACCTCAGGAGCAGATGCGGCGACAGGAACGGACCCACCGGCTGTTCCAAGCGCTGGCGGACGCCACCCGCCGCGACATCGTCACGGGCGCCATCCGACGCGAGCGCTCGGTGTCCGACCTCGCCGACCCGCCGACGCCCGGACGCCGACCACCACCGCCGAGTTCGACGCACGGTCGGCAGGGGCTACGCCCACGACCCTGTCAGCCCCCGGCGAGCAGCCGACGGGCGATGACCTTCAGGCAGAGGGTCTCGTCGGCCCCCTCGAAGATCGACAGCACCCGGGCGTCAACGAAGTACCGGCTCACCGGGTACTCCTCGGCGTAGCCCATGCCCCCGTGGATCTGGAGCGCCTCACGGGTCACCCACTCCGCCGTCCGGCACACGTACGCCTTGATCATCGAGGCCTCGAGCACGCCCTCGCCCTTGGACATCAGGCGTGCGACCTCGTAGGCGAACTGGCGCGAGGCCTGGATCAGGACGGCCATCCGGGCCAACTTCACCTTGGTGAGTTCGTACTCGACGATGGGCGAGCCGAACACGACCCGGTTGGTGGCGTAGTCGAGGGCGGCCTCGTAGGCCGCCTGCATGAGGCCGACGGCGCGTGCTGCCGTCTGCAGGCGCCCGTTCTCGAAGCCCTGCATCTGGAGATAGAAGCCCTTGCCGAGGCCGTCCTCGCCACCGATGAGATTGGCGTCCGGCACGAACCAGTTCTCGAGCGACACCTCGTAGGAGTGCATGCCGCGATAGCCGAGGGTGTCGATGGCCCGGCCCTCCATCCTCCCGCCCGAGTCGGCCGGCCGGCCGGCCTCACCCGGCTCCTGGACGAAGGTGAACCCGTGGCCGTCGGCGGGTGGCTTCTCGACAAGGAAGATCGACAGGCCCTTGTGGCCCTTGGAGCGGTCGGGATCGGTGCGGGCCAGCAGCAGCAGCACGTCGGCCCGGGCGGCGAACGTGCACCAGGTCTTCACGCCATTGAGGACCCACCCGCCGCCGACCTTCGTGGCCGGGAGGTTCACGCCGGCCACGTCGGAGCCGAAGTCCGGCTCGGTGACGGCCACGGCGCCCAGCACCTCGGCGGTGGCCAATTTCGGGAGCCAGTGCTGCTTCTGCTCCTCCGTCCCACCCTTGACGATGGCCCGGGTCAGGATCTCGGGACGGGTGATCAGCGAGCCGCCGGCGCCCAACGACCCCCAGGTCAGCTCCTCGGTGGCGACGACCATGCTGAGATAGTCGGCGTCCCCCTCGGCGGCGAAGCCGCCGTATTCCTCGGGGACCGACATGCCGAAGCCGCCCATCTCGGCCATGCCCTCGATGATCGCCTCGGGGATGTCGGTGTTGGCCCGGTGGATGTGCTCGGCCCGCGGCCGGATCTGCTCGGCGGCGAACCGGTGGAAGGTGTCGCGGACCAGCTCGAAATCGGGATCGAGGTGCCTCTCACCCTGGGTCTCGGCCAGCGAGGCCAGATAGGCGGGGTCCCGGTACGTCGCGACGAAGGACTCGGCCGGTGCCATCCAGTCGGCGCCCACGCCCCACTCGGCGGAACGGCCGACGAGGCGGGCAGCCAGTTCGGCCAGAGCATCGGCGACGAATGCGCAGGCGATGCGGGCCTCGATGTCGCCGTGGGCGCCGTAGGCCAGGACCGACTCGGCCGTGCGCACCGCGGCGGCCGAATGGGAGACGTCGTAGGCCAGGACCTGGGCCTTGTCCGGACCCCCGGCGGCGGCCAGGGCGGCGATGCCGGACTCGACGACGGACTTGGCCACGGCGGTGGCGTCGGAGGCGCCGAGGAGGTCGGGTGCGGGGATCTGGTCGGTGGTCACCCCGCAAGATTATCGGCCCGCCCGGGAGCCGGGACGGCCGGGGGCCCGGCTCAGGCCACGGGAACTTGGGCGACCACAGTGACCAGGGGCGGGAGCACCACCGGGTCGTCGCCGGGGTCGACCTCGGTGAGGACCTCCAGGTAGTCGGCGACGGGCCCCGGGCCGGCACCGGCGGGGGCCTCGGCCCAGGCGTCGACGATGTCGAGCCCGGCCTCGCGGACGAGGGAGGGGAGCAGGGCGCCGACATCGGGGTGGCGGGCGTCGGGCATCGTGAACGGACGCCCGGCGATCCGGCCGGCCGACGTGATCGGCTCCTGGGCGACGACCCAGCCCCCCGGGCGGGTTGCGGCCGCCATGCGCCGCAGTACGAGGGACGGGTCGACCACGTGGAGGAGGAGGAACCGGCAGAAGGCGAGGTCGACCGGCTCGGGCAGGCGCAGGTCCTCGCCGGACTGGGTGATGGCCAGCACCTGGCTGTGGGCGGCGGCCGCCGCCGCCACCTCGTCCCGCGCCTGCGGGTCGCTGTCCACGGCGTACACCCGACCGTCGTGGCCGACGATCTCCGCCAGGGCCACGGTGACGTCGCCACCCCCGGCGCCGACGTCGACGCAGGTCCAACCGGGCCCGATTCCCAGGCGGTCGAGGGCTGTGGCGAGGGGCCTCCGGTAGACGTCGTCCCGCAACCCGCGCAGCTCCATGGTGCAACGATACCGGTGTGTGCCACCCGTCCCCGGCTCCACGAAGGGTTGCGGTCGACCGGGACCGTGGTCAGCGGCGGGAGCGGAGGGCCGTCAGCGCCACCACGTGGGCGCCGGCGCCGACGAGGCACAGAACCCAGTAGGCGCCTGGCTGCCCGGTCCGGGCGGTCTCGACCACGGCGCCGACGATGGCGGCCACGCACATGGCCAGCCCGGTCACCGCCGTGGCGTCACGGTCGAGGCCGCGCTGGCGCTCGTCACCCTCCGCCCGGAGTACGGCGGCCACGTCGCCCCGGCCGCCCGCCCACCACCACGCCAGGCCGGCGGCTGCCAGGTAGAAGAGGGCGCTTGCCAGTGCGAGCCCGTGCTGGCCGCTGGCCCACACGGCAGCGGTGAGGGCTCTTCCTCCCACGACCAGGACGGCTGCGGACGCCCCTCGGCGCAGTGGATGGTGGGCATGCGTGTTGCTCATGGCTCCTCCTCGGGTGAGAACAGGCGCTCGATCGGCAGCCCGAAGTGCCGGGCCAGTGCGAAGGCGCGCGGTCGCAACGGGAGGTAGCGGCCGTTCTCGATGGAATTGACCGTCTGTCGGGACACGTGCAGCGCCTCGGCGAGCGCCGACTGCGACTCGTGGGAGGCGTTGCGCAGCTCGCGGACCCGGTTCCTCACATGACACGGATGCTTGTCATTGTGGTGAATGTCAAGGGACCTTTCCATCGTCGCCCCGGAGGCCGACGGCGGTCATGGCAACACCCCTCCGACGAGCCGGTAGCCTCACCTCCCGTGAAGGTAACCATGATGTTGTGTGACTCCGCCCAGGTGGCCGACGGCAAGCTGTACGTCCTGGGGGGTGGCTGGAGCATGACGGGACCGGACCCCGTCCCCTCGGCCATCGCCCTGAAGATCGACGTGGGCTGGCACGAGGCCAGCGAGGCCCACCACTGGGAGCTGTACCTGGAGGACGCCGACGGGGGTCCCGTCCTCGTCCCGACGCCTGACGGCGAGCACCCGGTCGAGGTGCGGGGGGAGTTCACCGTCGGCCGCCCGACCGACGTGCCCGAGGGTTCGCCCGTCGACGTCGCCCTTGCCGTCAACCTGGGACCGTTGCCGCTCGCCCCGGGAACCCGGTACACCTGGCGCATGGCGATAGACGGCGACAGCCACCCGGACTGGGTGCTGGCCTTCACCACCCGCCCCGCCGCGCCCACCGCCTGAGCGGCACGGAGCCGCACTGCATCGCCCGGGGAGCGCTACGGGCCACGTGGCCCGCGGCTGGACGGCCCACCCCGCGGCGGACGACACTGACGGTCATGACCACGTATGACCGTCCCTTCGGCCGCTACTTCGAGGACTTCGTCCCCGGCGACGTCTACCGGCACTGGCCCGGAAAGACCATCACCGAGGCGGACGACCACCTCTTCTGCATGATCACCATGAACCATCACCCGCTGCACACCAATGCGTGGTTCGCCGAGAACGAGTCGGTCCAGAAGAAGAACGTGGTCGTGGGCAACCTCGTGTACTCCCTCGCGCTCGGCATGAGTGTCCCCGACGTCAGCGGTGCCGCCATCGCCAATCTCGAGGTCGAATCGTTGCTGCACCGCTCCCCGACCTTCCACGGCGACACCATCTACGCCGAGACGAAGGTCATCTCCAAGGCCGAGTCGAAGTCGCGGGATGACCGGGGCGTCGTGACGGTCGAGACGAAGGCGTTCAACCAGCACGGCGAGGAGGTCTGCTTCTTCCGCCGCAAGGTCATGGTCTGGAAGGAGGCCTTCGCCCCGGCGCGTCGTCGCCCCTACGGGAACGACGTCTGGGGTTGAGCCCCCGGCGTCCCCGGTGACCCCGGTGACCCGACCGCCGGTGCCACGGGACGGGGACGCCACCAGGCCGCGCCGCCAGGTCCGGGCGATCGGCGCGGCCATCGAAGGCTGGGGGACTGCCGACGGTGCGTCCCGGCGGCCCGACCTGCCGTGGCGGCACACCCGCGACCCGTGGGCGGTGCTGGTCAGCGAGACGCTCGCCCAGCAGACCCAGCTGTCCAGGGTCGTCCCCGCCTACCTGCGGTTCCTGGAGGCGTTCCCCACACCCGCGGCATGCGCGGCGGCACCGCTCGGCGAGGTCCTGCGGGCGTGGGAGGGCATGGGGTACAACCGCCGGGCCAAGCACCTCCACGGAGCGGCCCGGGCGGTCGTTGCCGACCACGGTGGCATCGTTCCGGACGATCTCGCCACCCTGCTCGCACTGCCCGGGGTGGGTCCGTACACGGCTCGTGCGGTGCTCGCCTTCGCGTTCGAGCGTGATGTGGGCGTGGTCGACACCAACGCCGGCCGGGTGATCGCCCGCAGCGTGGCGGGGCGACCGGTCCGGCCGGCCGTGGCGCAGGCGCTGGTGGACACCATGGTCCCACCGGGTCGCGGCTGGGCGTTCGGCCAGGCGCTGCTCGACCTGGGGGCAACCGTGTGCACCTCCCGGTCGCCCGCCTGCATGGCGTGCCCGCTGCGACGTCGGTGCCGGTGGGCATCGGCCGGGCGGCCGGACCCCGACCCATCCCGCGGCTCGGCAGGGGTGTCCGTCAGCCAGTCGACGTTCGCCGGGTCGGACCGCCAGGGACGGGGGCGCCTGGTCGCCGCGCTACGTGACGGGCCGGTGGCGGCCGCGGACGTGGCCGCTGCGGCCGGGTGGCCCGACGACCCGGCGCGGGCGGCGCGGGCGGCCGGTGCCCTCGTGGTCGAGGGGCTGGCAGTGCGAGACGGGGACGGCTTGCTGCGGCTCCCGTGAGCGGTGGGTCCTGCCACGGGACCGCTCGACGGGGCGACGGGGCGGTCCGGGCGTGCACGACGTCCGGAGGCGCTGACTACGCTCGGGTCGGCCGCTCGATCGGGCGGGCGCCCGGGCCGGCGGCACGAGACGCGACATTGGGGGATTGCCATGCGACGACGGACGAGTTGGGGGAGCGCAGCCTGCGCCGTGGTGACGGCGCTGGCGGTAGCCGCATGCGGGAGCTCGACGTCGACGTCGACGACCACGACGTCGGTCCCGGGTAACCCGACCGCGCTCGGGGCGCCGGCATCGGTGCCCGAGGCGGTCCTGACCGTCCCCACCCCGCCCGCCTCCGGCACCCCTGCCAAGTACGACCAGGTACAGGTGCGACGGTTCGGCAACCCGTCGGCCTCGCACGTGCTGGTGCTCGTGCCCGGGACGAACGGCGGAGCCGGGGACTTCGACCTGGTCGCGCCCTACCTGGTCACACACGTCCCGGACCTGCAGGTCTGGTCGGAAATGCGCCGCGAGGGCGTGCTCCAGGACGAGTCCGTCGTCCAGTCGACGCTCGCCGGCACGACCACGTCGAAGCAGATGTTCGACTACTACCTCGGATGGATCTCCGACCACACGGTCACCCACCACTACCAGCCCCTGAAGCCGGCCGACTACGCGTTCGTTGCCGACTGGGGCATGCCGGTCGCCATGAACGACCTGCACGCCGTGATCGTCAAGGCTGGCGACGGCGGGAAGCGGACGGTGACCCTGGGCGGCCACTCGCTGGGTGGCACGGAGGCTGCGGCCTACGCGGCCTGGGACTTCAATGGGCAGGCGGGCTACCGGACGATCAACGGCATCGTGTGCATCGACGGGTGTGCAGGAGCCCAGGGCGCCTTCGGCAAGCCGCTGACGGTGGCGACAGCGACGGCTGCCGTCGACCAGCTCGCCACCAAGGGCCCGTGGCTGGACCTGCTGGGTGTCGGCCTTCCGTGGGCGACGGGTGCCTTCAGCGAGATCGGTGCGGTCACGGCATACAAGGACCCGACGGGACCCGCCACCACCTTCGAGAACTTTCCGCTGCTGCCGGCGCAGTTCAAGCCGCCCACGCCGGTGACCAACGACGCCCAGATCGGCTATGCCTTCGACTACAAGACATCGCCGGCCGGTCTCAAGCTCATCCAGGTGCACTCGGGCAACGTCGCTCCCACCGGGGATCCGGCCGGCTGGATCGACACCGACATCACCCCCATCAGGAATGTGGTCGACACCTTCGCCCAGACGCCGCTGGCCGCGGCGGAGTGGTACTACCCCCAGCGCCTGTCGATCGACGCCGGCGCCTCGACCTCGCTCCAGCAGACCGATGTCGCCACCTACCTCGGCCTCCGCCTGCTCCACACCGCGCAGGTGGACGTGCCGCTCTACGCGTTCCAGACGTCGCTCGGCGGGACGAACGACGCGGTGGCGGCCAGCGCCGCGGCGTACAAGGCCGAGTCGAAGATCCCGAGCGTGACCGTGGTGAGCCGCACCGCGACCTACAGCCACCTCGACCCGCTCCTCGCCGGCTCGGACCAGAACGACTTCCTGAAGACCGTCGTGCCCTGGTTGAAGTCGGTCGACAAGTAGTCCGGGCCGAGCGGGTCGACCCGTGACCCGTCAGATGGCCTATGCGCCGGGAAAGGTGCTCGACGTCTACGAGCCGATCGGGACCGACGCCGCACCGGTCGTCCTGCTGTGGCACGGAAGCGGCCCCGACGAGCGCGACGCGCTCGGACCGTTGGGCGCCGAGGTCGCCGCCCACGGCGTGCTCGTGCTGGTCCCCGACTGGCAGTCCGACGACTTCGCCATCGGGTCGGCCCAGCTGCTGGCGTCGCTTGCGTTCGCACGGGGCGGGTCGGCCGACCTGGGCGGCGACCCGGGGCGCCTGGTGCTGGCCGGTTGGTCGCTCGGAGCGAACGCCGCCACCTGGGTCGGACTGCACCCCGAGGTGGCCGGCGGCGTGCCGCTGTCGGTGGTGGTGGGCCTGGGCGGTTCGTACTTCGGGTCACCGTTCGGTGACGACGTGTTCGCCGGGGTCGACGACGCCGGTACTGCGGGCACGCGGGCCGTGCTCGTCCACGGGTCGGTCGACAACCTCGTTCCCGTCGAGCGTTCGGCCGAGGCGGCGGACCGGCTGGCCCGGCTCGGCTGGTCGGTCCGGCTGCGCCAGGTGGGGACCGACCACGCCGGGGTCATCGGTACGGTCTACGACCGGGCTCGTGGTCGGTGCGTCCCGACCGACGACCCGGTCCGCGTGGCGGTCCGGGCCGAGGTGGCGGGCGTGATGGCCGGGGCGGCGCTCGGGTCGTAGCGGGACCGGTCGCAGCGACCGCCCGGCCCGGTGGCGGGCCGGTCAGGTCCCGAGGAACCGCAGTACGTGGTCGTTGACCTCGTCGGGGCGCTCGAGGTGGAGGAAGTGGCCCACCCCCTCGATCACGACGACCTCCGAGCCCGGGGCGAGGTGGTCGGCCACCGGCCCGATGATGTCGACTCCCATGGCGCCGTCGGCGGTCCCGTGGAGGTAGAGGGTGGGCTGGGGTGCGTTCGACTCGCCGGCGGACTGGGCGGCAGCGGCGGCCGGGTCCTGCGGCGGGGGCGCCATCATCGCGCGGTAGTACCCGATGGCTGCCGACAGGTTGGCCTCGTCGGCCAGGGCCTCCTTCACCCGGGCCGCGTCCCACGCGCCGTCGTAGCCGGGGGACCAATCGGCCCACAGCCGGTCGAGGAAGGCGTGGTCGTCCATGGACACGGCGAACTCGGCCAGCGGGGTCTGGAAGACGAAGACGTAGAAGCTGCGCCGGAGCTGTTCGTAGGCGAAGAAGTCGAAGCCCATCGACCGGGCCGGAGGCACGGCCATCGTGACGACCTTCGCCCAGCGGTCGGGCTCGTGGGCCGCCGCCGGATAGGTGAGGAGCGCTCCCCAGTCGTGCCCGATGATGACGGCGTCGTCGCCCCCGCCGAGCGCTTCGTGCAGCGCGCAGGCGTCGAGGGCGAGTGTCCCGGTGTCGTAGGCGCCGACCGCCGGCACCGTGGTGGGAGCGTATCCCCGCAGGAAGGGTGCGACCGCCCGGTAGCCGGCGTCGGCGAGTCGGGGGAGGAGGTGGCGCCAGGTGTGGGCAGTGTCGGGGAACCCGTGGAAGCACAGGGCCAGGGGCCCGTCCTCGGGACCGGCGGTGAGGTACCCGAACTCCAGGCCGTTGGCCGTGACGGTGCGGATCTCGTGGTTGCTGCGCGGGTCGGCGTCCATGGGTGTCGACGGTACCCCGCGAGTCACATCGCTGTGGCGGCTAGCCTCGTAAACCTGTGCGAATCACCTACTTCGGCGTCCGCGGCTCCTGCCCCACCTCGTCCGACCAGCAGCGCCGCTACGGGGGCAACACCTCCTGCGTGCTGGTCGAGGTGGCCGGTGAGCCCCCCCTGGTCCTCGACATGGGGACGGGACTCCGCGCGCTCGGCCACCACCTCAATGCGCCGCTGATCGCCGCCGGCAAGCCACTTCGGGGGAACGCCCTGCTCACCCACCTCCACTACGATCACGTGCTCGGCACCCCGTTCTTCCCACCGATGCGCGACCCGGGTGCCCTGCTCGAGATCTACGGGCCGGCTCAGGCCGACGACTCCCTCCAGTCGACGATGGCCGGCATGGTGAAGCCACCGTTCTTCCCGGTGCACATGTCCGACTTCCGCGGCGAGCTGCGCTACCACGACCTCGGCCCGGACGACGAGTTCGCCCTGGGCGGCATCAAGGTCAAGGTGCGGACGATCCCCCACATCGGCAACACGCTCGGATTCCGTATCGAGGCCGACGGCGTGTCGGTGGCGTACATGCCCGACCACCAGGCCCCCCTGGACCGCACGACGGTGGCCGAGGCCGTGCTCGACCTCTGCCACGACGTGGACCTCCTGATCCACGACGCCCAGTACACCGAGGACGAGTACGTGGAGCTCTTCGACTGGGGCCACTCGACTCCGGCCTACGCCGTGCTGGTGGCCACCCAGACCGGGGCAAAGCGTCTCGACATGTTCCACCACGACCCGGGGCACACCGACCGGCAGATCGACACCATGCTGCGGGCCGCCCGCAAGATCGCCCAGTCGATGGGCAAGGTCGAGGTCGCCGCGGCCAAGGAGGGCGTCACGTTCGAGCTCAAGGGGGCGTGAGCATGTCCGGCGACGGCACCGAGGACGCCTTCGCGTTCGATGCCAACCGGTTCAAGGACGCCATGAGCCGGTTCGCCACCGGGGTGTCCATCGTGACCGGAATCGACGACGGTGAGCCGGTCGGCTTCACGTGCCAGAGCTTCTTGTCACTCTCCCTCGACCCGCCCTACGTCGCCGTGGCGCCGGCCCGCACGTCGACGAGCTGGCCGAGGATCGCCCGCACCGGAAGCTTCTGCGTCAACGTGCTGGGTGAGAGCCAGGAGGAACTGTGCCGGGGATTCGCCGTCTCGGGGGGGCCGAAGTTCGACGGCGTGGCGTGGCACCCCGCACCGGGCACCGGGTCGCCGGTGATCGAGGGCAGCCTGGCGTGGGTGGACTGCCGGGTGGAACTCGTGCACGACGCAGGCGACCACGAGCTGATCTTGGGCCGGGTCCTCGACCTTGGAGTCGGCGAGGGCACGCCCCTCCTGTTCTTCCGGAGCAGGTTCGCTACTGTGTCGCACGACGAGCCGACCGACGGGGGCTAGACCCCGGTCGGCCGGCGCACGACCTGCGTCCGACCGGCGCACGACCTGAGGGGTACGACGCATGCCGACGATCATCGAGTCCGACGTGATCCAGGATGTGATCATCGTGGAGCCCGAGGCCCACGGCGACGAGCGCGGCCGCTTCGTCGAGACCTACCGCCGGAGCTGGTTCCCGTTGGGCCGCGAGATGATCCAGGGGAACCGGTCGACCAAGCAGGCCGGCGCCGTCGTCGGGCTCCACTACCACCTGCACCAGTCCGACTACTGGTACGTGCTGGCCGGCACCGCACGGGTGGTACTCCACGACCTGCGCCAGGGGTCGCCGACCGACGGGGCCACGCTGTCCCTCGACCTCTCGGGCGACCATGACCGCGGCCTGTTCATCCCGCCGGGCGTCGCACACGGGTTCGCATCGCTCACCGACCTCACCCTCTGGTACCTGGTCGACGGCTACTACAACCCGGAGGACGAGCTCGGGGTGGCCTGGGACGACCCGGCAATCGCCGGGGACTGGGGGCTCACCGACCCGGTGCTGTCGAACCGGGACAAGGTCAACCCCCCGCGTGCCGAGATCCCTGCGGGCCGCCAGCCCTACCTGGGCCTGCGCACCTGATCGATCCGGTCCGGCCCGGCGTGGCCGGCGGGCGGTCTGGAAGACTCCAGCCATGTCTGCGCCCGCGCCCTCCGTCACCTTGTCACCTGCAGCCCCGGTGCCCGAACCACTGGGCACGCCCGGCACGGGCGTCCTCGTCACGGGAGGCGGTTCCGGCATCGGGCGGGCGACCGCCGTGGCGCTGGCCGAGGTGGGCCGACCCGTGGCCGTGTGGGACATCGACGCCGCGGGAGCAGCGGCCACCGTGGCACGTTGCCGCGAACTCGGGGTCGTCGCCCACGCCGCCGTGGTGGACGTCGCCGACTCGGCCGGGATCCCGGGTGCGATGGCAGCTGCGGCGGACGACCTCGGGTCGCTCGGCGGGTTCGTCCATGCCGCCGGCGTGCCCGGCGCTGCCGAGGTCGACGACCTCGACGACGCGGTCTGGGACGATACCCTCAACGTCAACCTGCGGGCCGCGGCGATCATCTGCCGCCACCTGCTCGATCCCTTCCGCGCCGCCGGCCCGGGGTCGTCGGTGGTGCTGATCTCGTCCATCGAGGGATTCTTCGGAAGCTCGGTGCTCACCGCCTACTGCGCATCGAAGGGCGGGGTGCTCGGCGTCATGCGCTCGCTCGCCCAACGATTCGCCACTGAGGGGTTCCGGGTGAACGCCGTGTGCCCCGGTGCGGTGGCGACCCCCATGCTCGAGCCGGCATTCGCCCTGCCCGGGTTCCGGGAGCAGATCGAGGAGCGGACGCCGCTGCGTCGGATCGCGACACCCGACGAGATCGCCCGGCCTGTCCGGTTCCTGCTCTCGGCGGAGGCCTCATTCATCACCGGCGCCCATCTCACGGTCGACGGCGGGATGACCGCCGTCACCGCCATCTAAGGGCGCGACCAGGGACGACGCGCCCCGACTGTGCTGTCCGACGGATGGCATACCCCCGGTCGCCCCGCCAACCCCCGCGGTTTCGCGGTTGAATAGACCGGATGTGGGCCCTGGCGTTCGTCCTCGTGGTGCTGGTGGTGGTGGCCGTCGCGGTCGCCCTCGTCAGGCGACCCCGGGGGGACGACGTGCACTCGGTGCAGAACTACAACCAGGCGCTCGGCACCCTCGAGCACCTGTCGGAGCGGATCGGTCCGCCGACAATCCGTCCGATCGCGCGGCAGGCCACGCCCGGCAGTCCTGTCGAGCGGGTGGTGCCACCGGTGCCCGTGCGGGGGACCGACGAGTTCCCCGACCCCGACGCACCCATCGTCTTCGACGACGCCCGGCCGCTCGACCGCCCCCGGAACGGCGACAGCCGCGCCTCGGCACGTGGCGACCGCGCCCAGCGGATGGCGCTCGACTCGATGAACCGACGCCGCCGGGGAGGCATGGGGATCGTCGTGGCCGTGGTCGTCGTGCTCGTATTCGGTGCCCTCGCGCTGCTCGGCAGCCACCGATCGCACACCACCGCCCGCAGTTCGACGACGACGTCCACGGCCCACGGATCGGGCAGCACGGCCACGTCGACGACACGACCCAAACCGACCCCGACGACGCGGCCGACCCCGACGACGCTACCGACCCAGTTCGTGGCGACCACGACCTCGTCGTCGGGGACGTCGGCCACCTACACCGTGCCCAACGTCTCGTACCAGATCACGGCCACCGGGACGGGTCCGTGCTGGATCCAGGTCGACTCGGCAGCGACGGGCAAGGCCCTGTGGGCCGGCGAGCTGTCGGCGGGGACGGTCCAGAACATCCAGGCGACCGGCACCACCACCGTGCAATTCGGGACGCCCACCTTGACGCTGACCGTCAACACCATCCCGGTGGTCTTCCCGAGCCCGCTGCACACGCCCTTCGTCGCCACGTTCACGCCGTCGGCCGGGGCCACCGCCGCTGCGGCCGCAGCAGGGCCGACGAACACGACCTCCGTCGCCCCGCCCGCCTCCGGTGCGACGACCACGACCACGTCGATCGGCGGCTGAGCTGCCGGCCCGGTCCGCGGACTACTCCGGGTAGGGGACCGGCGGCGCGTCTGCCATCCCGAGTGCGGCCAGGACGAAGGCGTAGACGAAGGCCTCGTCCTTCCAGGCGTCGTAGCGCCCAGATGGGCCCCCGTGGCCCGCGCCCATCTCCGTCTTGAGCAGGACCCGGTTGTGCGGGTTGGCGGCGCGCAGCTTCACCGTCCACTTCGCGGGCTCCCAGAAGCCGACCCGGGGGTCGGACAGCCCGGCCGTGGCGAGGATGTCCGGGTACCGCACGGGCCTGCCGTCCGGCCCGGTGGCGGAAACGTTGTCGTAGGGCGAGTACGACTTCATGACCGAGTAAATCGCGGGGTCCTCGACCGGGTTGCCCCACTCCTCCCACTCGAGGACCGTGAGCGGGAGCGTCTCGTCGAGGATGGTGGTGAGGCAGTCGACGAACGGCACCTCGGCCACGATCGCCCGGAACAGGTCGGGCGCCAGGTTGGCCACCGCTCCCATCAGTAGTCCGCCCGCGCTGGCACCACGCGCCACCAGTCGTCCGGGCGAAGTCCAGCCGGCGTCCACCAGGTGGCGCGCGCACGCGACGAAGTCGCCGAAGGTGTTGGGCTTGGCGGCGAACTTCCCGTCCTCGTACCAGTGGCGGCCGAGCTCGCCGCCGCCCCGCACGTGGGCGATCGCGAAGACGAAGCCGCGGTCGAGCAGGCTCAGGCGCAGGCTCGAGAACGTCGGGTCCATCGACGCCTCGTAGGAGCCGTACCCGTACAGCAGGCAGGGTGCCCCGCTTCCGGACAAGGCGTCGGAAGCGGGGCTGTTCGAGGCGGCGGGGCCTGCGACCAGGTCGGGTCGGTAGACGAGCGAGATGGGTACCCGGATCCCGTCGGAAGCCGTGGCCCACTGCCGGGTCGTGCGGTACCGGGCCGGGTCGAAGTCGCCGAGCACTGGCTGGCGCTTGAGCAGGGCGAGGCCCCCGTCGACGAGGTCGAGGTCGTAGACGGAGCGGGGGGTGGCGAGGGACGTGTAGCCGTAGCGGAGGACGGTCGAGTCGTACTCGGGGTTGGCCTCGCCCCACACCGTCGACGGCGACTCCGGCTGATCGACCGGCGTGGCTGTGCCGGTGGCGTGCTCGATCACCCGCATGCGGGTCTCGCCGCCCTCGCGCTCGTAGACGGCGAGGTGGCGGACGAACGGGTCGACGGCATCCAGGCGGACGCCGCGGCGTGCGCCGATCACTTCGGTCCAGTTGGCCCGTCCGAGGGCGTCCTCGGGGGCCTCCATCAGCCGGAAGTCCTCGGCCCCGTCGTTGGTGACGATCAGGAAGCGGCCGGGCCGCCCGGTGTCGGGGTCACCCCGGTCGTGGTCCACGGAGTACTCGATGCCCTGCCGGCGAGGCTCGACGACCGCGAACCGCCCCGCCGGGTCGTCCGCGTCCAGGACCAGGACCTCCGAGGTCACCTTCGAGTCGAGCCCGCACAGGATGAACCGGTCGTCCTTCGTGCGGCCCACGCCGAGGTAGTAGTGGTCGTCGGATTCCTCGAGCGTGAGCACGTCGCCGGCCGGGTCGGTGCCGACAACGTGGCGCCAGAGCTGGAACGGGCGCATCGCCTCGTCTACCCGCACGTAGAAGACGGTGGCGTTGTCGTTGGCCCAGGCCGAGCCGTACGAGGTGTCCTCGATCGACTCGGCGGACTCGTCGCCGGTGTCGAGGTCCCGGAAGCGCATGGTGTAGCGCTCGCCCCCGGTGGTGTCGGTCGAGTACACGAGCCAGCGGTGGTCGGGGCTGATCGAGAAGTTGCCGAGGGCGAAGTAGTCGTGCCCCTCGGCCAGCGCATTCTCGTCCAGGAGGACCTGCTCGGCATCGTCGGGCCCGTCCGCAGGCCGCCTGCAGTGGATCCCGTAGCTGCTGCCCTCGACGGAGCGGCTGTAGTACCTCCACGGCCCCTTGCGCACCGGGACCGACAGGTCGGTCTCCTGGATCCGGGCGACCATCTCGGCGTAGAGGGCTCCCTGGAGGGCGACGGTGTCTGCCATGGACGCCTCCGTGTAGGCGTTCTCGGCCTCGAGGTGCGCGATGACCGCCGGGTCGTCCTTGTCCCTCAGCCAGTACCAGTCGTCGGTCCGGACGTCGCCGTGGGCCTCGAGGGTGACGGGGCGCCGCTCCGCGACGGGGGGCACGGGCGGGTCGTCGGCAGGGTCAAGGCGGGAATCGTCGGCCATCCGCACACAATGGCACGGCGGCCCGGGCGGGCCGTGCGGTCCCGCCCGCAGAGTTGTTACTATCTAGATAGGGGAAATTACTGCTCCCCTCCCACCGACCAGGAGCGCTCATGACCGCCACCGACCTCGATCTCGGGAAGTACAAGCTCGGGTGGTCCGACGAAGAGGACTACGTCTTCAAGCCCAAGAAGGGGCTGTCGGAGGCGATCGTGCGCGAGATGTCGGCGATGAAGAAGGAGCCCGAGTGGATGCGGGACTTCCGGCTCCGGGCCCTCCAGCGCTTCGAGAAGCGCCCCATGGCCGAGTGGTTCGCGGTCAACATGCCCGACCTCGACTTCGACGACATCTACTACTACATCAAGCCGACGTCGGGTCAGGTGGAGGACTGGAACGACCTGCCGGACGCCATCAAGAACACCTACGAGAAGCTGGGGATCCCCGAGGCCGAGCGGAAGTACCTCGCCGGCGTCACCGCCCAGTACGAGTCCGAGGTGGTGTTCCACCGCAATCGCGAGGACCTCGAGGCGCTCGGCATCATCTTCTGCGACATGGATACGGCCGTGCGCGAGCACCCGGACCTCGTCCGCAAGTACTTCGGCACGATCATCCCGCCGAACGACAACAAGTTCGCCGCCCTCAACTCGGCGGTGTGGTCGGGTGGGTCGTTCATCTACGTGCCCCCGAACGTGATCGTCGACCAGCCCCTGCAGGCCTACTTCCGGATCAACGCCGAGAACATGGGCCAGTTCGAGCGGACGCTCATCATCGCCGACGTCGGCGCCCAGGTGCACTACATCGAGGGCTGCTCGGCCCCGGTGTACACCACCGACTCGCTGCACTCCGCCGTGGTCGAGCTCGTCGCGCTCGAGGGCTCCCGGATCACGTACACGACCATCCAGAACTGGTCGAACAACGTCTACAACCTGGTGACGAAGCGGGCCAGGGCCGAGGCCGAGGCCCACGTCGAGTGGATCGACGGCAACATCGGCTCCCGGCTGACGATGAAGTACCCGAGCGTCTACCTCATGGGCCCGAAGGCCTCGGGCGAGGTGCTCTCGGTCGCCTACGCCGGCGCAGGGCAGCACCAGGACGCCGGGGCGAAGATGGTCCACGCCGCACCTGAGACGACCTCCACGATCGTCTCGAAGTCGATCTCCAAGGACACCGGGATCACGACCTACCGGGGCCTCGTCCACGTCGACGAGGGCGCGAAGAACGCCAAGAGCTTCGTCCGGTGCGACGCCCTCCTGCTCGACGACACCTCGGTCTCGGAGACCAAGCCGTACATGGAGGTCGGTGAGCGGGACGCCCGTATCGGCCACGAGGCCACCGTGTCCAAGGTCGGCGACGACCAGCTCTTCTACCTGATGAGCCGCGGACTTTCCGAGACCCAGGCGATGGGCATGATCGTGAACGGGTTCATCGAGCCGATCACCCGCACCCTCCCGATGGAGTACGCCGTCGAGTGGAGCCGGCTGATCGAGTTGCAGATGGAGGGCTCCATCGGCTGATCGGCCGACAGGGGCGTGCCTCCGCGTCCCCCGGGACAGGCCACAATGATGACGGAGACGACGAGGGAGCCCCCATTGCCGATGCGTGAAGAGTGCAAGCACTTCCAGAGCCGGACCTACGACTCGGGTGAGGTCGCCCGGTTCTGCGTGCTCGACCTGGCCCCCGAGGCACCGTGGAAGTGCCCCGACGACTGCCCGTCCTACGCACCGCGACTCGCCGACGTCGGCTGGGCCCACGGATCGCTGGTCGAACCGGCGCTGGAGCCGATGCCGGACGTCCCGGGAGACGAAGCGGCGGCACTGCTCGACCAGGCCGAGGGCATCATCAACGCGGTGGCCCCCGACGTCCTCGCCGAGGTGCGCAAGGAGGACGAGCGGAGCGGCCGCAAGTGGTGGCGCCGCAAGCGCTGATCCACGGGCGGTGTCGGCGCACGTGCCGCCGGCGACCGGACGACCCGTGACCGGCGACCGGTGACCGGACTACCTGCCGGTGAAGCTGGCCGGTCGCTTCTCCATGAACGCGGCCATGGCCTCGGCGAGGTCGTCCGATGCCAGGAACGCCGAGTTCCACGTGGCGACGTAGTCGAGGCCCTCGGCGACCGTCCTGTCCTCGCAGGCGGCGAGCACGGCCTTGGTCCCCTGCACGGCCAAGGGCGAGTTGGCGGCGATCTCGGCGGCCATGGCCCGGGCATCGGCCAGCACGGCGTCGGCGTCGGTGCTCACATGATTGAGCAGGCCGATGGCCGCAGCGCGGTCCGCGGTGATGTCCTTGCCGGTGAAGGCGAGCTCGGCCACGTGGCCCTTGCCGATGATGGCGGGGAGCCGCTGGAGGCTCCCCACGTCGGCGACGATGGCGATCTTGGTCTCCCGCACCGAGAACTGGGCATCGGCGCTGGCGAGCCGGATGTCGCAGGCCGCAATCAAGTCGACGCCGCCTCCGATGCACCACCCGTGGACGGCGGCGATCACCGGGACCGGGCAGTCGGCCACCGCGGTGACCGAGGCCTGCAGCCGGGTGATCTCGGCCCGAGCGTGCCAGGCCCGGCCGGCGATCGACGGGCGGGACCCGTCGGCTGTCTCCGGCGCTCCTCCGATGCCGGCCATCGACACCAGGTCGAGCCCGACCGAGAAATGGGGCCCCCGGGCGGCGATCACCACGGCGCGTACCGACGGGTCGCCGCCGATGGCGGCCATGGCCACCGGCAGATCGTCCCAGAACGCCGGGCCCATGGCGTTTCGCTTCTCCGGGCGGTCCAGCCAGAGGGTGGCCACGTGGCCGTCGACCTCGATGGCGAACACCTCGGATGTGAAGGATGCGATGGTGGGAACGGTCATGGACGCCCAGCGTAGGGCGTGGACCAGGTGCCTCGCGGCCCCGGGAGGGGAGGGTGCGGACCCCGACGGGGAATCCCGTCAGCCCGGGAGTATGGACTCGAGGCTGGTCCACCGGGCCTCGATCCGCGAGAGGTCCCACCCTGCCCACCTTCACCCCCGAGAACGCCGCCGGCCTGCCCGGCAGCCCCTGGCTCGTCCGGCGCCGCAACGCGGCAGCGGAGTCGTTCGCCTCGTCGCCGCTCCCGACCGAGAAGGACGAGGTCTGGCGCTACAGCCGAATCGACCGGCTCGACCTCGACCGATTCCAGCCGGCGGGCTCGGCCCGGGCCGGCACGGACGTCGTCGCCCTACCGTCGGCGCGGATCCACGCACTCGTCGACGCGCTTGGCCCCCGCAGCGGGCTGGTGGTGACCGTCGACGGGGTGCTCGCCACCCTGGCTTCGACGGCGGGTGACGACCTCCTGTCGGTCGGGAGGGCCACCGATCACGACGAGGGCGAAGCGCTCCTGGGTACGGTCCTCGTCGACCCCCACGACTTTCCGCTGCTGAACGACGCGTTTTCCGTCGATCCGGTCGTCATCGACGTCCGACCCGGCGCGTCGGTGGTCGACCCGGTCGTCGTCGTCCACGTGGTCTCGGGATCGGCCGGGACCGCGGTCTTCCCCCGCACCGTGGTGCGGGCCGGATCCGGCTCGACCGTCGGCGTCGTCGAGCTCGTGGTCGACGCCGCCTCGGGGCTCCTGGCCGACGGGCACACCGCGTGGTCCCCTGGGTCCGAGCCGCCGCCCGAGCGGCTGGTCGTCCCGGTGACCGAGTTGGAGGTCCATGACGACGCCTCCCTCGCCTACGTGTCGATCCAGTCACTCGGGCCCGCCACGTGGCAGCTGGCCCACCAGGCCAGCACCATCGGCGCCCACGCGACCCTGTCGAGCTACGCCGTCGCCCTCGGCGGTGGCTACGCCCGGCTCCGCACCGATTCGGCGCTGGTGGGCGATTCGGGCGCAAGCCGGCTTCGGGCGGCGTTCATCGGGCGCGACGACCAGATGCTCGACTTCCGGACGCTCCAGGACCACAGCGCACCCCGCACGACGAGCGACCTGCTGTTCATGGGCGCGGTCGCGGAGACGTCCCACTCCGTCTACAGCGGGCTGATCCGTGTCCGACGGGGCGCGGTCAAGTCGGATGCCGTCCAGACCAACCACAACCTGGTGCTCGACGAGGGGGCCCACGCCGACTCGGTGCCCAACCTCGACATCGAGGAGAACGACGTGAAGTGCAGCCACGGGTCGACGGTCGGCCCGGTCGACGAGGACCAGCGCTACTACCTCGAGTCCCGCGGCATCGAGCCCGAGCGGGCGGAGCAGCTCATCGTGGCCGGCTTCTTCGAGAGCATCGCCGACCAGGTCCCCCTGGCCGGCGCCCGCGACCTGGTGGGCCGGTCGCTCGCCGAGCGCTCGGGAGTGTCCCGTGGCTGAGTCGACACCGATGACAACGGCCCGGCTGTGCGCGGTGGGCGACCTCGCGGCGGGCGAGGCCCGGCGGTTCGACGTGGCCGGACTGCGCGTCGCGCTGGTGCGGATCGGCGACGAATTCCACGCCGTGGGCGACCGGTGCAGCCACGAGGACTTCTCGCTGGCGGACGGCGAGGTGTGGGCGGCCGAGTGCCAGATCGAGTGCGCCAAGCACGGCTCGTCCTTCGACCTGCGCACCGGTGCCCCGTGCTCGCTCCCGGCGACGAAGCCCGTGCCTGTCTATGAGGTGGTCGTGGACGGCGACGACGTCTCGGTGGTGGTCCGATGAGCGCCGGCGAGTTCGTCATCGAGGACCTGCGTGCCGGCATCCCCGGGCGCGAGATCCTCAAGGGCCTGAGCCTCACCGTCCGCAGTGGTGAGGTGCACGCAGTCATGGGGCCGAACGGCTCCGGCAAGAGCACGCTCGCCCACGTGCTGATGGGTCGACCCGGCTACGAGGTCCTCGGCGGTACGGTCACCCTCGACGGGGTCGACCTCCTGGCTCTCCCGACCTGGCAACGTGCCCGGGCCGGGCTCTTCCTGGCCATGCAGCACCCGATCGAGGTCCCCGGGGTGTCGTTGGTCGAGTCGCTGACGGCCGCCCGCCCGGTGGGCGGCGCCGACGACGGGGTCGGGGAGCGGCTCCACGCCGAGGCTGCCCGCATCGGCTTCGACGAGCGCTTCCTCGACCGCCCGCTCAACGTGGACCTGTCCGGCGGCGAGCGTAAGCGCAACGAGACCCTGCAGCTCGGCGTCCTGCGCCCGAAGTTCGCCGTCCTGGACGAGATCGACTCCGGTCTCGACGTGGACGCGCTCGCCGACGTGGGGCGACGGGTCCAAGAGGCCACGGGGGAATGGGGACTCGGAGTCCTCGCCATCACCCATTTCCGCCGGCTGCTCGACGTGCTCCACGCCGATGTGGTGCACGTGCTGGCCGACGGCCGGGTGGTGGCCACGGGCGGCAGCGAGCTGGCCGAGACCGTCGACCGCACCGGGTACGCCGCCTACACCTGAGCCCCGATGGCCATCGGTGCTGATCACCGGGTCGGAGCGGGGATTGGTAGCGTCATGCAATGGCCCGCCGAGACCGACGCCGGGGAGGCGCCCACAGCCCCAAGCGGCGGCCCGACGATGTCACGTCCGCGGGATCGTCCGACGGAGTGGAATCGGGTGGTGCACCCGACGGTGGGAAGTCGACCGGGGGAGCGCACTCCACGTCCGCGGGCTCCGCAGCGACGGCGTCGCCCGGCCCGGGCCTGCCCGGTCCCACGGACGATCTCACCGGGGTGGTGGGGGTCGCCGGCCCGGACCCGATAGCAGCGTCCAACTCGACGTCCGGGTCGGAGGCATCCGAGTCCGGGACCGACACGGGGTCCGGAGGCGACCTGCTCGCCGCCATGGGGGCGACGGCCGCTGCATCGACGACGGACCTCGGCGTCCCCCTGACCCGCAAGGAGCGCCGTGAGGCCGCGTCGGCCAAGGCGGCGAAGTCCACGACGGCGGCCAAGTCCAGGCCGAAGCGGACGTGGCTCGACTGGGTATTGCTCTCCGGGGTGGCGATCGTCGCCCTGGCCATCGTGGCCGTGGGGTCGGGATACGCCTACGTGCAGTACCGGTTCAGCCAGGTGACCAAGGTGACGGTCAAGCACCTGCGGGCAACGCCCGTCGGGGCGCCGTTCAACGTCCTGCTCATCGGCTCGGACACGCGGTCTGGGGTGAGCGGGGCCGACCAGAACGCCTACGGCAATGCGTCGACCGCCGGCGGCCAGCGGAGCGACGTCATCAAGATCGCCCACGTGATCCCGGCGACGGGCCAGGTCAGCGTCCTGTCGATCCCGCGAGACACCGTCGTCACGGTGGCGGGCGACACCAGCCAGTTGGGCAAGTACAACCGGATCAACGCCACCTACAACAACGGCCCGGACCAACTGGTCCAGACGATCGAGGCCAACTTCGGGATCCCGATCGAGCACGTCGTCCAACTCAACTTCATCGGGTTCCGCGGTGCGGTCGACGCCATCGGCGGGGTCAATCTCGACTTCCCGTTCCCGGCCCGGGACGACTTCACGGGCCTGAACATCACTGCTACGGGCTGCCAGCACCTGAACGGCGGATACTCGCTTGCCGTTGCCCGCAGCCGCCATTACCAGTACTACGAGAACGGGTACTGGCAGTACGACGGCACCAGCGACTTCGGCCGGATCCAACGCCAGAACGCCTTCATGAAGGCGTTGATCAACCAGGCCGAGAAGCAGTACAACCCGTTGACGCTCAACGCCTTCATCGGCTCGGTGGTCCAGGGGGTGACCATCGACTCGACCTTCACCATCAGCGAGCTGGTGTCCCTCTCCCAGCAGTTCCGCTCGTTCGCGTCGGAATCGCTCGCCACCGCGACGCTGCCCACCTACGCGAGCGGGTCCTCGGAGTTCGGCTACCTCGGGTCGATCCTCTACGTGCAGCAGCCCCAGGCCACCCAGGTGATCAGCCAGTTCCTGGGAACCCCGGCCCCCGTACCGCTTACCCCTCCGCCCGGTCCCTACGGCACGGTGTCGACGACGACCACGTCGTCGACGGTCCCACCCACGACCTACTCGACGGGTGGCAGCGCGCCGGCGACGACGGCCCCGGCCGTCACCACGACCACCATCCAGACGAACTTCGACCCGACGACCTGCTGATCTGCTGCGGCCGGGACGGGCCGCCCGGGAGTCAGGCGGAGGCGGCTGCCTCGTCGAGGCCCTGCGCCAGCGTGTTCCAGCTCAACGTGGCGCACTTGATCCGCACCGGGAACTTCACCACGCCCTGGAGCGCGGCGAGCTCACCGAGCGCGTCGATGTCGATCGCCTCGGGCTCGGGCGCCTCGACCTGCTCGGCCCCGGCGTCACCTGACGCGGCGCCGACGGGAAGGGTGGACTCGTGGATGGACATCATTCCCTTGAAGGTGGCGATGAGGTCGCGGGCCTCCTCGACGGTCTTGCCCTTGACCGCCGCGGACATCAGCGACGCGGAGGACTGGCTGATCGAGCACCCCGTCCCGGCGATCTTGATGTCACCCAGGACACCGTCCTCGACGTCGAGTGTGACGACGATCTCGTCGCCGCACAGCGGGTTGAAGCCTTCGACCCGCACGGCCGGCGGCGACTCGAGCTCGCCACGGTTCCGCGGCGAGCGATAGTGGTCGAGGATGATCTCTCGGTAGAGGTCTTCGAGGCCGGGCATCAGGCCGCCGTCCCTTCGTCACGGAGGTGCATCCGCACCAGGGGCAGAGCGTACCGGCCAGCGCTCACGCGAAGAACCTTCCGGCGGCGTCGAGCGCATCGACCAGAGTGTCGACGTCGTGCTCGTCGTTGTAGGGGCCGAACGAGGCCCGGGCGGTGGCGTTGACGCCCAGGCGTCGCATCAGCGGTTTGGCACAGTGGTGGCCGGCCCGTACGCACACCCCGTACTCGTCGAGGATCTGGGAGACGTCATGGGGGTGGACGTCGCCAAAGGCGAACGAGAGCACGCCGCCGCGGTCCTCGGCCTCGGCGGGGCCGAAGATCCGGATGCCATCGCCGAAGCGTTCCGTCAGGGCGTCCATCGCATAGGCGGTCAGCGACACCTCGTGGGCACGCACGGCGTCCATGCCCACGGCCCGCAGGTAGTCGACGGCCGCCCCCAGACCGACGGCCTCGGTGATCGGCGGCGTGCCGGCCTCGAATCGCCACGGGATGTCATTGGGGGTGAACCCGTCCTTGCGGACGTCGAGGATCATCTCGCCACCGCCGAGGAACGGCGGCAGCTCCGCAAGCAGTTCCTCGCGTCCCCACAGGACGCCGATGCCGGTGGGGCCGAGCATCTTGTGGGCACTGAATGCAAGGAAGTCGACGCCCAGCGCGGACACGTCGGTCGGCTGGTGGGGAACCGACTGGCAGGCGTCCGCCACGACGACCGCCCCTGCGGCATGGGCGGCGGCCGCCAGTTCGGCGACGGGGTTGAGCGTACCGAGCACGTTGGACATGCAGGTCAGGCCGAGCAGCTTGGCCCCGTCGAGGACGGCGTCGAGGTCGTCGAGGACCAGGCGGCCGTCGTCGTCGATGGGGAGCCAGCGGAGCTCGATGCCACGCTCGGCGGCCAGCATGTGCCAGGGCACGATGTTGGCGTGGTGCTCCATCTCGGTGAGGACCACCACGTCGCCCCGACCGAGGTGGGTGCGGCCCCAGCTGTGGGCCACCAGGTTGAGGGCCTCGGTGGCGTTCTTGGTGAAGACGACCTCGCGCCCGGGGTCGGGGGCCCCGATGAACCGTCCGACGTTGACCCGGGCCGCCTCGAACCGACGGGTGGCCTCCTCGGCGATGGCGTAGACGCCGCGGTGCACGTTGGCGTGGGTGGTCTCGTCGTACTCACGCATGGCGTCGAGGACCGCCGTGGGTCGTTGCGACGACGCCGCCGAGTCGAGGTAGGTCAGGGGGCGGCCGTGGACCTCGCGGGCCAGGATCGGGAAGTCCTTGCGCAAGGTGGCTGCATCGAGCGCTGGGGCGTCCGCGCCGGTCGTGGTCAGCTCCGCCATGCGTCGTACCCCTCGGCCTCCAGCCGCGCCCCCAGCTCGGGCCCGCCCTCGTCGACGATCACGCCGTCGACGAGCACGTGGACCCGGTCGGCATCCAGCTCCTCGAGCATGCGCTGATAGTGGCTGATGACCAGCACACCGAGGTCGGGTCGTGCCTCGCGCACGGTGTGGACCCCGCGGGCCACGGTGCGCAGCGCGTCGACGTCGAGTCCGGAGTCGGTCTCGTCGAGCACGGCGAGCTCGGGCTCGAGCATCGCCATCTGGAGGATCTCGTTCCGCTTCTTCTCCCCGCCCGAGAAGCCGTCGTTGAGGTGGCGCTCGCCGAAGGCCGGGTCCATACCGAGCTTCTCCATCCACTCCATCATCAGCAGGCGCACCTCGAGCACGGAGAGGTCCATGCCGCGTCGGGCGGACAGCGCCTGTCGGAGGAACTGGATCACGGGGACCCCGCCGATCGCCTCGGGGTCCTGGAACGCGAGGAAGATGCCGGCCTTGCCGCGGACGTCGGTCGCCCAGGACGTGATGTCCTCGCCCCGGAACAGGATGGATCCGGCCGTGACCTCGTAGGCGGGGTTGCCGAGCAGCACGTTGGCCAGGGTCGACTTGCCCGACCCGTTGGGGCCCATGATGGCGTGGACCTGGCCCGACTCGACCGTGAGGTCGATGCCCCGCAGGATCGGCTGGCCCTCGACCGACGCGTGCAACCCCACGATCCGGAGGAGGGGCGGGGTCGCGCCTCCGGCAGGGCTGTTGCCGTCGGCGGCGCTGGTCTCGGGGGCGGGTGACGAGGGGTTCACGGCCCCGATTGTAGCCCGTCCCGGAGATTTCTCCTACGGCGGTAGGGGGAATAGGGATGGGTCGCCGTCACGGTGCGGCCCGCGCCGCTGAGCAGGGGGAATTCCCGTCCGGACGAGGTCAGCGGTACGGTACCTGGATGCCCGACCCGTGGAACTACGCCGGCCCGGTCACCCAGCTCGGTTCGGGCACAGGGGCGGTGACCCTGGTCGACGAGTCCACGTTCGCCATCAGCGGCAGTGCCGGGGACATGTCCCCCGGGGCGGCCCAGGGGCTGTTCTTCCGGGACACCCGGATCATGTCCCGGTTCGAGGTGTTGGTGAACGGGGCCCAGGCCGAGCCCCTGTCGGCCGTCACCGACGACCCGTTCAGCGCCACCTTCGTAGCCCGGAACCTTCCGGCTCCGGGCCGCGCCGACTCGACCCTCATGGTCTTCCGGAGCCGCCACGTCGGCCAGGGGATGCGTGAGGGGCTGACGCTCCGCAACTACTCCGACGAGGCCACCGCCTGCACCGTCGAGATCCTGGTCGACGCCGACTTCGCCGACCTGTTCGCCGTCAAGGAGGGCCGGGCGTCCGTCGGGGCGAATGCCGCCTCGGTCACGAGCGAGGTGGCCGACCGGCCGTCCGGCGCCGGCCACGGAGGCCACCGGGCCGGCGACGGTGGTGACGGCGAGGCCGACGACGCACCACGGGCGTCGCTCACCTACACCTACCGCCGCGGTGCGGTGGCCCGGGGCGTCGAATTGCGGACGACGGGTGCCGCCAAGGTCGCGCCCGGCCTGCTCACCTACGAGGTGGTGGTCCCGCCCCGTGGCGTGTGGAGCACGTGCATCGAGGTCGGCCCGGTCATCGACGGTGCCGTGTTCGCACCGAAGTACCAGTGCGGCGAGCCGGTGGAGCGGGCCACGCCGACGGAGCGCCTGGCCGAGTGGCGCCGCCAGGTCCCGAAAGTGGAGACCGACCACCCGGCGCTCAAACAGGTTGTGGCCCGGAGCGCCGAGGACCTGGGCGCGCTCCGGATCTTCGACCCCGACTACCCCGAGCGGGTGGTCGTGGCGGCGGGCGCACCGTGGTTCATGACGGTGTTCGGCCGGGACTCGTTGCTGACAGCCTGGATGGCGCTGCTCGTCGACCCCGACCTGGCCAGTGGCGTGCTCCAGACCCTGGCCCGGTTCCAGGGCACCGAGGTCGACCCCCGTCACGAGGAAGAGCCCGGCCGCATCCTCCACGAGATGCGGTTCGGGGACGCCGCCTCGCTCTCCCTCGGCGGGGGCAGCATCTACTACGGCACTGCCGACGCCACCCCGCTCTTCGTCATGCTCCTCGGCGAGATGCGCCGGTGGGGCGTGGCCCGGGAGCTGGTCGACGAGCTGCTCCCGAACGCCGCCCGGGCCATCGAGTGGATCGAGCACTTCGGCGACGCCGACGGTGATGGCTATGTGGAGTACCGGCGGGCCACCGACCGGGGTCTCGCCAACCAGGGCTGGAAGGACAGCTGGGACGGCATCCGCTACCGCGACGGCCGGGTGGCCGAGGCGCCCATCGCCCTGGCCGAGGTGCAGGCCTACACCTATGGGGCCTACCTGGCCAGCGCCCACTTCGCCTTCGAGGCCGGGGACACGGCCACCTATGAGCGGTTCCGGTCCAAGGCGGCACACCTGAAGACGAACTTCAACCGCGATTTCTGGCTGGAGGACAAGGGCTGGTTCGCCGTCGGCCTTGACGCCGACAAGAAGCCCATCGACTCATTGACCTCCAACATCGGGCACTGCCTCTGGACCGGGATCGTCGACGAGGACAAGGCGCTGCAGGTGGCACAGGCGCTGGTGTCGCCGTCGATGTTCACCGGGTGGGGGCTGCGCACCCTGTCGAGCGACAACGGGGGCTACAACCCGATCAGCTACCACTGCGGCTCCGTGTGGCCCCACGACACGGCCATCGTGGCCGCCGGGCTGGCCCGCTACGGGTTCGACGGGGCTGCCCAGCAGCTCATCTTCGGCCTGCTGGACGCTGCCTCGGCCCAGGGCGGGCGCCTCCCCGAGCTGTTCAGCGGACTCGACCGGAGCGAACTCGACGTGCCGGTGGGGTACCCGACTTCGTGCTCGCCGCAGGCGTGGTCGGCTGCGTCGCCGTTGCTGTGCCTGCGCACGCTCCTCCGCCTCGACCCGTGGATCCCGTACGGCAAGACGTGGCTCAGCCCGAACCTGCCCGAGGACATCGGTTACCTCAAGGTCGAGGGGATCCCGCTGGCCGGCTCCCGGGTCACGATCGAGGTGGGGGACGAGGTGCCCGGTGGCGTGTCCATCACCGGGCTGCCGCCCGAGATCGAGGTCATCCGCGAGCCGAGGCGACCGTCGACGGCGGTCTGACGTGCGGTGAGCGGCGCTACCAGCCCCGCTCGACCCACTCGGCCAGGTGCGGGGACTCGGATCCGATGGTGGTGCCCACGCCGTGACCCGGAAGCACCAGGGTGTCCGGTGGGAAGGCGCCGAACAACCGGCCCTCGATCGAAGTGATGATGGTGCCGAAGTCGGCGTCCTCGAACGACGTGTTACCGGGGCCGCCCGGAAAGAGCGTGTCCCCGCTGAAGAGCAGCGGCGTCCCCTCGACCGCGAAGCACATGGAGCCCGGCGTGTGGCCCGGGGTGGCGATCGTGGCCACGCGCAGCCGGCCGACGGTGACGATCGACTCGTCCTCGAGGATCTGGTCGTAGGAAGGGAGCATGGCGGCGTCGGCCCGGGTCACGGCGACATTGATCCCGGCGTCGCGGACCGCCTCGACGGCCTGGATGTGGTCCCAATGGCCGTGGGTCTCGACGACTTGGCGGACGTTCAGGTCCCGGCACAGCTCGAGCAGCAGATCGTGTTCGTTGGCGGCGTCGATCAGCAGGGAGTCGCCCGTCTCCCGGCACCGCACGATGTAGACGTTGTTCTCGACGGGTCCGACCACCACGCGGTGCACCTCGACGGCGGTGTCCTGGTAGTCGATGACGGTCTCGGCCATGGTTGCCACCTCCTCGCCCGTGAGCGTAGCGGGGCCCTGCGCCCTGCCTGACGGGCCGGGCCCCCGTTGGTCATCATCTCCACGGTTCTGGTAGACAAACAGGGCACGTTGCCCCGGTGCGGGCACCACACGACGTCCCCGGTGGGGGACTCCACCGGATGGAGAGATTATGAACTTCGCCTTCAGCGAGGAGCAGGACGAGCTCCGAAAGTCGGTGCGCCGGTTCCTGGACGACAAGTCGCCCGAGACCGAGGTCCGTCGGCTCATGGAGACCACCGAGGGCTACGACCCCGAGGTCTGGACCCAGATGGCGGAGCAGCTCGGCCTCCAGTCCCTGATCATCCCCGAGGAGTTCGGCGGCGCCGGCTTCACCTACGTGGAGCTCATCGTCGTCCTCGAGGAGATGGGTGCCGCCCTGCTGTGCGCTCCGTTCTTCTCGACTGTGGCCCTGGCCGCCAACGCCCTCCTCACCTCCGGCGACCAGAAGGCGCAGGAGTACCTGCTGCCGGGCATCGCCGCCGGCGAGACCATCGCCACGCTCGCCTTCACCGAGGACTCCGGCCGGTGGGACGCCGACGGGATCACCCTGGCCGCCGCCCCGTCCGGTGACGGCTGGTCCCTGAACGGCCACAAGTCGTTCGTGGTCGACGGCCACGTGGCCGACCTGATCCTGGTGGTCGGGCGCACCGACGCCGGCCTCTCGCTGTTCGGCGTCAAGAGCGACGCCGCCGGCCTCACCCGGACGCCGCTGGCCACCATGGACCAGACCCGCAAGCAGGCCCGCCTCGAGTTCGCCGACACGCCGGCGTGGCTCATCGGGACCGACGGAGGTGCCGAGGCCGGCCTGTCCAAGACGCTCGACCTGGCCGCTGTGGCGCTCGCCGCCGAGCAGGTGGGCGGCGCCCAGCGGTGCCTCGAGAGCTCGGTCGAGTACGCCAAGACCCGGATCCAGTTCGGCCGGCCCATCGGGAGCTTCCAGGCCATCAAGCACAAGTGCGCCGACATGCTCCTCGAGGTCGAGTCGGCCAAGTCGGCCGCCTACTACGCCGGCTGGGCCGCCTCGGAGGACTCCGACGAGCTCCCGGTCGTGGCCAGCCTGGCCAAGTCCTACTGCTCGGAGGCGTACTTCCACGCCGCGGCCGAGACCATCCAGATCCACGGTGGCATCGGCTTCACGTGGGAGCACCCCGCCCACCTGTACTTCAAACGGGCGAAGTCCTCGGAGCTCATGCTGGGCGACCCGTCGTACCACCGGGAGCTGCTGGCCCAGCGCATCGGCATCTGAATCGGCACCCCACCCGGTAGCGTGAGCACCGGGTCCCCTGCCCCGGGTTTCCCCGAGGTCCCGATGACCGCGGACCCGCCACCCCTCCCGGAAGTGAGTGACATGCGGAAGTACCTGAGTTTTGTCCTGTTGGGCGTCCTGTCCCTCGTCGGACTGGGCGCGGCCGTCCTCGGCATCGCGCAGAGCCAGAGCGGCACGGACCTGGGCCAGGCGGTGCACAACACGCTGCGCGCTCCCAACTACAGCGAGTACCTGGTCGAGAAGACTCCGCAGGGCAATCAGACCGCCAGCCTCGTCTACCAGGCCCCCGACCGGCTCGGCGGCTGGCTGCAGAGCGCCGGCCGACGGACGTACCTGGTGATCATCGGCTCGACGGAGTACATCAGCGTCACCCGCTCGACCAAGACCGCCGGTGGTCCGCTGACGTTCTACACGCAGCAGACGACGGGCGCCCAGGCCGTGGACCCCGCCCACACCTACCTCCCGTACTGGAACTGCCACGGCGCCCCGACCTGCCCGACCACCCGGTCCGGGTCGGTGACGACCGTCAAGCTGTCCCAGGGCGGCCAGACCGAGAAGCTCAACTACACGGTGACGGGCAACGTCGTCTCGAAGTTCACTGCCGTGACCCCTGGTGGCACGATCAGCCTCGAGATCTCGAAGGTCGCCAGCTCGCCCGCGGTGGCGCTGCCCAAGGGTGCCAAGATCATCGCCGTCCCGAGTCAGAGCGCCGGCTGATCCGGGACGGGCCGGCGCCGCACCGTCGGCCCGGTCGCGGAGCGGCGAGCACGGCCGGTGGCCCGGGGCCGTGGTGCGGTCAGGCGCCTCAGCCGGTGGCGTCCGCCACGGCACGGTCGATCGCCGAGCACAGGCGGGTCGCCGCCCGCTCCGGATCGTCGGAGCCCACCAGCCATCGCACCACGACGAAATGGCGCGCACCGGCGTCGACCAGGCCGCCGACACTGTCGGGGTCGACGCCGCCGGTGACCCACACGGGCCACGGTGACCGGTCGACAGCTTCAGCGAGGTAGCCGGTGCCGGTGCCGGGACGCCCGGGCTTCGTCGGTGTGGGAACCACCGGGCCTGCTGACAGGTAGTCGACCGGCGCCGGCGCCGATCCCGGTGCGTCACCGACCGCTCCCGCGAGCTCGGCGACGGTGTGCGTCGACAGGCCGACGAGGGTGTCGGGCCCCACGATCGACCTCGCCTCCTCCGCCGACCGGTCGTCCTGGCCGACGTGCACGCCGTCGGCCCCTATGGCGGCGGCCAGGTCGGGGCGGTCGTTGAGCACGAACGGCACGCCTTCGGCGGTGCATACCCGCTGGACCACCGTTGCCCGCCGGACCAGTGCGGCGTCGTCGAGGTGCTTCTCCCGGAGCTGGACCACATCGACCCCGCCGGCGATGCACCTGCCGACGAAGACGTCGAGGTCAGGGCGGTCCGGGGTGCACAGGTAGAGCCGACGCCCGGACAGGGCCCAGCGGTCCGTGCCGCCCACGGCGCCCGTCACCCGGTGTTCGGGAGCTTGGCCCGGGCCTCGGCCTTCATCGCCTGCTTGAACTGGCGCACCTTGGCCAGCGTCTCGGGCGAGTCGATGTCCGCCACCGACCGGAACGACCCGGACTCGCCGTAGTTCCCCGCGGCCTTGTCCCACCCCGGCGGCCGGACGCCGAGCTGCTTACCCAGCAGGGCAACGAAGATCTTCGCCTTCTGGTCGCCGAAGCCGGGCAGGGCCTTGACGTTGGCGAGGAGCTGCTTGCCGTCCACGGCGCTCGTCCAGATCGCCGACGTGTCGCCGTCGTAGGTGTCGAGCACCGCGACGCAGACCTCCTGCACCCGGCCGGCCATCGACCTCGGGAACCGGTGGAGCGCCGGCTTGGCGGCGAAGACGGCGGCCAAGTCGTCCGGGGGCAGGGCGGCGATGCCGGCCGGATCGAGGACCCCGCCCAGGCGCTCCTTCAGGTCGTAGGGCGCCTTGAAGGCGCGCTCCATTGGGATCTGCTGGTCGAGGACCATGCCGATCAGGAGTGCGAGGGGTTCGGACGCCAGCAGGGCGTCCGCGTCGGCATCACCGGTGAGCCAGAGCACGTGGCAAGGCTAGTCGGGGGCGCCGGCGCGCCGGCCGGTTCCACCACTGCCAACCCGTTCGCTCGACCGCGCCGTGGTCGCCGTCGAGGGGGTGTCCGGCGGCTTCGGCGCCCCCGATCGGCCGCCCCGACCACGCCCGGGGCGCCACCGTCGTCCTGGCCGGCTGCGGTGCCGACCGACCGGCCGCGGCGGGCTGGTCGGCAGGGACGTCGCCCGTGCCGCTCGACCTGCGTGGCCCGGCCGGCGGTCGATGCCCTGGTCGAAGCCGTGACGACCGGGTACGGGCGCCTGGACGGCCTCGTGGACGCCGCCGAGGTGGTTGCGTTCGGGAACCTGGTGGACACCGACGACCCCGTCCTCGACGACCCCGTCCTCGCCAGGGGCGCCGGGCGGCTGTGGCTGCTCCAGCGGGTCGTTCCGCCACCGGCGGCCGCGCGGGGGTTCGTACTGCATCTGCGCACGGTCGTGGCCGAGCAGCCGCCGGCCGGCATGGCGCATCGCGTCGGCCGTGGTGCGGACAGCCGGGGTCGGCTCGGCACGTGGTCGGCGCTCACTACGCTCGGGCCGGCATGCGCCGAATCCTCCGCCTGCGTCGTGACGGGCTGGCCCGCACGGCGCTCCTGCTCGTGGCCGCCTGCGTGCTGGCGTCGTTGACCGCCGCCTCACTCGCCTATGACGTGGCCACCGACACGCCGGTGCCGGTTCCGTCGGGCCTGGCGTTCGTCCGCACGGGCGCCTACGCGACGAGGTACGAGGCATGGGGCGCACCGTCGTCCGATCCGGTCGTGCTCGTCCACGGCGCATTCGAGTCGGTGGCGACCTGGCGCCCGGTGGCCCGGCTCCTGGCGCCTGCGACGCACGTCGAGGCTTACGACCTCGAGGGCTACGGCTACACCGAGCACGTGGGTCCGTACACGACGGCGTCGCTGGCTGCCCAACTCGCCGCCTTCCTGTCCGCCCGCCACCTCCACCACCCGGTGCTGGTCGGCCACTCACTGGGCGCCGGGGTGATCGCCCGCTTCGTCCTCGACCATCCGGGGGTCGCCGCCGGTGTCGTCTTCGTGGACGGCGACGGTCTGTCGGTGACGTTCCCGGGCACGTGGGTCCCGAACGCGCTCCCCGAGCCGTTCCGCACCGCCGCCTACCGGGCGGTCGTGCGGAACCGGGCGTTGGTGAGCGCCATCTTCGGACTGACGTGCGGGCCGGGCTGCCCGACCCTGACCCCCGATCAGCTCACCGAGGTCCAGCGCCCGTTCCTGGTGGCCGGTGCGGAGCGGGCCCTTCTCGCCTACGTGGGTCGCCCGGTGGTCGGAGTGACCGCGGGCGAGCTGGTCAAGGTGCGGTCGCCGGACCTGGCGGCGGCGGTGGTGTTCGGTGCCCAGGACGACGAGTACGACGGCGCGGCCCCTGCGGCGACGGCGGCCCGCATCGGAGCGCCGGCGCCCGTCGTGATCCATGGCTGCGGTCACCTGTCGCTGTGGTCGCACCCTCGCCAGGTCGCCGCGGTCGTCGACGGCGTGCTCGCGCGGGTGGGCGCCCGGTCGGGCTGACCGACCGGGGCGAGCGTTCGGGCCTACCGACCGGGCCGGGCGGCCCGAGCCACCGTGTGAACGCTCAGTCCGACCAGGGGTCGGAGGACTCGGGGTCGATCCCGTAGGTGACGACGGCCTTGGCCGTCGTCCCACGGGGTACGGCGCCGTCGGCCTCGAGGCCCCCGAGCACCGCCACGACCACGTGGGCCGCGTCGATCTCGAAGAACCGGCGGAGCACCTCGCGTGTGTCCGACCGGCCGAAGCCGTCGGTCCCGAGCGAGGTGAACCGGCGGGGCATCCACCGGGCCACCTGGTCGGGCACGGCCCGCACGAAGTCGGTGACGGCCACGATCGGCCCGGTCGTCCCGGCGAGTTCCCCAGTGACCAACGGCACGCCGTCGGGCTCGTCGGGATGGAGCCGGCCGTGGCGTTCGGTCGACAGTGCCTCCTCGCGGAGGGACTTGTACGAGGTGACCGACCACGTGTCCGTGGCCACGCCCCACACCTCCGCGAGCAGCCGACGGGCCTCCTCGGCCGCCCGCCACGCCGTGCCCGAGAACAGGACCGAGGCCCGGGGGACACCGGGGGCCAGGCCCTCGGGGGGCCCGGCGAACCGGTACATGCCGCGGATCGTCCCGAGTCGCACCCGTTCCGTGTCGTCGGGGTCGTCGGGCAGGGCCGGCATCACGTAGTTCTCGTTGTAGAGGGTCAGGTACCAGTAGCGGTCTTCGGCGTCGGGCCCCGTCATCCGCCGGATCCCGTCCTCCATCAGCACGGCCACCTCGTAGGCGAACGCCGGGTCATAGGCGGCCACCGACGGGTAGGCCGAGGCCAGCAGGAGCGAGTGCCCGTCCTGGTGCTGCAGGCCCTCCCCGTTCAGCGTGGTCCGGCCCGCCGTGCACCCGAGCAGGAAGCCCCGGCCCCGGCTGTCGCCCAGCGCCCAGAGCAGGTCGCCCACCCGCTGGAACCCGAACATCGAGTAGAAGAGGTAGCAGGGGATCAGCGGCTCCCCCCACGTGGCGTACGAGGTGGCCGCCGCCGTGAACGACGCCGTCGCCCCGGTCTCGGTGATGCCCTCCTCCAGCACCTGGCCGCTGGTGCTCTCGGCGTAGTGGAGGGCGAGCCCTGCGTCGACGGGCGTGTAGCGCTGCCCTCCCGGCGCGTAGATCTGGACCTCGCTGATCAGCGACTCGAGCCCGAAGGTGCGGGCCTCGTCCGACACGATCGGCACGATCCGCGAGCCGATGCCCGGGTCCCGGGTCAGCGAGCGCAGGAGCCGGGCGAACGCCATAGTGGTCGAGACCTCCTGGCGACCCGAGCCGGCCAGCAGGTCGACGAAACCCGAGGGTTTCGGCGGCGGCAGCGGAGCGGCGCGCACCACCCGGCTCGGGAGCGGGCCCCCGAGGACCCGGCGCCGCTCGGCCAGGTAGCGGCCGGCGGGGGAGTCCGGGTCGGGGCGGCAGTACGGCGGGAGGTCGGCGTCGAGTGCGGACTCGGTGACCTCCTCGTGGAGGGACAGCCGGTCGCGCAGTGCACGCAGTTGATCCCTGGTCATCTTCTTGATCTGGTGGGTGGCGTTGCGGGACTCGATCTGGGGGCCCAGGGTCCAGCCCTTCACCGTCTTGGCCAGGATGGCGGTGGGGGCGCCCCGGTGCTCGGTCGCCGCCCGGTAGGCGGCGTAGAGCTTGCGGTAGTCGTGCCCGCCCCGGGGGAGGCTCTGGAGCTCGGCGTCGCTCAGGTGCTCGACCAGCGCCCGCAGCCGGGGGTCCGGCCCGAAGAAGTGCTCGCGGATGTAGGCGCCGGACTCGGTGGCGTACTTCTGGAATTCGCCGTCGACCGTCTCGTTCATGCGGGCCAGCAGCACGCCGTCGACGTCGCGGGCGAGGAGCTCGTCCCAGGTGCGGCCCCAGACCACCTTGATCACGTTCCAGCCGGCGCCTCGCAGGGTGGCCTCGAACTCCTGGATGACCTTGCCGTTGCCCCGCACGGGGCCGTCCAGGCGCTGCAGGTTGCAGTTGACCACCATGGTGAGGTTGTCGAGGTGCTCGCGTCCGGCCATGCCGAGGAGGGCCATCGTCTCGGGCTCGTCGAATTCGCCGTCGCCGACGAAGGCCCACACCCTGCTCTGCGAGGTGTCGGCGAGGCCGCGGGCCTCGAGATACCGGGCCAGGTGGGCCTGGGCGATGGCGTTGACCGGCCCGAGGCCCATCGACACCGTCGGGTACTCCCAGAACCCCGGCATCAGCCTCGGGTGGGGGTAGGAGGAGAGGCCGTCGCCGCCGACCTCGAAGCGGAAGTTGTCGAGCTGTGCCTCGGACAGCCGCCCCTCGACGAATGCCCGGGCGTAGATGCCGGGCGAGGCGTGGCCCTGGAAGTACACCTGGTCGCCCGGACCGTGTTCCTTGCCCCGGAAGAAGTGGTTGAATCCGACCTCGTACAGCGCGGCCGAGCTGGCATAGGTGGCAAGGTGGCCGCCGATGGCATCGGAGCGGATGTTGGCCCGCACCACCATGACCGCGGCGTTCCAGCGGATGTACCGGCGGATCCGGCGCTCGAGGTCCTCGTCGCCCGGGAACTCGGGCTCGGCGTCCGACGGGATGGTGTTGACGTACGGAGTCGAGACGGGCAGCGGAAAGTCGACCTGGGACTGACGGGCCCGCTCCACCATCCGCAGCAGCAGGTAGCGGGCACGGTTCCGCCCATGGACCCGTACCACGTCGTCGAATGCGGCCAGCCACTCCTCGGTCTCTCCCGGGTCGAGGTCCGGAAGCTGGTGGGCGACTCCGTCGAAGAGCATCGCCTGCCATGCTCCCACCCCGGCGGTGGCGGCGCACCATCAGCTGGGCGCCGGCCCCGGGGCCCGGTGCGTGCGGTGCGTCCGACAGTGGACCGCCGTCCCGGCGAACCGTGCGCCCGGCGCCGGCGCCGAGCAGGCATGCTGTGGCGATGCACGACGCCCCGATCATCGCCTACACCGACGGATCGTGCCTGGGGAACCCCGGCCCCGGCGGCTGGGCCTGGGCGGTCGACGGGGGGCCGTCGGACTCGGGGGGTGAGCCCCACACCACCAACCAGCGCATGGAGGTCCTGGCCGTCATCCGCGCCCTCGAGACCCTGACTGGGCCGGTCCACGTGGTGAGCGACTCCACCTACGTCGTGAACTGCTTCCGCCAGCAGTGGCACGCGGGTTGGAAGCGCCGGGGCTGGAGGAATTCCCAAGGGAAGCCGGTGGCCAACCGGGACCTGTGGGAGCGACTCTTCGCCCTGGCCCTCGACCCGGGACGTCCCGTCACCTTTGCCTGGGTGAAGGGCCATTCGGGCGACCGGATGAACGACGTCGTCGACGGTTTGGCCACAGCTGCGGCGGCCCGCCAGGACCCGACCGGCCCCCCGCCGGACGCCGGTTTGGGTCAGGGGCAGCTGCTCCCGTAATCTCTCAGTATGGAGATCAACGGAAGTTCAGCCATTATCACTGGTGGGGCCTCGGGCCTCGGTGAGGCCACGGCCCGCAAGCTCGCCGCTGAAGGCGTGCGCGTCACCGTGTTCGACCGCAACGAGGAGCGGGCCAAGGAGGTCGTCGCCGAGATCGGCGGGACCGCGAACTTCGTGGCCGGCGACGTCACCGACCCCGACGACTGCCAGAAGGCCGTTGACCAGGCGGCCGACGGCGGCAATCTGCGCATCGCCGTCAACTGTGCGGGCACCGGCTGGGTCGGTCGTGTCATCAACCGGGACGGCTCCCCCCACGACCTCGCCCCGTTCAAGTTCATCCAGGACCTGAACATCATCGGCACGTTCAACGTCATGACCAAGGCCGCCTCGGCCATCGCCACCGTCGAGCCCCAGGCCAACGGCGAACGCGGCGTCATCATCAACACGGCGTCGGTAGCCGCGTTCGACGGCCAGATCGGCCAGCTGGCCTACTCGGCATCGAAGGGCGCCGTCGTCGGCATGACCCTGCCCGCCGCCCGCGACCTCGCCGTCGTCGGTATCAGGGTGCTCGCCATCGCCCCCGGCCTGTTCGACACCCCGCTGCTCGCCATGCTGCCCGACGAGGCCCGCGACGCGCTGGCGCAGTCGGTCAACTTCCCGAAGCGCCTGGGGAACCCTGCCGAGTACGGCGACCTGGTGGCCCACATCGCCACCAACAGCTACCTCAATGCCGAGGTCATTCGCCTCGACGGCGGCATCCGGATGCCACCCAAGTAGCACGACGCGGTGTCCCGGCCCACGGGACGCGGACGCACCGTGCCACGCCGGTTCGGCGAGCCGGGGCCGGGGGTAGGGTCGGGTCGATTCCATGACCACGACCACCCCCAGCCCGGCCGCCGGTCCCGTGGCGTGGACCCCGGACGTCATCCGCACGGAGGGCCTCACGAAGGTCTACGCCGGGTCCGACCTCCGGGCCGTCGACAACCTCGACCTGGTGGTCGGGGAGGGCGAGATCTTCGGTCTCCTCGGCCCGAACGGCGCGGGCAAGACGACCACAGCGGGCATGCTCACGACACGGGTGGTCCCCACCTCGGGCACGGCATTCGTCGGTGGGATCGACGTCGTGAGGCACCCGGCGCTGGCCAAGCAGATCCTCGGGATCGTCAGTCAGCAGAACACCCTGGACCGCCAGCTGACGGTGTGGGAGAACCTCTATTTCCACGGCCGACTGTTCGGGATCCCGGCGAAGGAGTCCCGACGTGAGGCCGATCGCCTCCTCGAGGAGTTCCAGCTCCAGAACTGGGCGACAGCCTCGGTCTACGCGCTCTCTGGCGGCATGGCCCAGCGCCTGATGGTCGCCCGGGCCATCTTCCATCGGCCGGCTGTGCTCTTCCTCGACGAGCCCACGGCCGGCCTCGACCCGCAGAGCCGGCTGGCGCTGTGGGACGTCCTCCGCGAGCTGAACGCCGGCGGCCAGACCATCCTCCTCACCACCCACTACATGGAGGAGGCCGAACAGCTCTGCGGCCGGGTGGCGATCATGGACAAGGGCCGGATCCTCGCCCTCGACTCGCCCGACGCGCTCAAGAGCCGGATCGACGCCGACACCATTGTCACCGTGACGGCGACCGGCGATCGGGACGCCCTCGGCCAGGCGCTGGTCGAGCGGGTCCCTGGCGTCACCCTGACCCGTCCGGTGGACGGAGGGGTTGAGCTGCACGTGAAGGGGAAGCACCGGCTCCTGCCGGCGGTTGTCGCGGGTGCCGAGGACGCGGGGTTTCCGGTCCTCGACATCTCGGTGACGGAACCCTCGCTCGAGACCGTCTTCATCGAGCTCACCGGCAAGGAACTCCGCGACTGATGGCCGTCGTCGACACCACCGCGCCCGGTCCCGCCGTCCACCTCCGTCCGGAGCACTCGGCCCTGGCTGCCGGCCGGAGCGCGCTCTGGGCGCTCGTCCTCCGGGACCTCCTCGTCCTCCGCAAGCACCTCTTCGAGTTCGTGGCGCGGACACTGATCCAGCCATTCCTCCTGTGCTTCGTGTTCCTCTACGTCTTCCCCAAGATCGGGCAGGGGATCGGTGGCGCCGATCCTGCCGCGCAGTCGGCATTCGCCACGATCCTCGTCCCCGGGGTCGTCGGCATCTCCATCCTGTTCCAGGGCGTCCAGTCGGTGGCACTGACCATGTCCCAGGAATTCGGCTACACCCGCGAGATCGAGGACCGGGTGCAGGCCCCCTGCCCGATCTGGCTGGTGGCGATGGCCAAGGTGCTGTCCGGCGCCGCACAGGGCCTGCTGTCGGCAGCGCTCGTTCTGCCCATCGCCTCGGTCGTCCACGCCAAGGGGGTCGAGGCGCACCTGTCACTCCACTGGTGGGTCGTCATCACCGTCGTGCCGCTGGCCTGCGTGACGATGGCGGCACTCGGACTGCTGCTCGGCACCAGCTTCGAGCCCCGGAACATCGGGCTGATGTTCGGCTTCATCATCCTGCCGGTGACCTTCCTCGGGGGGACGTACTACGCCTACACCCGGCTCGCCCCGGTCGAGGCGGGTGGCTGGCACTGGTTGCAGACGCTCGTCCTGGTCAACCCGCTGATCTACATCAACGAGGGGATGCGGGCCGCGTTTACCGACGCGCCCCACATGCCGCTCTACGTGATCTATCCGGTACTGGTGGCCTTCCTCGCCGCCTTCCTCGGCGTCGGACTCCGGAACTTCCGCCGGCGGGTCCTCTCCTGACGGTGTCCGGGGACGGGACGGTTGACCCGGCGGCGGCAGGCGCGGCGGCAGGTGCTTCGACACGTCCGGTGGGTGGCGCGGCAGAGGAGCCAGCGGAGGAAGCCGGCGACGGCCGGGGCTACCTGCTCGACAACCGGCTCGACGGTGCGGGCATCCGGCTGGCTGCCATCGCCGAGCTCTTCGACCCGGTGACGTTCCGCCACCTCCGGGCGACCGGAGTGGGTGAGGGCTGGCAGTGCTGGGAGGTGGGGGCCGGCGGCCCGACGGTGAGTGCATGGCTCGCCCGACGGATCGGGCCCTCCGGGTCCGTCGTCGCCACCGATACCGACCTGTCGCGGTTCGGGGAGCCGGCCGACGGGGTCACCGCGCTCGTGCACGACGTCACCACCGATCCGCCCCCGGGCGGCCCCTTCGACCTCGTCCACGTCCGGTTGGTCCTCGTGCACCTGCCGGAGCGCTCGGACGTGGTGGGTGTGCTGGCCGCGGCGCTGCGCCCCGGCGGGTGGCTGGTACTGGAGGACGCCGACCCGGCGCTGCAGCCATTGGCCTGCATCGACGAGCACGGCCCAGACGAGGTCCTCGCCAACCGCATCCGCTCCGGGTTCCGGAGGCTGCTGGCCGAGCGGGGAGCGGACCTGGCATTCGGCCGCACGCTGCCCCGACTGCTCCGGGGTGTCGGGCTGGTCGACGTGTCGTCGGACGCCTGCTTCCCGGTGACGCACCCGGTCGGTGCCGAGCTCGAACGGGTGACCGTGGAGCAGACACGTGCCGCGCTGGTCGCCGGCGGGCTGGCCACCGACGCCGAGGTGGAGCGCCACCTCGCCAACCTGGCGGCCGGGAGGCTCGACCTGTCAACGGCGCCACTGGTGTCCGCCCGAGGGCGCCGTCCCGCTGCTCCTACCGGCTGAACCGGGATCGGGCGGGCCGTGGCGCTGGGGAGCGCCGGCCGAGGTGGGGACCCGGTAGGGACCGGTAGGCTGGTGGGGACACGCGCCGCCCGGACGCACCACCGCCCGACGGCCCACATGACGACATCCCGATGGAGGTGGTTCCCACGGAACCCGAGGTGGCAACGGACCAGACCGCAACGGGGGGAACAGGCGCAGTACCAGGGGAGCAGGGCCACTTCGACGTGGTCGTGGTCGGCGGAGGGCCGGGCGGGTACGCCGCCGCCCTCTACGGGGCCGCCGCCGGGCTCTCGGTGGCGGTGGTGGAGCTCGACAAGGTTGGCGGCACGTGCCTGCACCGCGGGTGTGTGCCGGCCAAGGCCTTCCTGGAGACGGCCGCCGTGCACCGCACGGTTCAGGCAGCGGCCGAGTTCGGGATCTCCGCCGGTCCCGACCAGGCGAGTCCGACCGTCAAGTTCTCGGTCAGCCAGGAGCGAAAGCAACAGGTCGTGGACCAGCTCTTCAACGGGCTCTCGGGGCTCCTGAAGGGCCGTGGCGTGACCGTATTCAACGGGAGCGGCACCCTCCTCGGCGGCCACCGGGTCCGCATCGCCGGCAACGACGGGACCACCACCGAGGTGTCGGGGAACGACATCGTCCTGGCCGCCGGCTCCGTGCCCCGGACCATCCCGGGCTTCGACATCGACGGAACCGTCGTGCTGACCTCGGACGAGGTCCTCGCCCTGGACGCCCTGCCCGCTTCGGTGGCCGTCATCGGGGGCGGCGCCATCGGTTGCGAGTTCGCCTCCATGTTTTCCGACCTCGGCTCGACCGTCACCATCTTCGAGGCCCTGCCGACCATCCTCAACGGCTGCGACGACGACGTCGTGCGCACCGTCGTCCGCTCGTTCAAGAAGCGGAAGATCGACGTGAAGGCCGGCGTGACCCTCCGCGGGCACACGCCAGCGGCGTCCGGTGGCACCGTCGTCTCCTACGGCGATGGCGAGTCGCTGGCCGTGGACGCCGTCGTGGTGTCGGTCGGGCGTCGCCCCCGGACCGAGGGACTCGTGGCCGATGACGCCGGCGTGACGATCGACGAGCGCGGCTCCGTGGTGGCGGACGCCGTCATGCGCACGTCGGCCCCCGGCGTGTGGGCGGTGGGTGATGTCGTCGCCGGCACGCCGCAGCTGGCTCACGTGGCGTTTGCCGAGGCGATCGTGGTCATCAAGTCGATCCTGGGGGAGCCCGTGCTGCCGGTCGACTACTCGCGGGTGCCCTGGGCGATCTACTGCCACCCCGAAGTGGCGTTCGCCGGGATGACCGAGGCCGCGGCCAAGGCCGCCGGGCTCGATGTGGTCGTCAAGAAGGACCCGTTCGGCGGCAACAGCCGGGCCCGGATCATCGGGGACACCGAGGGGATGGTGAAGCTCGTCGCCGAGCGGCGCCCGGACGGCACGACCGGCCGCATCCTCGGTGTCCACATGGTGGGCCCGTGGGTGACCGAGCAGCTCGGCGCCGGCTACCTGGCGGTCAACTGGGAGGCCACTGCCGACGAGGTGGCACAGTTCATCCAGCCACACCCGTCCTTGTCCGAGACCTTCGGCGAGACCGTGCTGGCACTGACCGGAAGGGGGCTGCACGTTGCCTGACGTGACCATGCCGCAGCTGGGCGAGACCGTGACCGAGGGGACCATCACCAAGTGGTTCAAGGCCGTGGGCGACACCGTTGCCCGCGATGAGCCCCTGTTCGAGGTCTCGACCGACAAGGTCGACTCCGAAGTGCCCTCGCCGGCCGACGGGGTCCTCACGGCCATCCTGGTGGAAGAAGGTGACACGGTCGACGTCGGCGTCGCCCTTGCGGTAATCGACGGCGACGCCTCGGTCGCCGCCCCTGCCGCGGCACCTGCCGCTGAAGCCGCCGCCCCTGTCGCCGCACCGGCCGTCGCTCCTGCTTCGGCGGCCCCAGCCCCGGCCCCGCTGCATGCGCTGCCCGACGAACCGGTCGCTGCCGCATCGGCGCCGCCAGCACCTCCGGCACCGGCCCCTGCACCTGGAACCGCACGGGTTGCTCCGGCGACCTCGGTGGTGGCCGCAGGTCCGGTCCCGCCGGGCGCTGTGGTCCAGTCCCAGGTCCTGTCGCCCGTCGTCCGCCGGCTCCTCGCCGAGCACGGGCTCGAACCGTCGTCGGTCCAGGCCAGCGGCCTGGGCGGCCGGATCACCCGAGCTGATGTGGAGGCGGTGATCGAACGGGGAACGACACCGTCCGTGGTCCCGAGCATCCCGTCCGCCACGACCGTGACCCCCGTCCCGCCCGCCGGCGCACGGGACGAGGTCGTCCCGTTCACCAATATCCGTCGCCGCACCGCCGAGCACATGGTTCGGTCGAAGGCCACGTCGGCGCACACGCTGATGGTGAAGGAGATCGACTACGAGCGGGTCGAGCAGGTGCGCCGGCTCCATGGTGGGCGCTTCCGCGAGGAGGAGGGCTTCACCCTCACCTACCTGCCCTTCGTCGCCCGCGCGACGGTGGAGGCACTGGCCGAGTTCCCGCACCTCAACGCGTCCGTCGGCGAAGATGCCCTGGTGGTCCACCACGACGTCAACCTGGGGATCGCCGTCGACCTCGACAACGAGGGGCTCATCGTCCCGGTCGTGCACCGGTCCGAGGAGCTCAACCTGCGGGGCATGGCCCGCAGGATCCGAGACATCGCGGACCGGGCACGGTCCAAGCGGCTGAGTCTCGACGACATCAGCGGCGGGACCTTCTCGATCACCAACTCCGGACCGTTCGGCACGCTGCTCACCGGTGCGATCATCAACCAGCCCCAGGTGGCCATCCTCTCGACGGACGGCGTGTCCCGGAAGCCGGTGGTGGTCGAACTGCCCGACGGCACCGAGACCATCGGCATCCACTCGATGGGCCTCGTCGCCATGAACTTCGACCATCGCGCCGTCGACGGTGCCTATGTGGCCCGGTTCCTGGCACGGTTGTCGGCCATCCTCGACGACCGTGACTGGGTTGGCGAGCTCTAGCCCGTCGTGATGGGAGCGCGGCCGCGGCGTACCGCCGGACGAGGCCCACGGTGAGGGCGCGCTGGCTGGGCCGCGTCCCGTACGCCGAAGCCTGGGACCTCCAGCGAGCCGTCGCGTCGCGATCGGAGGACGACTACCTCCTGCTCCTCGAGCACGGCCACGTCTACACCCTCGGGGCGCACGCCGACCCGACCCACGTGCTGGTCGACCCGGCATCGGTCGGCGCCGACCTCGTGACCGTCGACCGTGGGGGCGACGTCACGTACCACGGTCCGGGCCAGCTGATCGGCTACCCGATCCGCTCGGTTGGACCCGGCCCGCACCACGGACCCGAGCATGTCCGCCAGGTGGAGGACGTGGTCATCGGCGCTCTGGTAGGGCTCGGCGTGCCGGCGGAGCGGGTGGGCCGCCTGGCGGGCTACCCCGGTGTGTGGATCGACCCGTCGTCGACCGGGTCGGGCGTTGCCGGCCCCCGGAAGGTCGCCGCTATCGGCGTGCGCACGGCGCGGGGGAGAACCACCCACGGGTTCGGCCTCAACGTCTCGACCGACCTCTCGATGTTCGGGCACATCGTCCCGTGCGGGATCGCCGACCGACCGGTGACCTCCCTGGCCGCCGAGGGGCTCCCCGTCACGATGGCCGAGGCCGTGGAGGCCGTACTGGCCTCGGCACGCGCCGTGTGGGGTGATCTCGACGACGTCGCACGGGTGACCGACGGAGCCGGGATTGCCGGCGTCCGGGAGGGAATCGCGGGCGTGCCCGTCACTGTGCGGGGCACCCGTGGCGCAGGGGGTGTAGCGGCGGCCACTTCCCTCGAACGGCGCCTCGTCCGCTCGGGGGTCGACCCCGGTGCCGGTCTGGCGATCTCGGCCCGCAAGCCCGAGTGGCTGCGGGTCAAGGCCACGATGGCCGACGAGTTCCTCGGTCTGCAGCGCGACATCCGGGACCTCGACCTCGTCACCGTCTGCGAGGAGGCCGGCTGCCCGAACATCTTCGAGTGCTGGTCGGACGGCACGGCCACGTTCATGATCAACGGGTCACGGTGCACGCGGGCCTGCGGCTTCTGCCAGGTCGACACCCGCCACCCGCTCCCGCTCGACGCCTCGGAGCCGGGCCGGGTGGCCGACGCGGTGGGCCGCATGCGCCTGGCCCATGCCGTGATCACGTGCGTGGCCCGCGACGACCTGTCCGACGGCGGGGCGGCCGCCTTCGCCGAGACGATCGCCGCGGTCCGCCAGGCAAGCCCTGGCACTGCGGTCGAGGTCCTGATCTCCGATGTCAAGGGTGACCGGGCGTCACTCGGGACGATCCTCGACGCCCGTCCGGACGTCCTGAACCACAACATCGAGACCGTGGCACGGCTCCAGCGGGCGGTCAGACCGTCAGCCGGATACGCCCGCAGCCTCACGGTCCTGGCCCGGTCGGCCGACGCCGGCCTCACCACCAAGTCGGGCGTCATCCTCGGGATGGGGGAGCGCGAGGACGAGGTGCTCGCCACCATGGCCGACCTGCGTGCCGTCGGTGTCGCCATCGTCACCCTGGGCCAGTACCTGCGCCCGAGCACCAGGCACCTGCCTGTCGCCCGGTGGTGGACGCCCGAGGAGTTCGACGACCTCCGCCTGGCGGGCGAGGCGCTCGGGTTCGCGCACGTGCAGGCCTCGCCGCTCACCCGTTCGAGCTACCACGCCCGGGAGGCAGCGGACGCCTCGACCGCCGGCGTCCCGGTGCCGGTGGCCCTGACGGTGACCCGGTCGTGAGTACCCGGTCGTGAGTATCGGTGCCCGGGCGGACCGGATGGCACGGGTGCGCGACCGGATGGCGCTGCTCGGCGTCGACGTCCTCCTGCTGTCCCACGGGGCCGACCTGCCGTGGCTGACCGGCTACCGGGCGATGCCACTCGAGCGGCTGACCCTCCTGGTCCTGCCGGTGGCGGGGGACCCGGTACTCGTCGTGCCGGGCCTGGAGGCGCCCCGGGTGCCCGACCCCGGGGGGAGCTTCGAGTTGCGCCCGTGGTCCGACGCCGAGGATCCCGTGGACCTCGTGGTCGACCTCCTCCACCGGGGCGCAGCCGACCGACTTGCGGTGTCGGACCGCGCCTGGGCCACGACCGTGCTGGCGCTCCAGGGTCGGCTGCCGAGCGCCCACTGGGTCGAGGCGTCCCGCGTGACCTCACCGATCCGTGCCGTGAAGGACGGGGCCGAGCTGGCTGCCCTGCGTGCCGCCGGCGCTGCAGCCGATCGGGTGGCGGACGTGCTCCAGTCCGGCGGCATCCCGCTCGTAGGCCGGACGGAGGCCGAGGTGTCGGCCCGGCTCGGCGCGCTGCTCGTCGGCGAAGGGCACAGTGCTGTCAACTTCGCCATCGTCGGGAGCGGACCCAACGCCGCGAGCCCGCACCACGAGCCCGGGAGCCGGGTGATCGGCCGGGACGAGACCGTGGTGTGCGACTTCGGGGGCACCCTGTCGCTCGACGACGGTCCCGGCTACTGCTCGGACATCACGCGGACGGTGGTCACCGGTACCCCGTCCGACGAGGTCGCGACCTGCTACGCGGTGCTGCTCGAGGCGCAGCAGGCGGCCGTGTCCTCGGCGTGCGCCGGTGTGACGGCCGCATCCGTCGACCGGGTCGCACGGGACGTGATCGAGGCCGCCGGCTACGGCGACCTCTTCGTACACCGGACCGGTCACGGCATCGGCATCGAGGAGCACGAGGACCCCTACCTCGTGGTCGGAAACGACGAGGTGCTGGTCCCCGGGCACGCGTTCTCGGTGGAGCCCGGGATCTACCAGGCCGGACGGTTCGGCATGCGGCTCGAGGACATCGTCGTGGTGGGTGCGGACGGGAGCCCGGAGCCGCTCAACGCCGCCGACCACAGGATGGTCGTCATCGAAGCCTGAGCAGGCCGGGCGCACGGCGTCGGAGCACCCGTCAACCGAGGAGGAGCACATGGATCTGGGGATCAGCGGGAAGGTGGCACTGGTCACGGCCGGGTCGCGGGGGCTCGGACGGGCCACGGCGCTGGCCTTGGCCGCCGAGGGCGCACGGGTCATGCTCTCGGGCCGGGATCCCGGGACGCTGGAGCAGGCACGGGAGGCGGTGGCCTCTGCCGGGGGAGTTGCCGACGTCCACGCCGGCGACGTGACGGACCCGGCCGAGCCGGCCCGGCTGGTGGCCGCCACGGTCGACCGGTTCGGCGGCCTGGACATCGTGGTGGCGAATGCAGGCGGGCCACCCCCGGGCCGGGCGATCGACCAGTCGGACGAGGCACTCGAGGCGGCCATCAACGCCAACCTGCTGACCTCGGTCCGGCTCACCCGCGAAGCACTCCCCCACATGCGGTCGGCGGGATGGGGCCGCATCTGCTGCATCGCCTCCTACACCGTGCAGCAGGCCTCGCCGGTGCTCGCGCTCTCCAACACCGCCCGGGTGGGGCTGTGGGGGTGGCTGAAGACGGCCGCCCACGACCTGGCGTCGGAGTCGAGCGGGATAACGATCAACATGATCTGCCCCGGACCCCATGCCACCGACCGGATGAAGGATCTGGGTGGCACCGGGACCATGGGCGATCCGGCCGACTTCGGCTCGGTCGCGGCCTTCCTGTGCTCGGTGCAGGCCGGGTTCGTCAACGGGAGCGCCATCGTGGTGGACGGGGGCGCGACGCTCGCGCTCTGACATCGGCGATCCATCGGCTCCAGCCGTTCCGCGGCTCGTGTCGGTTCTGCCGGGTCGACGGAGTCGACGGCGACCTGGGAGTTCAGTCGGGGGCGTCCGACGGGGGCGGTGCGGGCATGGCAGGAAGGTTGGCCGGGAGCGTCCCCTTGGGGCGGAGCGCCGGCAACGGGGCGAGAGCGTCTGAGCCGACCGGCTCGGCGACCGGCGGCTCCGCCATGGTCGGCGGCGGCATCAGTGAGGGTCGTCCGGATGAGGTCGGCGCCGTGGCGGGTGTCACTTCCGACGGATGGTTCATCCCGGAGCATGGGGCCGGCGTGACCCGGGGTGGGGACTGTGCGGTCGGCGCAGTCGGTGTGGACCGAGACTTGTGCGCCCTGGGGGCGTTGAAGGACGGCGCCATCGGCTGGGTGGCGTTGTGCCTGGGTTGCGGCGACGGGCCGTTCCATTCGACGGGATCGACGGCTCCGGCCGTCGCGCTCCTGGCAGCGGGTCCGTAGTGGGCGGCGTCGTGGTCGAAGTAGAAGCTGCCCGCAGCTCTGCGCCGGCGCGCGGCGCCGGCCCGCCTGACCCGGCTCACCACGAGGAGCACGGCGAGGACGACCACGATCGCCACCAGGACCACCTCGACCAGCGCGGTACCCGAGAGTGTCCCGAACATCCCGGTCCTCAACGAAGCGGACGACCCCACCGGGCCAGCGTACGCCTCGGGGTGTCCTGCCATCTGCTGTTCGAGTGCGGGCCGGACGCGTCCGGCCCGCTCAGGCCACGAAGTACTTGGCCTGGGGGTGGTGGCAGATGATGGCCGTCGTCGACTGCTCCGGATGGAGTTGGAAGCCCTCGCTGACCTCCACACCGATGCGATCGGCTCCCAGGAGTTCCACGACCTGGGCGTTGTCCTCGAGCCGCGGGCAGGCCGGATAGCCCCAGGAGTAGCGACCACCCCGGTACTTCTGCCGGAAGAGGCCGGTGAGCGTGGGACCGTCCTGGTCGGCGAACCCGAGCTCTTCGCGGATGCGGTGGTGCCAGTACTCGGCCAGGGCCTCAGCCATCTCCACCCCGAGCCCGTGCAGGTAGAGGTACTGCTGGTACTCGTCGGCGGCGAACAGGCGTGCGGCCTCCTCGGACACGCGAGAGCCCATGGTCACCACCTGGAAGCTGGCCCAGTCCTCGTCGCCCGAATCGACCGACCGGAAGAAGTCGGCGATGCACAGGTACGGGTCTTCGACCTGGCGGGGGAAGGCGAACCGCATCTGCTCCTTCGCGCGGGTCTCGTCCGTCCAGATCACCAGGTCGTCGCCTTCGGCGTTTGCCGCGAAGTGACCCCACGCCACCTGGGGAACCAGCAGTTGCTCGGCTTTGGCCGTGGCCAGCTCCTCGCGCAGCCGCGACCGGACCCGCGCCTTGAACGCGGGGTCGTCCTCGCCACCCTCGGGCCGGAACCCCCACTGGTTGCGGAACAGCGCCGTTTCGTTGAGGTAGGTGGCGATGTCGTCGATGGCCATGCCCTTGGCCACCCGGCTGCCCGTGAAGGGCGGGGTGAAGAGCGGGTTGTCGGTGGCGACCTCGGGGGAGCGGGCCGGGAGGGAGTCGCCCCGGGAGCGGGCCTCCTCGGCGGCCTTCTTGCGCAGCTCGCTCTTGCGGGGGCCGAGGTCACGACCGCCGATGGCGGTCCCGAACTCAGGGTCGTCCTCGCCGTTGCGGGCCAGCTCGACGAGCCGGTCCATGGTCCGGAGGCCCTCGAAGGCATCCTTGCCGTAGAAGAGCCGGCCGTCGTACACCTGCCGCAGGTCACGCTCGACGTAGGTGCGGGTCAGCGCGGCACCGCCCAGGATCACGGGGATGTGGGACAGGCCGCGCCGGTTGAGCTCCTCGAGGTTCTCGCGCATGATGAGCGTGGACTTCACGAGCAGCCCGCTCATGCCGATGGCGTCGGCGCCGAACTCCTCGACGGCGGCCACCATGTCGGTGATGCCGATCTTGATGCCGAGGTTCCGGACCGTGTAGCCGTTGTTGGTGAGGATGATGTCGACCAGGTTCTTGCCGATGTCATGGACGTCGCCCTTCACGGTGGCGAGCACCATGGTCCCCTTTCCACCCTGGTCGGCCTTCTCCATGAAGGGCTCGAGGTAGGCGACGGCAGTCTTCATCGTCTCGGCCGAGCCGAGCACGAACGGGAGTTGCATCTCCCCGGACGCGAACAGCTCGCCGACGGTCTTCATGCCGGCCAGCAGGAACTCGTTGATGATGATCAGCGGGGTCAGTCCCTGGGCCATGGCCTCGTCGAGGTCGGCCTCGATGCCGTTGCGGTCGCCGTCGATGATCCGCTGCTCCAACCGGCGCTCGACCGTCCAGCCCGACCGGTCCTCTCCGGCGGACACCGACGACGCCGTGACGCCTTCGAACAACGAGAGCAGCTCGGTCAGTGGGTCGTAACCCTCGGAGCGGCGATCGTAGACCAGGTCGAGGCAGACCTCGCGTGCCCGGTCGTCGATCTTGGCCAGCGGCAGGATCTTCGAGGCGTGCACTATGGCGGCGTCGAGCCCGGCCTCCACGCACTCGTGGAGGAACACCGAGTTGAGGACCTGACGTGCCGCCGGGTTGAGCCCGAAGGACACGTTCGACAACCCGAGCACGGTGTAGACGCCTGGGAGCTCGGCCTTGATCCTCCGGATCCCTTCGATCGTCTCGATGCCGTCGCGCCTGCTCTCCTCCATCCCCGTCGACAGCGGGAGGGCGAGGGGGTCGAACATGAGGTCCTCGGGCCGGAGCCCGTAGCGCTCGGTGGCGATGTCGTGGATGGCCGTGGCGGAGCGCACCTTCCAGTCGGCCGTGCGGGCCTGGCCCTCCTCGTCGATGCACGTGCACACGACGGCGGCGCCGAACTCCTTCGCCAGGGTGAGGAACGAGTCGAGCCGGGTGCCGACCGCGTCGCCCTCCTCGAGGTTCACCGAGTTGATGACGGCACGCCCGCCGATCCACGACAGGGCGGTCTCGATAACTGGCGCCTCGGTCGAGTCGACCATGAGGGGCGCGGTCGACTGCGTGGCGAAGCGCGAGGCGACCTGCTCCATGTCGGCCACCCCGTCGGCACCCGTGTAGTCGACGCACACGTCGATGAGGTGCGAGCCCTCCTTGACTTGCTCCTTGGCCATGGCCACGCAGCTGTCCCAGTCGGCTTCGAGCATCGCCTCGCGGAACTTCTTCGAGCCGTTGGCGTTGGTGCGCTCGCCGACCACCAGGAACGAGCTGTCCTGGGTGAAGGGCACGTGGGTGTAGATCGAGGCCGCGCCCTCTTCGCGCTCGGGGGAGCGTGAGACAGGGGTGAGGTCGGCGCACGTCTGGACCACGGCGGCCAGGTGGGCGGGCGTGGTGCCGCAGCAACCGCCGATGACCGACACGCCGAGCTCGCTGACGAATTGGCGGTGGAACTCGGCGAGCTGGTGGGGTTCGAGGTCATAGTGCATGGCACCGTCGACCACCGAGGGCAGGCCGGCGTTGGGTAGGCACGAGACCGGGATGGTGGCGTGTCCGGTCAGGTGGCGCAGCGGCTCGAACATCTCGGACGGCCCGGTGGCGCAGTTCAGGCCGATGACATCGACGTCCATCGCCTGGAGAGCCACTAGGGCTGCGCCCACCTCGGTGCCGGGCAGCATGGTCCCGGTCAGTTCGATGGTGACCTGGCACTGGATGGGCAGGCGGACGCCGGCGCGCTTCATGGCCCGTCGGGCGCCGTTGATGGCGGCCTTGGCCTGGAGCAGGTCGAAGACCGTCTCGACGATGATGAGGTCGGCACCGCCTTCGATCAGGGCGTCGGACTGCTCCTCGTACGCGTCGCGCAGGTCGGCGTACGCGGTCTGGCCGAGTGTCGGGAACTTGGTGCCGGGGCCGATACTGCCCGCCACCCAGCGGGGCCGGTCCGACGTGGCGAACTCCTCGGCGGCGTTCCGGGCCAGCTGCACGGCGGCCAGGTTGAGCTCTCGCACCCTGTCGCCCTGCCCGTACTCCGCGAGGACGGGGGCGAAGGCGCCGAAGGTGTCCGTCTCGACCACGTCGCAGCCGACCTCGTAGAAGGACCGGTGTACCTGTTCGACGGCGTCGGGCCGAGTAACGACGAGGAGCTCGTTGCAGCCCTCGAGGTCGGGGCCGCCGAAGTCGTCTGCGGTCAGGCCGGCCAACTGCAGGTTGGTCCCCATGGCGCCGTCGAAGATGACGACGCGCTCGGAAACGGCCTGGAGATAGCTGGATTCGGTGCGGTGGGCGGCCATAGCCCTCCAACGATACCGGGGACGAGCGCGTCCTGGCCCGAAGTCGTCAGAACGGGCGCGGGCGACGGGACGGCGATGTCGTTCGTTTAGCATCGGAGCCGTGAGGACACCGTGCTGAAGATCTACACCCGCACCGGCGACGACGGGACGACGGGCCTCCTGTACGGGGGTCGGATCAGCAAGGACGCCCCGATGATGCAGGTCACGGGCACGGTCGACGAGGCCCAGGCGGCAATGGGTCTGGCCCGGGCCGAGGCCGGTCCCGGTTCGGAGCTGGACGATCTCCTGACCCACCTCGAGCGTGAGTTGTACGTCCTGATGGCCGAGGTGACCACCGACCCGTCCCACCGTCCCAAGCTGGTTGCGGGCAAGACGCTGGTGACCGAGGAGATGGTGACGGCGCTCGAGGAGCGAATCGACGGACTGATCGCCCGGGTGGCCATGCCGACGGAGTTCGTGGTGCCCGGGGCGAACCGGGCCTCGGCCGCGCTCGACCTGGCCCGGACGATCGTGCGCCGCGCCGAGCGCCTCCTCGTCTCGTCACCGATCGAGGACTCCCTGGTCGGCCTCTACCTGAACCGGCTGTCCGACCTGCTGTGGGCCCTGGCGCGCTGGGCCGAGGGCCAGGACCACCTGCTGGCCCGCGGCGCCCCGCGCCGGGCGGCCGACGACGGTGTCGACGGCGCTCCGGGCTGACCGGGTCCGTCGACGGACGGCCACCGCCGGACCACCCGACTTGCACACGCCTCTTCCCCATCGAACGACCCGACCCGCAGGAACACCGCCCCCATCGAACGACCCGCCGACCGAGCCATCTGGAGCACTGACGTGATCGACGTGACCACACTGTCCGCAGCCGGACTTCCCGCCGAACTGGCCGCCGTGGGCGTCCCCGTCCACAGCTCCGGCGACGGCCCGGTCGTCGCCATCGATCGGGGCGGCGTTGACGGCGTGGACCTACCGGCAGTGTTGGACGCCCGGTGGTGCGAGCGCCAGGGATTCACCGGCAAGGCGGCCCAGATCCTGGTACTGCGGTCGCCCAACGCCGCCACCGGCGCGGCGCCGGCCCCCGACGTGGTCCTGGTCGGCCTGGGGCCTGTCGCTGCGCTCGCCGGCGACAAGGGTCGGGAGACGGTGCGTCGGGCCGCGGCCGGTTTCGTGCGATCCGCCGGTTCTGGCGGCACAGCGCTGCTCGCGCTGCCGGACGTCGCCGGAGTGCCGGCTGCCGATGTGGCCGCGGCCGCCGCCGAGGGCGGATCGCTCGCCTCCTACCGGTTCGACGGTTACCGAAGCGCCGATCCGTCCCCGGGCCTGAGTGCCCTGGTACTGCGCGGCGGGGATCCGGTCGCCGTCGCCGAGGGGGCGGCGCGCGGCGCCCAGGTGGCCAGGTCGGTGGCACTCGCCCGCGACCTGGTGAACGAGCCGGCCGGGTCGCTCACCCCGGAGCGGTTCGCCGACGTCGTGAGTGAGCGCTTCGCCTCGAATCCGGCGATCAGCGTGGAGGTGTGGGACGAGGCGCGGATCACCGACGAGCGCCTCGGTGGCCTGCTCGGGGTGGCGGCCGGTTCGGAACGGCCCCCCCGCCTCGTGCGCGTCGAGTACCGCCCCGACGACCCGTTCGAGTTCGACGGCCGGGTGCCGCATCTCGCACTCGTGGGCAAGGGGATCACGTTCGACTCGGGTGGGCTCTCCATCAAGCCGGCGGCCGGCATGGAGACGATGAAGACCGACATGGGCGGGGCTGCAGCGGTCCTCGCCGCCCTCGAGGCGGTCGCCGCCATGGGCGGGCGGACCCCGATCACGGCCTGGGCGCCGATGACGGAGAACCTGCCGAGCGGCACTGCCATCAAGCCCGGCGACGTCCTCACCACCCGCAGCGGCAAGACCATCGAGGTCCTCAACACCGACGCCGAGGGACGCCTGATCCTCGCCGACGGACTTGCGTTGGCCGTCGAGGCCGGCCCGGACGCCGTGATCGATCTGGCCACTCTGACGGGCGCCGCCGTGGTGGCCCTGGGAAAGGAGATCGCCGGCCTGCTCGGAAACGACGAGGAGCTGGTGGCGACGGTGCAGGCCGCCGGTGCCCGGGCGGGGGAGCCCCTGTGGCCCCTACCCCTCCACGAGGACTACTCCGCCCACATCGAGTCCGAGGTGGCCGACATGAAGAACACGGGACGCCCGGGCCAGGCCGGGACCATATCCGCCGCGCTGCTGCTCCAGGAGTTCGTGTCCGACGTGCCGTGGGCCCACCTGGACATCGCCGGCCCCTCGCGCACTGACGACAACCGCGGCTACAACTCCAAAGGCGGGACCGGGTTCGGCGTCCGCACCCTCGTGGCGCTCGCCACCTCCGAGGAGTTCGCCCGCTGGCTGGCCACCCGGCCGAGGGACTGAGCCGGTCCCTTCGGACGAACCGGGAAACCGGCCGGCCCCTGCACTACCGTCTGCCTCGTGAAGATCGCAGTCCTCGGGGGAGGGTCGTGGGGCACGACCGTGGCGTCGCTCGTTGCGCCCCGGCACGAAACCCTGCTGTGGGCCCGTGACCCGGAGGTCGCCAGGGCCGTCCGGGAGGATCACGAGAATCCGGCCTACCTGCCCGGCTTCGGCCTCGACGCAGCGTTAGGGGCGACCGCGGACCTCGAGGAGGCCGTGTGCGGTGCGGATCTGGTCGTCCTGGGGGTGCCGACCTCGGGCCTGCGCCGGGTCCTCGCCGACGCGGCGCCCTCCATGCGCCCCTGGATCCCGGTCGTGAGCCTGTCGAAGGGACTCGAGCGCGGTTCGCACCTGCGGATGACCGAGGTCATCAAGGAGGTCGTGCCCGGGCACCCGGTGGCCGCGCTGACGGGACCCAACATCGCCAGCGAGATCCTGTCCGGCAAGGCCGCCGCCGCCGTGATCGCCACCGAAGACCTCGAGGTGGCCAGCGCCATCCAGGCCGTCTTCACCCGGGGCGTCTTCCGGGTCTACGTCAACGACGACGTCATCGGGTGCGAGCTGGGCGGCGCCCTCAAGAACGTGATCGCCATCGCGGCGGGCATGGGGGAGGGCCTCGGCGTGGGCGACAACACCCGGGCCGCGGTGATGTCCCGGGGCCTTGCCGAGCTCATCCGCCTGGGCGAGGCCATGGGGGCCAAGCCGGCGACCTTCGCGGGGTTGGCGGGCATGGGCGACCTGATCGCCACCTGCGTCAGCCCCCACAGCCGGAACCGTGCCGTGGGCGAGCAGCTGGGCAAGGGGCGCAAGCTCGCCGATATCCTCGACGAGATGCACATGGTGGCCGAAGGCGTGAACACCGCCAACGTGGCCCTCGAACTGGCCGAGCGGCACGGTCTCGACCTTCCCATCTGCCGGATGATCGACAGGGTGGTCAAGGGCGAGATGGAGCCGGTCGACACCTACTGGGGACTGACGCCGGCGGGCCACGAGGCCGAGCCGGGCTGACCCGGCGGTTGGGGGACGAGTGGCCGGGCCGGCAGACCCGCCGTCAGCCGGACCCGTCCGGCAGGTCCGGCGCGCAGGCGCGCACGGGCAGATGCGGCAGCAGCGGGAGGGCCGGACGGTGCTGGCCCGTCCGGGCGCCGCCGCCCGGAGCGGTGAGATCCTGATCGCCCCGACCGTCGCATGCGGCGCCGGCAGCATGGAAGGCGACGGCCGGGTGGAACTGCCACTGTGCGAGGCGTCGCTCGATCGTCGCCCGGTCGTGTCCCGTGTCGGCCAGGCCGGTCGCCAGCCGGAGCGCTCGGCGCCGCATCTGCTCGACCTCGGGAAGCTGCTGCTCTGCGATCCAGCGGCGGTGGCTGCGTTGGAGCGAGTCGGGCAACCGGCTGAGGTGTCGCAGCGGCAGCGGGGGGATGCGCGTTCGGACGGCCAGCTCTCCCGGGCCCTGTGAGCGGGCCAGCTCGAAGGTGATCAGTCGGGCCAGCGCCCGGCGGAACGGCGAGTTCTTGCCCATCTTGTCGCCGAGCCCGAGCGATCGTGCCGTGTCGGGCAGGTTGAGGTCGTAGCCGTCCCCGTGGACCTCGAGGCCGTAGTTGAGTCGGCGCAGCAGCCAGGTCGTGCTCGGGCCGACGATGCCCAGCCAGTAGAGCTCCACGTACCTACTGCACGGGTGCACGCCGTGGGGGTCGGCCACAGGGTCCACCCAGGGCACGATCCGCAGCGTCGGGCTGCCGGGCGGGGAGCCCGCGGCGTCGGGGCGGGAGACCACCGGGCGGAGGGGGCGTGGCGGCGTGGGGATGACGGTGGGCGTGGGCACTTCGGACTCCTCGGGTCGGGACCCGGGCCATGCCGGTGGGCGTGGCGGGTCGTTCGGGTCCGAGGAGCCTGCGAGACGGTGCTTGCCGGACACCTTGCCGAGGGCCCGGTCGGCTCGGGTAGGCGACGGAGCCCGGGTGTCGAGGGGCCTAGTCGGTGTCGACCGGCTGCCAGCGCCCCACCGAGTACGCCAGCATGAGCGGCACGTCGATCGCGAAGAGCAGCAGCATGGCGCTGAACAGCGTGAGCAGCCGGGCCGGGGTGTGATCGAAGACGAACACGAATTCGAGGATCCCGGTGATCACGCCGTATGCCAGGAGCCCCCAGCCGAAGACCCGGAAGAACACCGGCCAGGCGAACACCTTGACCCGGGACAGCAGGACGGCGTTCACGGCGAGCAGCAGTGCGGCTGCACCGAGCAGCACCGTGGGCAGGGTCAGGTTCGGCGACCGGCCGTACTGGGCGGCAACCAGGATCCCGCCGGAGACGATCAGGACGAGGGTGCCGATGGCGATGGGCATGACCGGTGGCAGGTCGGCCTGCCGGAGGTCCTCGGTGTCGGGCTCGCCGAAGCCCGGCGGCGGCGTGGCGGCGGCCGTCGTCATCGGCTCGCCAGGAAGGTCATGATCAGGATGGTGGCGATCTGCATCAGCCCCGTGATCCCCGCCGTGAAGATGAACACCTTCATGAGGCGCCCGATCCGCTCACCGTTCGGCCGGGGCTTCTTCAGCTCGAAGAGGACGGCCAGGTTGGCGGGCTCGAGCAGTCCGAGGGCGATGACCGACATCACCCCGACGATGATGTACGAGGCCACGAGCCACCCGTGGTGGGGGTAGGAGGCAGAGAGGTTGCCGACATGGCGGGCCAGCTGGAAGCCGCCGGCGAGCGTCATGATCACCAGCGTCGGCATGATGAGCAGCATCTTCGGCATGAACCGGGTGGTGAACTCGACCCGGGCCGGGATCGACAGGGCGCCCATGATCGGGCCCAGCACGAGGCCGAGGAAGAGGTCGAGGCTCGTCCACAGTCCTCCGCCGGCCACGTGGAAGAAGGTCAGGCCCCAGAGGTTGTTGGTGGCGATGACGACGACCAGGGCAATGAGCACGGCGGCCACGATGGGTAGCGCCCGCACCGGCACGATGTTGAAGTTCGGCACCGGCGGGGGACCGTGGCCGCCGGTGCCCGGCGGGGGCGTGGCGGTCGGCTCGGCACCGGGCGGGCCCTCGGTTCGGACGACGGGGTCGGTGGCGGTATCGGTCATGGTCGCTCCAGGGGGATGGCGTCAGGTCGTCGGTGGTGCTCGGGCCGACGGGATGCGACCCGCGTTCGACAGGGCCGCCGGCTGAAACGCATCGTATGCCCGGTGAACCGTGCGTGCTCGGACTCCTGCGCCGCTCGTGCCGCCTGCCCGCCTACCACCTTCCCCGATGGACGGCCTGGTCCACCCTCCGTCGCGGCCTGGCTGCCGACGCCGACGGAGGGTCGGGCAGGGACGGCTCGCCCAGCAGCACGGCCCCCAGCCACCGCCGGGACGGGGGAACGCCGAGGGACCGCTTCAGCTCCTCCTCGCCCCGGAAGTTGCCGAGGAACGCCGCCCCGACGCCCCGGTCGACCGCGGCCAGCAGCAGGGTCTGCACAGCGAAGGCGGCGTCCACGTGCCAATAGGGGACGACCCACTCGACCTCGGCCCCGTCGGCCCGGGCCTTGTCCGGCTCCCGGTACCGTTCGACGTAGGCATCGGGATCGCTGAAGGCCAGCACCACCACCGGGGCCCTGGACAGCCCGGCGAACCTGCGTGACCGCTCACGCCAGGCGGTGTCGGTGGTGGCGTCCCAATAGCGGGCGGTCTCGCCCGGGCCCTCCAGGACGAGGAACTCGCGGCCCTGGGTGTTGCCGGCCGAGGGCGCCCGCAGGGCCAGGTCCAGCAAGGTGTCGACCTCGGTCGGGTCGAGGGGCGCCCCCGTGAAATTGCGGGACATGCGTCGCCGTCCGACTGCCTCGCTCAGTTCCACCAGGCGAACGCTACCGCCCGTCGCCTGACGTTCTGGGCGGGCCCTCATCGCTTGTAGGCGGGAGCCGTCCTCGTTAGGGTCGCACCATGGACCAGCCGCAGCGGGTGTCGCGTCGGGCACTCCTGGGGGGCTTCGCGGGAGCGGCTGCCGTCGGGCTCGCCGCCTGCTCGTCGTCCTCGGGTTCGCCCGGCCCGACGACGACGTCCTCTACCGCGGCAAGGGCGAAGCAGTCCGGAGTGGGCACGCTGCCGAACCCGGGGGCCGCCGCCGGCACCGACCAACTTCCGCTCATCCGCAACATCGTCGTCGTCATGCTTGAGAACCACTCCTACGACAACGTGCTCGGGATGCAGCGTGGCCGGGGCGAGGGGTTCGTGCTCGGCAAGGGGGGCACGCCGACGGCCACCAATCCGTGGCCGTCGACGTCGGTGATCCCGCCGTCGGGAGGGGACTCGGTCCTCCGAGCCTTCCCCATGCCCAACCCCTGTCAGCCTGAAGGGCACCCGTACAACACGTGGGACGCCTTCTGGGACTCCTATGCCGGCGGCAAGCTCGACGGGTTCGCCGCCAGTCAGAGCGGCCCGGTGTCAATGGGCTACATCGAGCCCTCGATCCTCCCGTTCACCAACTCCTTGGCGGCGGCGTTCCCCGTGTGCGACCGCTACTTCTGCTCGGTCGGGGCGCAGACCTACCCCAACCGCCGCTTCCTCATGGCCGGCACGTCGCTGGGGCTGCTGGGCGACACGTTCCCGTCGGCGGCCCCACCCAACGGCACCGTCTTCCAGGCCCTCGACACCCACGGGATCTCGTGGAAGAACTACTACTCGTCGCTTCCGTCGACGCTGATCTGGTCGTACCAGGCCGCGCTCCCCGGATTCACCTCGCACCTGGCGTCGAACGCCGCGTTCCTGGCAGACGCCGCCGCCGGGACACTGCCCGCCGTGAGCCTGGTGGACCCCGACTTCGACAAGCAGTCGCAGGAGGACCCGCAGGACGTGCAGTACGGGGACCAGTTCCTGGCGCAGGTGGTCAATGCCGTCCTCGCCTCACCCCAGTGGCCGCACACCCTGCTGGTGTGGTGCTACGACGAGTCGGGCGGGTACTACGACCACGTGCCGCCGCCTGCCGCCGCGGTGCCCGACGCAGTTCCGCCCGACGTGCCGGCCGGGGGCACACCGGGGTCGTTCGACCGCTACGGCTTCCGCGTGCCCGCCGGCATCGTGTCGCCCTATGCCAAGCCCGACTACGTGTCCCACGTGGTCCACGACCACACCTCGGTGCTCAAGCTCATCGAGACGAAGTGGAACCTGCCCGCCCTGACGAATCGGGACGCCGCCGCCGACGACCTCCTCGACTCGGTGGACCTGTCGCGTCCGCCGAGGTTCCTGAAGCCGCCGAAGCTTGCGGCGTCGGCCGACCCGTCGGTGCTGGCCGGGTGCCTGTCGACCGGAGCGGGGACGATCCCGCCGCCGAGCGCCGTCCGCCCGGCCTGACGGACCCGACGGGTCCAGGATCGGCACGCCGACCGGTCAAGAGGGGCGGACCGGTCCGGCACAGGGCCCGGGATCCCCGCAGCGAAGCCGTTTCCGCAGGTGAGGGAATGTCGACCCCGCTGGTAGTGTTTATGCCTGTCGTAGCGCAGCCGACCGAGGAAACGAGACCGCCGTGCCCACCTTCCGAGAGATGTTGGCCGCCGCCAAGGCCGCCGTCCGTGAGATCACCACCGCCGAGGCCGAGGAGGAGCTGTCCCGCCCCGGCTCGATCCTGCTCGACGTACGCGAGCCCGACGAGTACGAGCAGGGCGCGCTGGCCGGTTCGGTCCACCTGCCGCGGGGCAACCTGGAGTCCTCGATCGAGGGCCGGATCCCCGACAAGTCGGCCCACGTGCTGGTCCTGTGCGCCGGCGGCGTGCGTTCTGCGTTCGCCGCCGACACCATGCAGCAACTCGGGTACACCGACGTCGCCTCGGTCATGGGTGGGTTCAACCGGTGGAAAGACGAGGGACGGGCCTGGTCCGCGCCGCGGACGCTGTCCCCCGAGCAGCGCAACCGCTACCAGCGCCACCTCCTGCTGCCCGAGGTCGGTGAGACCGGCCAGCTGAAGTTGCTCGACTCCAAGGTCCTCCTCCTCGGCGCCGGGGGTCTCGGCTCACCTGCCGCCCTGTACCTGGCAGCGGCCGGCGTCGGCACCCTCGGCATCATCGACATGGACGTGGTCGACGCCTCCAACCTGCAGCGCCAGATCCTCCACAACACGGACCGGATCGGCGAGCGGAAGGTGGACTCGGCCAAGAAGACGCTCACGCTGATCAACCCCGACGTCGACGTGGTGACCTACGACGTCCGTCTGGGCGCCGACAACATCCTCGACATCATCGACGGCTACGACGTCATCGTGGACGGGACCGACAACTTCCCGACTCGGTACCTGGTGAACGACGCCAGCCTGATCAAGCGGATCCCCGTGATCCACGGCTCCATCTTCCGGTTCGAGGGCCAGGCGACCGTCTTCAACCCTTACGAGGGCCCGTGCTACCGGTGCCTCCTGCCCGAACCGCCGCCGGCCGAGCTGGCCCCGAGCTGCTCCGAGGCCGGCGTGCTCGGCGTGCTCCCCGGCATCGTGGGCTCCCTCCAGGCGGTCGAGACCATCAAGGTGCTCCTCGGCATCGGCGACACACTGCAGGGCCGACTCCTGGCCTACGACGCGCTCGAGCAGAGCTTCCGGACCTTCAAGGTCCGCCGCGATCCGGGCTGCCCGGCGTGCGGCCCGGATGCCGGTGAGATCGTGATCGCCGAGTACGACGACCTCTGCATGCCCCACGTGGTCGAGGCGCCGGCCAGCTGAGTCACGGCGCGGCGTCGTCGCCGGGACGCGGTGTGCCGACAGGTGCAGCGGGACGGACCCGCCAAATACCCCCCTGTGCACGGAGACCGTAACCTGTGGCCATGGCATCCGACCACACCTCCGGCAAGCCCTCGGCCGAGCGCGTCACCGACTCCGGCATCACCATCAATCAGGTCTACGGACCGGACGACCTGAGCGGCTGGGACCCGGCCGAGCAGTTGGGCACACCCGGCACCTTCCCCTACACCCGGGGGATCCGTCCCGACATGTACCGGGGCCGGTTGTGGACGATGCGTCAGTACGCCGGCTTCGGCACGGCCGAGGCCACCAACGAGCGGTTCAAGTTCCTGCTCGACGCCGGCCAGACCGGCCTGTCGTGCGCCTTCGACCTGCCCACCCAGATGGGGTACGACTCGGACCACCCGCGCTCCGAGGGCGAGGTCGGCAAGGTCGGCGTGGCCATCGACACCCTCGAGGACATGCGCTCCCTGCTCGCCGGCCTGCCGCTCGACAAGGTCACCACGTCGATGACCATCAACGCCACGGCCGCCATCCTGCTGCTGTTCTACCAACTGGTCGCCGAGGAGGACGGCGTCGACCCCAAGCTGCTGGGCGGCACCATCCAGAACGACATCCTGAAGGAGTACGTCGCCCAGAAGGAGTTCCTCTTCCCGCCGGAGCCGTCACTGCGCCTGGTGACGGACACGATCGAGTTCGGGACCAGGGAGATGCCGCGCTGGAACACGATCTCGATCA
>JADGOH010000164.1 GCA_017883025.1 Acidimicrobiales bacterium
GATTGCACGGGTGTCGTGGGTCATGGGGAGACCCTACCAATGCGGGTTCCGCCGTGACGGGACGATCAGTGCGCCACGGCCTGCTGGTTCGACGGGTGGGCGTAGCGGCCGCTGACCTGGGTCGGCAGTCCCCCGGCGCGTGGCCCGCGGGCCCGGTCGCGCCCGTCGATGTAGTGCAGTTTGCGCTCACGCTCGACCGCCAGTCGCTGCAGGTGGACGAGCACCGCCACGTAGGCGGCGAGGGCCACCGCGTCCAGTGCGCACAGCGCCCACAGGGCCGAGGCCCCGGTGACGGCTCCGAACACCAGCGTGGTGAGGAAGACCGCAGCCAGCACGGCGAGCGTGTCACGTCGGCGGCGCCGGGCCTGCTGGCGGGCGAAGCTCTCGGCTCGGTGGTCGTCGTCGTCGTCGTCGAACTCCACCGGCGGCGGCGCGAACCCTGTCCACTCGGAGCGTGGCGGCCGGGGCCGTCCGGGCGCGACGGCGAGTTCGACCCGTTCGTCGAGGTACCCGACGTCGTCTCCGTGGAGCACCGTGCGGTCCTGAGGCCCCCGTGGGGCCTCGATCACCGGGACCTGGGCCATCGGGGCCTCGACCGGTTCCGGTGCCGGCTCGCCCAGGAAGGCGAGCGCGGGACGGGGCAGCTCCTTCGCCCCTACGACGGTGAGCTTCGGCGGGGTGCTGCAGTCCGGATAGGTGATGGCGGTCGGCGTGCCGCGTTCGTCGACGGTCCGCAGCCGGTAGGCGGGGGCGACCAGGGGCTCGGGTGTGGAGTGCTCCAGGATCCGGAGCTGGTGCTGGAAGTGGGTGATCGAGTGGTCGCCGCCGCGAGCACGGCGCTTGAGCAGACTGGGACCCAGGATGACGGCCCACGCCACCAGGATGATGATCACCAGCACCACGGGCACCACCTCCTTCACCGAGACTCGCCAGGCCAAACGGTACCGACGGCGAATTCCGCAGTGGTGGATGCTCCCCGTGGGGGCACGTCTCCGCCGGTAGCGTCGGCGTCGTGCGTGCGTTCTGGATCCTCATCGGCGTGGCCGCGCTGGCGGCCGTGGTCGACTGGGTCGCCGTGGCCCGCGGCGACCGCCGGGGCGAGTTCGCGGCCAAACCGGCGGTGCTGGCGGCATTGACCCTGGCCGCGGCGGTACTTCCCGCCGACCACACCGACCTGGTCCACCGCCGCTGGTGGTTCGTGGCCGCCCTGGCCTGCTCGTTGCTGGGTGACGTGCTCCTGATGCTTCCGAAGGACCTGTTCGTGGCCGGGTTGTCCGCGTTCCTGGTCGGCCACGTCCTCTTCATCGTCGGCCTGCTGCAGCCGCCGTCGCCGGCCGGCAGCCCCCCCTTCGCCTTCTCGACGACGGGCCTGGCCCTGGCCGCCGTCGTGGTGACGGCGGCGGCGGCGTGGCCGGCGTTCCTCATCTTCCGGTCACTGGTGCGCGACGGGCACCGTGAGCTCGTCGCGCCGGTGGCGGTCTACCTGGTGGCCATCGCCACGATGGCCGTCCTGGCGGCCAATGTCGGGGTGCCTGCGGCCACCGCCGGAGCCGCCTTGTTCGTGGTGTCCGACACGGTCCTCGCCCTCAACCGGTTCGTCCGGCCGTTCCGGCACGGCAACGTGGCCGTCCACGTCACCTACCACCTGGCCCAGGGGCTCCTCGTCCTGTCGTTGGTCAGCTGACGGCATCGCCCGCCGTCCCCGGCGGTGGGCCGGATCAGTCGAACGACGGAGGGACGTCGCGGGTGCGCTTGATCTCGAAGAAGCCCGGCGTACCCGCCACGACGAGGACCCCGTCCCACAATCGCCCGGCGGCCTCGCCCTTCGGCGCCGGCGTGACCACCGGGCCGAAGAAGGCCACCTCGCCGACGGCGATGACCGGCGTGCCGACCTCCGTCCCGACCCGGCGCATGCCGTCGTAGTGGGAGGCCCGCAGTGCCTCGTCGTAGGTGTCGGTGTCGACGGCGTCGGCCAGGTCGACAGGCAGGCCCACGTCCGCCAGCGCCTTCGCCAGCGTGTCGTGGTCGCGGTCCTCGCCCTGCACGTGGAACCGGGTCCCGATGGCGGTATACAGCGGGCCGACGATCTCGGACCCGTGGGCCCGCTCGGCGGCGACCACGACCCGCACCGGGCCCCACGCCTTGTGCAACTGCTCCCTGTACTGCTCGGGAAGGTCGTCGCGACCCGCGTTCAGCTCGGCCAACGACATGACGTGCCAACGCACCTCGAGGTCGCGGACCTCGGCCACGTTCAGGATCCACCGCGACGTGATCCACGCCCACGGACAGAGTGGATCGAACCAGAAGTCGGCGACGGTGTGTTCAGCGGCGGTTTCGGGCATGGGGACTCCTCAGGAAGCGGCGTTGGCGCCCGTGGGCGCTCAACTGGTGCAACACCGCCCACGGTGCCGCTCTTCCCCACGGAGGGCAGTCGGACGGAGCCGGTGGGATCCCGTCACGCTCCGGGTGTAGCCGCCACGGCCCGCCACCGACCGGCCCGGCGCTCGACCGTCACCTCGACCCCGAAGGCGGCCGACACGGCGGCGTCGGTCAGCACGTCGTCGACCGTCCCGGCGCCCACCATCCGGCCGTCCCGCAAGAGGGCGGCGTGGGTGACGCCCGGCGGGATCTCCTCGAGGTGATGGGTGACCAGCACCATCGGCGGGACGGCCGGATCGGCCGACAACGCCGCCAACCGGCTCAACAGACGCTCGCGGGCGCCGAGGTCCAGGCCGGCGGCGGGCTCGTCCATGAGGATCAGCTCCGGCTCCCCCATCAGCGCCCGGGCCAGCAGCACCTGCTGGCGCTCCCCCTCGGACAGCAGCCCGAAGGCGCGCGTCGCGAACGTGCGACCGCCGAACCCGGCCAGGTCGAGCAGCGAGGCGGCCTGGGCACTGTCCTCGTCGGTGTAGTCGTGCCACCACGTCTCGAGGGCGCCGTGGCGGCCCGTCAGCACGACATCAAGCGCGGACTGGCCCGGGCGCAGGTTGCGGGCCACCGACGCGCTGACCATGGTGATCCGCCGCCGGAGCTCGCGCATGTCGACCCGGCCCAGACGCTCCCCCAGGATCTCGACCGTGCCGCTGGTCGGCCACAGGCCGGCGCCGACCACCCGCAGCAGCGTCGTCTTGCCCGACCCGTTGGGTCCGAGCAGCGCCCACCGTTCCCCCGAGCCGACCGACCACGACACGTCGTCGAGGATGGTCGTGCCGTCACGGACGACCGA
>JADGOH010000165.1 GCA_017883025.1 Acidimicrobiales bacterium
GTCGTGGACGTTGGTCACCGTGCTGGGCTGTCTGGCCATGTTCGCCGTGGCCCGTCCGCCCCTCGTCGCCGGCTGAGCAGGTGCCCGCTGCCGTCAGGCGCCGGGGAACACGGACCGCAGCTCGTCCGGGTCGACGATCCCCTCGACCGGCGGCGTGTGGTCGGGGTCGAGCCGACCGTGGACGAGGCGCACGAACGCCTCGGCGGGCAGCACCAGGTCGACGGCCGCGGACGGGTCCGCGGCGGAAAGCTCCACCTGGTCGGGTCCGAGCGCCAGCACGAGTGAGCGCTGCGGGCCGGTGGTGGCCACGGTGACGGAGCGGGCCTCGCCGACCGGCTTGGCCGTGAACCGCGTGATCAGCCCGAGGTTGTCGACCACGGCAGCCACCGAGCCCGGGGCGATCGTCGCGCTCGGGTCGAGCGCCACCTCGATGTCCCACAGGTGGAGGGCGTGCTCGTTGAGCCGGAGCCCGACGAACCCGTCGAGGTCGAACTCCATCGGGCCCATGGCGAAGCGGAACCGGGTGCACTCGTCGTCGCTCAGCCCGTCGATACGGTCCGGCATCGCCCGATCCGCGGCAAGGGCGTCCGCCGCCTGCTCCACGGGCGCCTTGGCGTTCCACTCGTCCCACACGACCTTGGCCGCGCCGTCGGGCGAGGGGGTCCCGGCAAGCGAGTCCTCGAGACTGCCGAGGAGGATCTCGGCGCCGGAGCCGAGGTGCGACAGCACGTCGGCGATCGTCCACCCGGACGGGTAGGCGCTGTCGGTCAGGTGGGCGGCATCGAGCCCGTCGACGACGGTGCGGAGCCGGTCCACGGAGCTCCCCAGTGCCTCGAGTCTGTCGGTCATTGGGTTCCCCTCCGGCCGGTGGCTGCCGGTCGTTCGGAGGGTACCGGTCCGGGGTCCCGTCCCGACCACCACCTGGACGGGACCTTCGCCTCTGCAATTCCACGGCGCCGATCCGTACCGTGGGACACGAGGGGTTCGCCAGAATCCCCGAGGAGGCGCCTATGCGATGTCGCAGAGGTTGCCCGTTCTGAGAGCGGGCGGCGAGGGATCGACGGTCGTTCGACCGTAGGCCCAGGTTCGTCCAGAGCACGTGATCCGCAGTATGGGTCCTGCCGTGACGGGAACGTAGGAGTTCCCTGGGAGCCACTCCCTTCCGCCGCCACCTCTCGGAGTACAACATGAGCCGAGCGCCCGCTCCCCGCCGATCTGTGGGACGGGCGCTTGCTCGCGTCGGCGCCCGGTGCGCAGCACCCCTCGGGTTCGCTACCGTGCTTCCATGACCACCCGGGAAGCCCCCGTGCCACCCGCGGCGCACGGCTGGGGATCCGGCCGGTGGCGGCAGCCATGACCGGCGTCCCCGCACCGGGAGCGCTCGACGGCAGGGTGGCGATCGTGACCGGCGCGGCGCGGGGCATCGGGGCCGCCACCGCCGCCCATCTGGCCGTCCTGGGCGCACGGGTCGCCGTGACCGACAAGGACGGCGACGGGGCGCAGGCGGTCGCCGAGGCCCTCGGCGGGGCCGGGCACGACACCGTGGGGCTGCCTTGCGACGTGGCCGAGCCCGATGCCGTCGCCGCCATGGTGGCGGCGGTCGGAGCACACTTCGGCGGCGTGGACCTGCTCGACCACAACGCGGCGTGGACCGACTTCCGGACCGACCGCGACGCCGAGGAGGTCGACCTCGACACCTGGGACCGGGTCCTGCGCACCAACGCCACCGGGGGCCTCGTCCTCGTACGCGAGGTCCTGCCACGGATGCGGGCCCGGGGCGGCGGTGCCATCGTCCTGATCTCCTCCGGCTCGGCGTCCATCGGCGAGCACCGACGGGTCGCCTACGGGGTGTCGAAGGCGGCCATCGAGCAGTTGGGCCGGCACGTGGCCGCCCGGTACGGCCGCGACGGGATCCGCTGCAACGTGGTGGCGCCGGGCTTCATCCTGACCGAGACGGCCGCCCGGGGTGTGCCTGAGGCTGGCAGGCTCCGCCTGGCCGAGCAGAACCCGCTCGGGCGGCTCGGCACGCCGGACGACATAGCCCACGTCGTCGGCTTTCTCCTCTCGGACAGCGCTGCGTTCGTCAACGGCCAGGTGCTCCGGGTGGACGGTGGGCTGGCCATCGCCCCCCGGCTCGCCGGCATCGACTGACCACGCCACCCCGGCCCGCGGACTGGCCCGCCCCTCCCGTGGCCCCTGGCCGGACCACCTGTCTCGTAAGCTCCTCCCCCGTGCCGCACTCCCGCTCCACCTCCGCCCCCGCGACCCGGCGCAGGGCCGTCCGATCTGCCCGGACCGCCGCACTCGCGCTCGCCGCACTCGCCCTCGCCGGGTGCTCGTCGGGCGCCGCGGCGCCGACCACGACGACCACGACGGTGCCCCCGACGACCACGACGACGACCGAGCAGCCAGGGTGGACCGTCGTGTCCCGCAACGGCGGGGCCATCGCCGTGGACAGCGAGACCGTGACCGAGCCCGACGGCCACTCCGTCACGATCTACCGGTTCCGTGCCGGCCAGACCCACTACGGGCTCCACGTAGGCAGCAGCGACCCACCGCGTGGCTCGGCCGTGGTGTCGGCCGACAGCGGGTCGACCATCGGGCCCAACGAGACGGCCACCCTGCTCGCCGCGTTCAACGGCGGCTTCGAGTCGACCGCGGGAGCGGGGGGCTTCGAACTGAACGGCCAGGTCCTCCTCCCGCTACAGAACGGCTACGCCAGCCTCGTGATCGACACCGACGGAACCGGCCACGTGGGGGTCTGGGGCCAGGGGGTGCCGACCAAGGGTGAGCAGGTGGCCAGCGTGCGCCAGAACCTCCCTCCGCTGGTCGTCGCCGGCCAACCGAGCCCGAACATCGCCGACATCCCCGCATGGGGCGCCACGCTCGGCGGGGGCAACTCGGTGGCCCGTAGCGCGCTCGGCCAGGACTCGGCCGGCGATCTCCTCTACGCCGGGAGCATGACCTCGCTGCCGAGCGACATCGCCGGCGCCCTCGTGTCCGCCGGCGCGGTCACGGCCATGGAGCTCGACATCAACCCCGAATGGGTGCAGATCGACGTGGCCCCGTCGCCTGGCGGCCAGCTGACTACGGGGATCGCCGGCCAGAACCGCCCGGCCACCCAGTACACGGCCGGGTGGACCCGGGACTTCGTCACCGTCCTGGCGGTCGGCTGACCCGTGACGGCTGCCCTCGACACCACGCCGCTCCGGGTGGGCGTCGTCGGGGCCGGCCCGTGGGCGCGCCTCGTCCACGCCCCGATGTTCGCCGTCCACCCGGGAACCACGCTCAGCGCCGTATGGGGCAGGCGCCTCCGGGCGGCCGAGGAGGTGGCGGCGCCCCTCGGTGCCGAGGCGCACGACTCGTTCGAGCGGCTCCTCGAGGACGTGGACGCCGTGTCGTTCGCCGTCCCCCCGGACGTGCAGGCCGACCTCGCCGTGGTGGCCGCGCGCGCAGGCAAGGCGCTCCTCCTCGAGAAGCCGGTGGCACTCGACCTGGCTGCCGCGGACGCGCTGGCCGCCGCGGTCGACCGGGCAGGTGCCGCGACCCAACTACTCCTCACCTGGCGGTACCGGCCCGACGTCCGGGTGCTGTTGGCCGGGGCGGTCGCTGGGCAGCCCATCGGCGGGCGGGGCTGCTTCTTGACCGACGGGTTCCTGGGCGGCATGTTCGCCACGCCGTGGCGGCTGGACCACGGTCCGCTCTTCGACCTCGGGCCCCACGTGGTGGACCTGCTCGACGCCGCCCTCGGGCCCGTCGTGGGGATCCGTGCCCACGGCGACCCGCGGCGGTGGGTGGGCCTCCTGCTCGACCATGAGGGCGGGGCGGTCAGCGAGGCCTCGCTCACCGGGCACAGCCCGGTCGACCACCCCCGTGCCGGTGTCGAGGTGCACACGGACACCGGAGTGTTCGAGGTCGACACCTCAGGGTTCGACCCCGCGGTCCTCACCACGGTCGTCGACGAGTTCGTGGCCACTGCGGCCGGGCGCCCCCACCCCCTCGACATCCATCGGGGGCTGCACCTCCAGCGCCTGCTCGATCGGGCCGCTTCCGACCTGGAGTGGACGTGACCGGCCAGGCCGGGGGCGCCGCCGGGGGGGACCAGGTCCGTCGCGCCGCTACCGACGTCGACGCCACCTGGCTCACCGCCGTGCTGCACGACCGGGGGCTCCTGGCCCGGGACGGTCGCGTGGTCGGGGTCTCGGCGACTCCGGTCGGCACGGGGCAGATGGCGGACACGGTGCGCTTCGCTCTGGCCTACGAACCGGATGGCGCCGGTCCCGCCAGCGTCGTCGGCAAGTTCGCCTCCGAGGACGAGCAGAGCCTCAACACCGGTCGGATGATGCGGGCCTACGAGGTCGAGGTGCGGTTCTACGCCGAGGTGGCGCCACGTGTGCACGCCCGGATGGCGCGGCTGTTGTTTGCCGCGCTCGACCCCGCCGAGTCGTGGTTCACCCTTCTGCTGGAGGACCTGGACGACGCCACCCAGGGCGACGAGATCGAGGGGTGCGACGCCACCGTGGCCGCCGCTGCCCTGAGCCAGCTGGCGGCCCTGCACGCTCCGTGCTGGGAGGATCCGGCCCTGGCCGCCAGTGGCTGGATCGACCGGGCGTCGCCCGAGGGCGACGAGTTCACCGCGGCGCTCGTGACCGGGCTGTTCCCCGGGTTCCTCGAGCGCTACGGCGACGGGCTCGGCTCCGAGCACCGGGCGCTCCTCGAGGCCTTCGTCCCCCGGCTCCGCTCCTGGTTGTCCCGGCCGCGGGGCCCGCGGACCCTCGTCCACGCCGACTTCCGGCTCGACAACCTCCTGTTCACCCCGGACCGGCCCGAGCCGGCGGTGGTGGACTTCCAGACGGTGAACTGGGGCTCCGGCGCCTACGACCTGGCCTACTTCGTCGGAGGCAGCCTCGAGCCGGAGGTGCGCCGGGCGGCCGGGGACGACCTGGTCGCCGGGTATCACGGGGCGCTCGTCGCCCGAGGCGTCCGCGACTACCCGCTCGAGGCGCTGCGCACCGATTTCCGACGGGAGGCGTTCGGCGGTGTGCTCATGGCCATCGGGGCGTCGATGGTGGTGAAGCAGACCGAGCGTGGCGACCGCATGTTCCTCACCAACGTGCGGCGCCACGCCCAGCAAGCCCTCGACCTCGACGCCCTGGCACTGCTCGACGACTGACGGCGCCCGGCGCGGGCCGGCCCGCGGGGGTTACGGTGGATCTCCGACGTACCTGCGCTCTGGCCCTGTCCCGGGCGCCCGAACCCACCGAGAGGAGCACCCATGGCCCAGGCCCACGACGACCGCTCCGCAGCCCCCGGGAGCGCAGGCTTCGAGTTCCGGGGGATCAACCACCTGGCCCTGGTCTGCCGGGACATGGAGCGGACCGTCGACTTCTACACGAACGTGCTCGGGATGCCGCTCACCAAGACCATCGAGCTGCCCGCCGGCATGGGCCAGCACTTCTTCTTCGATTGCGGTGGCGGCGACGCTCTCGCCTTCTTCTGGTTCCCCGACGCGCCCGACGGGGTCCCCGGCGTGTCGGCGCCCGCCGGCCGCCCCGATCAGGGCAGCCTGACCAGCGCCGTCGGGTCGATGAACCACGTCGCCTTCGCCGTGCCGTCCGAGAAGATCGACGAGTACCGGGACCGCCTGCGTGCGGCCGGGGTGGACTGCACCGACGTCGCCAACCACGACGACAGCGAGTGGGGGATCTCGGACGACGTTCACCCCGGGGTGTTCGTACGGTCCATCTACTTCCAGGACCCCGACGGCATCCTGCTCGAGTTCGCGTGCTGGACCCGGGAGCTCGGCCCGTCCGACGTCAGCCACGCCCCGGCGCGGGCCGGCGACCGCACGGCGGTCTGAGACCGTGCCACGGCTGCGACAGGTGCCCCGGTCCGAGGCGGAGGCGCCGATCGTCACCGTCATGTACGACCTGCTCTTCGAGGGCCGCGACCCGGTCGCCGAGCCCGGGACCTCCGACGGCACGCCCGGCGACTGGTGGACGGTGTTCGCCCTGGTGCCGGACGTGTTGGAGCACGCCGTCCAGGGCTTCGGCCTCTACCAGAGCCCGAAGCGCCTGCTCGACCCGGTGTTGCGCGAACTGGCCCAGGCCCGGGTGGGGTGGGCGTCGGGCAGTCAGTTCGTCTACTCCCAGCACTGCAAGTCGCTGCGGGCGCTCGAGGTGTCCGAAGAGGCCATCGCCGCGGTGCCCCACTGGGCCGCGGCCAGCTGCTTCGACGAGGTCCAGCGCCTGGTCATGGCCTACACCGACTGCCTCGCCCTCGACCACGGGCGGGTCCCGGACGGGCTCTTCGATGCCCTGCGGGCCAACCTGCCCGACGAGCAGATCCTCGAACTCACCTACATCACGACCCTGTACCTGCAGCACGCGGTGATGTCCCGGGCGCTGCGCACCGAGTGGGACGACCGAGACGAACCGCTGGTCGAGGTCGTGGTCGATGGCGCGGACAACGACGGCTCCGGCCGACCGGGCCACGGGCTCCGGCCCCGACGAACGGACTGAACCCTGCCGTCAGCGCCCGAACCAGCGGCGCCTGGGCGCGGTGGCGGCATCGGCGGCGCAGTGGCACCGGTCCTCGGGGGCCACGTGGCCCAGCACCTGCTCCACGTGCAACCCGCACCCCTTCCAGGTCGGCTGCCCGCACTTCCTGCACGTCACGGCTCTGCACATACCCCCGAGGGTATCAGAGCAACTCTGTAGGCATCCCCCGGCCGTTCCCCCGCTCCACGCACCGCCGGCGAAGGGATCTGGGCGCAGCAAGGAAACGATAATGATTATCATTATCGTTTCCCACTTCCGGGAGCGTCCCCGGACGAGGCCCGACCGCGATGGGGTCAGGTGAAGATGATCTGGCCGCCGGCGGCGATCTCGTAGAACTCGCCCACGGTGATGATGCCCTGGACCTGCTCGATGAAGTCGCCCTCGGCAAACCCGAAGAGGTCGACCGACGCCTTGCAGGCGTACATGCCGCATCCGGTGTCCCCGATCAGCTCCATGAACTCGGGGATGTCGGGAATGTCGAAGGCCGCCATCTTCTTCTCCATCATGTGCGTGGCGATGGCCGACATCCCGGGCAGGACTCCGACCAGGCTGGCCATGTGCATCCCGGGGTTGCCGACCGCGGCCACCTTGATGTGCTCGAGGCGCTTCGAATGGATCGCGTCGAGGCCGAAGAAGGTGAAGAAGAGGTTGGCCTCGATACCCTCCGCCCTTGCCCCGTTGGCCATGATGAGGCCCGGGTAGATGCCCTCCAGGGACCCCTTGGAGATGATGATGGACACCTTCTCGATCGTGTCGCACATGGTGCGTGCTCCTCTCGTTCGTCCTACTCGGCCGGTGGCACCCCGCCCAGTGGCCAACGTGCCACTGCCCCGCCCCCGATCCTCAGATGCAGCCGCGGGGCTTCGGGATGCCGGCGATCTTGGCCGCCAGCTTGGCGGGGCCCTTCGGGAACAACTGGTAGAGCTCCTTGACCGGCACACCGGACGTCTTGCCCAGCACCCGTACGGTGGGACCGGTCCCCTTGGCCTCGTATTCGGCCCGCATGAACCGCACGACCTCCCAGTGCCGGTCGGTCAGCGGGTCGATGCCCTCACGGCGGGCGAGCTCGACGGCGACCTCCTCGTTCCACTGTGACGGGTCGGTCAGGAAGCCCTCCTCGTTGACGTCCACCGGTGTCCCGGCGATGGTGTCGACAGTCATGACGGAATCTCCTCTCTAGGCGTCCACGGGCTGCTTCTTGCCCGCGGTCGGCATGGCGCTGTGAATGCCGGGGATGTCCCGGCCCGGCAACAGGCTGTGCCAGTAGATCCACTGGAACATCAGTTTCCCGAGGTGGTTCAAGTGGGACTCCTTCATCAGCGGCAGCCCGACCCCGGCCGGGAAGTGCCCAGGCAGGGGCTCGACCTCGTAGTTGAAGTCGATCAGCATCGCCTTGTGGAAACCCGTCTCGATGAAGCAGTTCGCGTGGCCGTCGTAGGAGGCGTCGAGGGGACGGCCCGCCAGGAAGCGCTGGATGTTCTCCACCAGGACCTCGCCCTCGAAGTGGGTGACGGAACCGGCCTTCGAGATGGGGAGGGAGGCGGCGTCGCCCACGGCGAACACCTCGGGCGCCACCGTGGACTGGAGCGTGTGCTCGTCGGTCGGGACGAACCCCAACTCGTCCCCCAGACCAGGGGACCGGGCGATGCACGGCGCGCCGTTGTGCGCCGGGATCACCACTGCCAGGTCGAAGGGGACCTCCCGCTCGTCGTAGGAGACGAGCCGGCCTCCTGCGCCGTCGACCTCGCCGGTGTTGAACTCGGTGACCAGCTCGATGTCCCGGTCGGCCAGCATCCCGCCCAGCCGCCGGGCCGCCACCGGCTTGGTGAACGCCGCGTCCAGCGGGGTCACGTAGGTCAATTCGATGTCGTCGCGCACCCCCCGCTCCCGCAGGTACCAGTCAGCCAGGAAGCAGAATTCGAGCGGCGCCACCGGGCACTTGATCGGCAGCTCGACGACGTTCACCACCAGTCGACCATGGTCGAACTCGCGCAGCGCGCCCTCGAGGCCGGCCGCACCCTCGGGCGTGTAGAAGGTGAAGACGCGCTCCATCCACCCGGGACCGGTGAGCCCCTCCGTCTCCTCGGGGGCGAGCACCGACCCGGTGGCGACGACCAGCACGTCGTAGTCGAGCGCCGAACCGTCGGCGAGCAGGACCTCGCGCCGGTCGGTGGCTACCTGGTCGACCCCGGCGGTGCGGTACTCGATGCCGGGACGCAACTGGCGGCCCCGGGGGCGGGTGAGGTCTTCGGGATGGGTCAGGCCGAACGGGACGAACAGGAGTCCGGGCTGGTACACGTGGGCGTCGTCCTGGTCGACGACGATGATCCGGGCCTCATCGGGGCTGTAGGCCCGACGTAGCCGGTTGGCGGTCAGCGTCCCACCCGTGCCCCCTCCCAGGATCACGATCTGGTGCATGGCGCGCCTCCTCTTTCCGGGACATGTGACCTTCGACCCGATTCCATGTAATACCCATTGGGGTATGCTGACCAGGGCCGAATTCCCTTAGTGAGGACCTGGACGATGACCACACCGACCGACGAGCGACACCGCGTACCGGATCTGAGCGGGGCGCACGAGGCCGCGAGCGAGCAAGGGCCACTACGGGTACTGATCGTCGGCGGCGTGGCCGGCGGCATGTCGACGGCCACGAGGCTCCGGCGGCTCGACGAATCCGCCGAGATCGTCGTGGTCGAGAAGTCCGGTCACGTCTCGTACGCCAACTGCGGGCTCCCCTACTTCGTGGGCGGGGTGATCGAGGAGGAGGAGGACCTGCTCCTGCAGACCCCTGCGCGACTGCACGAGCGCTTCCGCCTCGACGTCCGGGTGGATGCCGAGGTCGTCAGCATCGATGCCGACGCCCACACGGCGGCGATCCGCTCCACCGTCGACGGGAGCACGTACGACCTCCGGTACGACAAGCTCGTACTGAGTCCCGGAGCCGTCCCGGTGCGGCCCCCGATCCCCGGCTTCGACCGGGTGCGGTCGCTGCGCACCGTCGAGGACGCGACCCGGCTCTTCGACGACGTTGCCGCCGGGCCGGCGTCGGCCGTGGTGATCGGTGCCGGGTTCGTCGGCCTCGAGACGGCGGAGAACCTCGCCCATGCCGGTATCGCCGTCACCGTCGTCGAGGCGGCCGACCAGATCCTGACACCGCTCGACCCCGAGTTGGCCGTCCTGGTCCAGGCCGAGCTCGTGGCCCACGGCGTGCGGGTCGAGACCGGGGTGGCCGTCACCGGGGTCACCGACGACGCCGTCGTGCTGGCAGACGGCCGTGCGGTCCCCGGGGAGCTGGTGGTGGGCTCGATCGGCGTCCGGCCCGACACCCGGTTGGCCGCCTTGGCCGATCTCCACCTCGGGCCCAACGGGGGCATCGCGGTGACCGGCACCGGCCAGACCAGCCACCCCGACATCTACGCCGTAGGCGACGCCGTGGAGAAGGTCGACTCGATCGACGGCGGATCCTCGCTGGTCGCCCTGGCCAACGTGGCCAACCGGCAGGGGCGCCGAGTGGCCGACCACATCGCCGGGCTCACCCGGGCCGCCTCGCCGTCGATCGGCACGGCCATTGTCAAGGTGTTCGACCGCACCGCGGCCATGACCGGGTGGAACGAGAAGCGCCTGCGGACCGCCGGCCGGCCCTACCGGTGCATCCACTCCCACCCGATGAACCACGCGTCCTACTACCCCGGTGCCGAGCAGATGACGCTCAAGCTGCTCTTCGATCCGCTCGACGGAACCATCCTCGGGGCCCAGGCCGTGGGCGGCGCCGGCGTCGACAAACGGATCGACGTCCTGGCCACGGCCATATCGGCCGGACTGCGGGCTCCGGCGCTGGCCGATCTGGAGCTGGCCTACGCACCGCCGTTCTCGTCGGCCAAGGATCCGGTCAACATGCTCGGGTACATGGCGGAGAACATCCTGTCCGGCGAGTGCGACGTCATCGAGCCTGCCGAGCTCGCCGCCGTGGTGGCGTCCGGGTGGACCCTGCTCGACGTCAGGACCCGGAGCGAGTGCGCGGGCGGGACCATCCCGGGCGCCGTGATTGCACCGCTCGACACCCTGCGTGCCGATCTCCCGTCACTGGGCCCCGGCCCCTTCGCCGTCTACTGCCAGGTGGGCCAGCGCGGCCACACCGCGACCGAGCTACTGCATGAGCTGTCGATCGAGGCCCGCAACCTCGACGGCGGATACACGACGTGGCTGGCGTCCGAGGCCGCCCGAACCGGCGACCCCGGACGGCTGGTCAGGCCGTCGTCGTAGGCAACCTCTGGACCGGGTCGGTCAGGCCAACTTCGTGAACATCCGCTGGACTTCGTCCAGGGGGTAGCCCGAGGCGGCCGCTTCCTCAGGGTGCTCGATGCAGTACGTGAGCCCGCTGGCCACCAGGCGGAACCCGGCCTGCTCGAGCGCGTTGATGGCGGCACTCAGCTGGGTGACGATGTCCCGGCACTCGCGGCCCTCGGCCAGCATCTTCTCCACGGCCACCACCTGGCCCCCGGCGCGGCGGAGCCGCTTGCGCAGGTCGTCGACGACGTCATCGGGCAGTTCCACGGGCTTCCTCCGGATCGCGTACCCCCAAGGGTACCCTCCGGGTCCGCACGGCGGACCGCCGCCGGGTCAGCTGACGGTCAGCACGAGCGTCTGCCTGACCGTCCTGGTCAGCCCCGCGAATGCGAACGTGGCGGACACCTTCAACTTGTAGGTGCCGGCGGCCGGCCTCTTCGCGCTCGCCATGGGCACCCCGGACACCGTGCCGGTGCCGTCGCCGTTGTCCACGAAGGCGACGCCGACGGGCAGCTTGCCCTTCGCCGTGAGGACGGGCGTGACCCCGCCGGTGGTCGAGACCGTGAATGCGAAGTACGCGCCGCCCGTGGCCGACGCCACGGGCGGGCTCGTGAAGGCGCAGCCGGAGCCGCAGACCGAAGGAGCCGTGTAGCGATAGACGGCTGCGGGCACGGCGGAGCTGGTGCCGCCGGCGGTGCCGACGGTGACGGTGACCACGTCCACGGCCTCGCCCGCTGGGGCGGTGGCCGTGATCTGGGAGTCGCTGTCCACCGTGAACCCGGCGGGTAGGCCGCCGAAGGACACCGACCCTGCGCCGTTGAAGTCTGTCCCGGTGATCGTCACCTGGGTCCCGCCGTTCAGCGGACCGGTGTTCGGACTCAGCCCAGTCACCGCCGGGGCCGCGACCAGGGTGAACCGGTCGAGCAAGGTGGCCGTGCTCGTGCCGCCCGGACCGGTCACCGTGACGTCGACGGTCCCCGCCGGCGCCGAGGGCGACACGGCCGTGATCGACGTATCGCCGGAGACGGTGAAGCCGGCCGCCGGCGTGGCGCCGAAGCTCACCTGCGTGGCACCGGTGAAGCCGGTCCCGGTGATGGTCACCGAGGTCCCGCCAGATGCGGGCCCCTGCGCCACGGACACGGACGTGAGCCGGGGCGCGGGCACGAACCCGTCGGCCAGGAGCAGGAAGGCGGAGCTCCCCGAGTCGTAGACCTGGTTGCCGTCGGCGTCGGTCGCCGAGTAGCCGGGCACGGCCACGCCCGAGGCGGGAACGGCGTACGTCACGACGGTCCCGGTCAGGTCCCACGTCACGTCGGCGGACGCCGTGTAGGTGGTCGAGTGGTAGCCGCCGCCCCTTCCGCTTCCGCCGCACCTCGTGGAGAGGCCGACCTCGCCGGTCGGATAGCCGCTCGACGTGTCGAACCCGGTGGTCGCAGCCGTCTCCTGGATCCCCCCGCACGACACCCCGAGGATGGCGAACGCCGTGCCCCACGGCAGGTTCAACGGGATCGGCGTCGTGGTCGCCGAGGCGACCCCCGAGACGCCGACCAGACCGGGCGCCACCAGTGCGACGGCGACCACCAGTGCCACGGACCTGCGCATGACATCCCCACCTTCCCGAATGGACAGTCTTCCCGCGGGCAGGCTATCCCCGTTGCACCCCGGTCGTCCGGTTGATGCAGCCGATCAGGTGCCCCCGGTCCGCTGGTCGCGGCGCAGGACGTCGAGGAGCTCGTCGTAGGGCCCGAGGAGGTAGGCGAGGTCGCCGCCCTCGAACCGGGTACCCCGGCGCGGCGGGTGTTCGAGCACGCCGTCGCCCGACGCCCGGCTGAGCGCCACCACCCGGGTCCGGGCCGACAGGTCCTGCATGGCGAGGCCCTGCAGCCCTCCGCCCGAGGCGATGGCCAGCCGACCGACCAGGAAGGGCTGCTGGTCCACGAAGAAGGTCTCCAGGACGTCGAGTCCGAGTGCGGCGCCCACGAACCACGGCGCGGCCAGCGCCGAGGTGGATCGGACGTGGCGGAACCCGAAGTTCCGCTCCATCATCCGGGCCAGGTCACGGTCGAACACCCGCAGGACGACCGGCACCGCCTCCCACCGGTCCCCCAGGGACTCGCGGACGGCCAGTCCCGTCTCGATGTTGGTGAGGTCGGCACTGGTCAGGATCGCCACGGCCGACGCCTCGTCCAGGTTGACCGACGCGTGCGTCTGGCGCTGGGTGGCATCCGCGATGACCACCGGCACCCGCAGCGCCCGCGCCCGGTCGAGGTACCGGTTCTGGCCGTCGCGTTCGATCACCACCACCCCGCGCCCCTGGGCCACCAGCCCCTCGACGACACGGATGCCCACGGAGCCCAGGCCGACCACCACCACGTGGCCGGTCATGCCCGGCACCCGCCGCCGCCCGAGGGACTGGTCGATCCTGCGGCTCACCAGGAAGTTGGTGAACAGTGCGAACGTCGTGGACACCAGCGTCACACCGAGGACGATCAGTGCGATGCCGTAGACCTGGAGCCAGGCCGACTGTCCGGAGAAGTTGTAGTCCCCGTAGCCCACGGTGGCCACGGTCTCGACCGTGAAGTAGGCCGAGGCGATCAGGCCGGGGTGACCGTGCCCGCCGGCCTGCACGTAGGCCAGTCGAATCAGCGCGGTCGACGCCACCAGCAGGGCCGCCAGCGCGACGACCACGAGGGTGAGCCCTCGGGCGTTCGAGTCGCGCCATGCCGCCAGCCGGCGCCGCGCCCGCTCCATGGCCGGAATGGAGAGGTCGGCGGTGCCGGCGGTGGTGGCGAGGTCGATCCCCGCCCGGGCGAGCTCGTCGGGAGTGCCGAGCACCGCGACCCGGTCGCCGACACCGACCGGGTGGTCCCGGCCGGGGCAGCACACAATCTCGCTGCCGTCGGCCGGCACCACGGCGACGGGGGCGAGATGCCCGAAGTGGCTCCGGAAGGTCCGGTTGTAGCCCTCGTCGTCCCCGACCTCGACCTCGACCACGGCGAACTGCTCGCCGCCGAGGTCGAGCTGGTGTGAGGGCTGGCGGAGGCACACCTCGACGAACGACGGCGCCGCCAGGGCGGCGACGTCGAGGACCGTGCCGGCGCCGAGCACCCGCTCCAGGGCGCGTCCCACCGACGGATTGGCGAGCTGGACCACCAGCCGGACGTCGGGCCTCGCCTCACGCACCCGCATGGCGATCTCGAGGGTCGCCAGCTCGTTCGTCTCGGCGCAGATGACGGCGGACGCCCGGTCGATGCCCGCCTCGACCAGTCCGTGACCGAGCTGCGCGCTCCGGTGGACGTGGGTGACCCCCCAGCCCTCGATGATCCGGGCGAGCCGGAGGTCAGGGTTGTCGTCGACGACCACGACCGGGACGCCGCTCAGGTGCAGCTGCTCGACGGTGCGCAGGCCGACGCCCCGCAGTCCGCACACGATCACGTGCCCGTCGCCGCCCCAGGCGACTGCTGGTGTCTCCGTCGGGGCGGGGAGTCCGGTGGTCCCCGGCGCCGTCACCGCTTCTGACGCCATCCCCGCTCGAAGGGCAGGCGCCACGACCGGGGCGCGATGAGGTCACGCATGGCCGGCGGTCCCCACGAGCCGACCCGGTAGAGCTGGACCTCGGGCGGGTCCTCGAGGAGCGGTTGGGACACCTCCCACAGTCGCTCGATGCCCTCGGCGTTGGTGAACAGGGTCTGGTCGCCGCTCATCGAGTCGTGGATCAGCCGCTCGTAGGCCTCGAGGACGTGGTCGCTGTCCTCGGTCTCGTGGAGCGCGAACTGGAGACTGAGTTTGTCGAGCTTCATGCCCGGCCCCGGGCGTTTGCCATAGAACGACAGTGACAGCTTCGACGAGTCGGCGAGGTCGAAGGTCAGATGGTCGGGCCCCTGGGCGCCGACGCCGGAGCCGGCCGGGAACATCGACTTCGGCGGCTCGGGGAAGGCGATGGACATGATCCGGGCTCCCTCGGCCAGGTGCTTGCCCGTCCGCAGGTAGAAGGGGACGCCCGCCCACCGCCAGTTGTCGATCTCGCACTTGAGGGCGATGAACGTCTCGGTGTCCGAGTCGGCCGGCACCCCGTCGGCGTGGGTGTACCCCTCGTACTGGCCCCGGACGACGTGGCGGGTGTCGATCGGCCGCATCGACCGGAACACCTTGTTCTTCTCCTCGTTGATCGACCGGGGCTCGAGCTCGGTCGGCGGCTCCATGGCCACGAATGCCAGGACCTGGAAGAGATGGGTGACGACCATGTCCCGGAAGGCGCCGGTCTGCTCGTAGAACGCCGCCCGCGACTCGACCCCGAGCGTCTCGGGGACGTCGATCTGCACGTGGTCGATGTGCTGGCGGTTCCATATCGGCTCGAACAGCCCGTTGGCGAACCGGAAGGCCAGGATGTTCTGGGCCGCCTCCTTGCCGAGGAAGTGGTCGATCCGGAACACCTGGTCGTCGTCGAAGACCTCGCTGACGGCCGAATTGAGCTTGCGGGCGCTGTGCAGGTCGGTCCCGAAGGGCTTCTCCATGATCACGCGGGACCGGTCGGTGAGCCCGGCCTCTCCCAGGGTGCGGACCACGGAGTCGGCGGCGGCCGGCGGAATGCTCAGGTAGTGCAGGCGACGGGGCTCGGCGTCGAAGGTGGCTTCGATCCGGTGGACCGTCTCGGCCAGGCCCGTCACGCCGTGCTCGCCCGGCACGTAGACGAGCCGGCGCTGGAACTCGCCCCAGTGGTGGTCGGTGACCCCGCCCCGTGCGAACTCGTCGCACGCCGAGCGGGCGATCCCGTGGTACTGCCCGTCGTCCAACAGCTCGAGCGAGGTGGCCACGATGTGACACTCGGGCAGCATCCCTGCGCGGGACAGGTGGAACAGCCCAGGAAGGAGCTTCCGCTTGGCCAGGTCCCCGGTGGCACCGAAGAGCACGATGACGTGAGGGACGGCCGGGACATGGGTGCCGTCGCCGTTCGTCGGGACCACCTCGTCGAGGAGCAGCTCCAGGTCACCGTCGGCCCATCCGGCGTCGCTCCCGACACCTGGATCCTGCATGTCGGAAGCCATCCCTCGGACCTCTCGTGCCGTTGCCGGTCCCGTCCACCGGTGGTGGGCCGAGCGCACTCGGTCGTCCCGTGCCGGTCCCGCCGGCCGGCCGGGCACGACCTCGTGCGCTTGGTGTGATCACCGTACGCGGGCTTCGTTTCGGGAAGATTGCCGGAATGCGAGCATCAGATGAACCGGCAGGCACCGCCCGGCGGCAGCCTCGTCCGGCTCAGCCCGTCCGGTCCTGGTCCCGTGTCGCCAGCGCCGCCCCGACCTGGTCCGCCACGGCCACACCGACGACCAGGTGCTCCTGGGACACCGGGGCGGCAGGCACGGGCATCAGCGTGAAGTGCCCGACGACTGCGCCGGCGCTCCGCACCGGCAGGTCGACCCCGCGGAAGGGCAGACCGAGGTCGCCGGTGGACCAGCGCACCCCGCCGATCCACACCTCGCCGTCGGGCAGCACCCGCGCCGCGATCCCCGGGCTCCGACGGCTGAAGGTGCACGACCGCAGGTCCAGGAGGCGGGAGAGCTCCCGGGCGGCTACGAGGACAACGTCGTCCGCGTCCCGGCCGGTGGCTCCCATCTCCGTCAGGGTGGTCAGGAGCGCGACGTGGCGCCGGCCCTCGCCGGCCTCGGCCAGGTGCGTCCGGCCCCGGGCCGCGAGGTCGCCGACGGCAAGGCCGACCACCAGGAGGAGCAGCGCTGTCACGAGGTCATCGGACCGGGTGATCCGGATCGAGCCGTAGGGACGGGTCAGGAGGACGTCGAACGCCAGTGCGGACGCCAGTGCACAGACCGCTGCGGCCCACCGGTACCCGGCGGTCGCCACGGCGACGATCACGACGACGAGGAGCAGGGCGTCGTCGGCCGCCGCCATCCGCTCGCGCCACGGGGTGAGCAGGAGGGCCACGGCGACCGGGCCGACGATGGCCGCTGCCAGGAGCAGCCAGCGTCCGTGACGGCGGGCCGGTGGTGGGCCGGGATCAGCCATGGTCAACGGGTCAACCGGCCCCGGGAGTGCGGTGAGCGAGCCCATCGAACCACTGTGCACCCTGGTCCGACCAGGGGGAAGAGGCTGTTACGGGCTTGTAACGCGCCGCTCCCCCGTTCCCCGGCGAACCTTGCACATGTGCAATAACCTGCACTCGTGCAAGATCTCCGGACAGCCAACAAGCGACGACGTCGACAGCAGATCCTCCAGGGCGCCCACGACCTCATCGCCCGGGACGGGGTCCAGGCCCTCACCATGCGGTCACTGGCCGAGGCGGCGGCGGTCAGCGTCCCCACCGTCTACGCCCTGATCGGCGGGCGCGACGACGTCATCGCCGCCCTGATGGAATCAGCCGTCCTGCGGTTCGATGCCGGGGTCGGGCTCCTCGACTCCAGGGGGCTGTTCCGGGCCACCGCCATCGTGGAGCTGTTCGCCGACATCCTCGACCACGAGCGCGACCTGCTCCACGCCCTGCTCGCGTCAGGAGCACTGGTGGCGGCCGGCTCGGAGTCGCCGCTCCTGTTCCACCGACGCCAGGTCGAGCTCGAGCGTGCCTTCGCCGAGGCCGTGGAGGACGGTGAGCTCCGCGCCGACGTGGATCCGGTGTTCGCGGCCACCACCGCGGTGCGGCTCGGCATGGGGGTCA
>JADGOH010000166.1 GCA_017883025.1 Acidimicrobiales bacterium
CCCTCCTGGATGCGGGCGCCGGCGCCGTCGTTCAGGCCGATCATGGGGACGCCGATGGACGACGCCAGGTCCATGACCTTGTGGATCTTCTCGGCGAAGACCTCGCCGAGTGCGCCGCCGAAGACGGTGAAGTCCTGGCTGAACACGCAGACCCGGCGGCCGTCGATGGTGCCGAAGCCGGTGATCACCCCGTCCGTGTAGGGGCGGTTCTCCTCGAGTCCCATGCCGTGGGCCCGGTGGCGGGCCAGCATGTCGAGCTCCTGGAAGGACCCGTCGTCGAGCAGGTAGTCGATCCGCTCACGGGCCGTCATCTTGCCCTTGGCGTGGTGCTTCTCGACCGCCCGGGGCGAGCCCGCGTTGCGTGCGAGCTCCCGGCGCTCCTCGAGGTCCTCGAGCCGTTGGGTCATCGTGTGATCCATGGACGGTGAGGCTATCGGAACCGCCACAGGGGTTCGATCCGGCACTCGGCCGGCCCGGGGCCCCCGGAGCGCTACTGGGCGGTGTTGACCCAGTGCGGGCCGCACCACACGTAGGTCACCTGGCTGGGGGTGCCGGAGCCGAGGTAGGCGGCCACGCTGCGCCCGGCGTACCGGGCCTCGAGATCGGCGTCCCGCTCCCCCGCGAACGACCACCGCTCGGCGCTTGCCCCGGAGGCCGGCGACGGCTCCCAGCCGTCGATCCGGTAGACCGAGTCGACCAGGCCGCCCGAGACGAGCACGGCCCATTTCGGCGAGCGCGCCGACGAGGTGTCGACCCAGCGCCGGCCGATGCGCCAGCCGTGACGGGCGGTGGCATAGGCCGTATCGGCCCCGTGGGCGCCGACCCGCAGGAGCACGGCCTGGTGTCCCCGTTTGATCTTGGCCCGCTTGGCCAACGAGGCGCCCAGTTCGACAGCCGGGGTGCGCTGGCCGCCGAGGCGGGTCGGCAGTCCGAGGGCGAGGACGTCGTCGACGGCGGCGACCACCAGGTCGGCCTCGGGGGTGGTCAGCCCGTGGCGCAGGACCTCGATGCGGACGGGCCGACCGTCGGACTCTGCCTCGCGGATGCGGTCCACGGCCGGGAACTTGGTCGTCGTGTCGGCGTCGGGGCCCGTGGTGTCAGGGGCGGGGTCCGCCGCGGACCGGGCCGCCTCGACGTGGCGGAAGCAGCGGTCGCCGCGGCCCCTGGCGACGTGGAACGGCCGGCCGGTGCGGGCGTCGACCAGGAGGTACACGTAGACGCCGAGCTTGGCGGCGACCCCAGGCGGGAACGAGACCTGCGGCGCCGATGCCGCCAGTGCGGTCGGCACCGGCTCGGGCGCCGGGGTGGCCACGACCCCGTCCTCCACCGACGGGACGTCGGCGACCGTCGTCGCGGTCGGGTCGGGCACGTCCCAGGGCATGGTCGGCTTCACGACGTCACCCGGCACCGGTGCCGGGGGTGCCTCGGGGACGGCGAGCCCCGCCCAGGGGTCGTCCTCCGGGACGAAAGGTGCCGCCGGGACCCGAGTGGTGCCGTCCATCCGTCCGGTCGCCTACTCCTGCACGAGCTCGATCAGGGTGCCGAATGCACCCCTCGGATGGACGAAGGCAACGGTGGTGCCACGCGAGCCGGGGCGGGGGGCCTGGTCGATGACCTGGCCGCCGTGGTCCTTGACCGACTGGAGGGCGGCGGCACAGTCGGCCACCCGGTAACCCACATGGTGGATGCCGGGCCCCTTCTTCTCCAGGTACTTGGCCACCGGCGACTCGTCGCTGGTCGGCGTCAGCAGCTGCACGTAGCTGTCGGCCACCTTCAGCAGGGCCTCCTCGACGCCGTCGGAGTCGATCCGCTCACGGTGGGCCACCGTGGCCCCGAAGGTGTCGGCGTAGTAGGCGACCGCCGCGTCCAGGTCGGGCACGGCGATGGCCACGTGGTCGATCTCGGTGAGCAGCATCTCGGTCATGCCCCGTGCCTCCTGAAGAGGGTGAGGCGGTCCTCGCCCACCTTGGCGCGCAGCTCGTGGTCGTCGATCCCGAGGCCTTCCTCGGGCGCCAGGCACAGCACGCCGATCTTGCCTTCGTGGAGGTTCTTGTGCACCTGGTAGGCGGCCTCGCCCACGTGCTCGAGCGTGTGGACGGCCGACAGCGGCGGGATGATCTTGCCCTCGCACACCAGCTGGTTGGCGTCCCATGCCTCGCGGTAGTTGGCGAAGTGGGAGCCCTTGATCGTCTTGAGCTTCATCCACAGGTGCCGGTTGTCGTACTCGATCATGTAGCCCGAGGTCGCTGCGCACGTGACGATCGTTCCGCCCCGCTTGGCTGCGAACACCGAGGCACCCATGGTCTGGCGGCCGGGGTGCTCGAACACGATGTCGACATCGTCGCCCACCAGGCCGCGGATGTCCTTGCCGAGCCGGCGCCACTCCGACTCGTCCTGGTGGAACTCGTCCTTCCAGAACTTGTACCCGGCGACCTTGCGGTCGATGACCGCCTCGACGCCGAGCTCGTGGAGCAGGTCGACCTTGGACTGCGAGGAGACCACGCCGACCGGGGTGGCTCCGCCGTTGAGGCAGTACTGGACCGCGTAGGCACCGAGGCCGCCCGACGCGCCCCACACGAGGACCTTGTCGCCCTGCGTGATCGGGGCGCCGTTCTTGGACACCAGCATGCGGTAGGAGGTGGAGTTGCACAGGGCGTTGACCGCAGCCTCCTCCCAGCTCAGGTGGGTGGGCTTCGGCATGAGCTGGTTGGCCTTCACGACCGACAGGTCGGCCAGGCCGCCGAAGTTGGTCTCGAAGCCCCAGATCCGCTGGTTGTCGGCCAGGATCGAGTCGTCGTGGGCCGTCGGGCTCTGGTCGTCGACGTAGTTGCAGTGCACGGTGACCTTGTCGCCCGGCTTCCAGTTGCGCACGGCGGAGCCGACCCGGAGGACCACGGCGGAGGCGTCGGAGCCGACCACGTGGTAGTCCAGCGCGTGGCGGGCACCCCAGACGCCTTCGCGGCCGAGCCGGTCGAGGAACCCGAAGGTGGGCAGCGGCTCGAAGATCGAGGTCCAGACCGTGTTGAAGTTGATGGCGCTGGCCATGACGGCGATACAGGCCTCGTCGGGTGCGAGGTCCGGCGTGGCCACCTCGCCGACGTGCAGCGACGTGCGCGGGTCCTTGTCGTCGGATTCCAGGCCCTCGAACATGCCCATCTCGTCACGCTTGACGTAGGCGGCACGGTAGGACTCGGGGACGGGCAGAGCGGCGAGTTCCTCGCCGGGCGCGCCGGCCAGGATGGCGGAGAGGATGTCCTGCATGGGGGTGCAGGATAGCCCGGTCGTGCGGAGTGATCCCAAGGGGGTCGGGGGGTTCCGGATGGCACGGGTGCGAACAGGCCGTATCATGTCCGTTTGTCGTGGTGGGCCCATGGGGGGACCGCCGCCTGAATCGGCCACCAGGCCGCGGAGGTTCCCATGTCCGGATCCGTCATCGTCGCTGGAGCACGCACCCCGATCGGGAAGCTGTCGGGCGCCCTCGGGAGCTTTTCGGCCACCGACCTCGGCGGCTTCGCCATCGCCGCCGCCCTCGAGCGGGCGGGTGTCGCCCCCGACAAGGTCGACTACGTGTTCATGGGCCAGGTCATCCAGGCCGGCGCCGGCCAGATCACGGCCCGCCAGGCGGCGAAGAAGGGCGGCATCCCGATGGACGTCGCGTCGACGACCGTCAACAAGGTCTGCCTGTCCGGCCTCAACGCCATCTACCTGGCCGACCTGATGATCAATGCCGGCGAGGCCGACATCGTGGTCGCCGGTGGGATGGAGTCGATGACCCAGGCCCCCTACCTGCTGCCCGGCGCCCGTGCCGGCTACCGCATCGGCGACGGCACGCTCGTCGACTCGATGATGTACGACGGGCTGTTCTGCGCGTTCGACCAGTGCGCAATGGGCCTCGGTACCGAGCGCTACAACGGCGCCGACGGCGTGTCCCGCGAGCGCCAGGACGAGTTCAGCGCCCTCTCCCACCAGCGGGCCGCCGCCGCCATCGCCGCCGGCAAGTTCGCCGAGGAGATCGTCGCGGTGGAGGTGCCCCAACGCAGGGGCGACCCGAAGGTCGTCGACACCGACGAGGGCGTCCGCGGCGAGACCACCGCCGAGTCGCTGTCCAAGTTGCGCCCCGCCTTCGACAAGGAGGGGACCATCACCGCCGGCAACGCCAGCCAGATCTCGGACGGCGGTGCCGCTGTCATCGTGATGTCCAGGGCCAAGGCCGAGCAGCTGGGCGTGACCCCCCTCGGCGAGCTGGTCGGCTACGGCCAGGTGGCCGGGCCCAGCCCGTCGCTGCTCAGCCAGCCCAGCCACGCCACGCAGGTGGCGCTCAAGAAGGCCGGGCTCAGCGTGGGCGACATCGACCTGTTCGAGATCAACGAGGCCTTCGCCGCCGTCGGGCTCACCTCGGCCGATGACCTCGGTATCAGCGCCGACATCGTCAACGTGAACGGCGGGGCCATCGCCCTCGGCCACCCGGTCGGCATGTCGGGCACCCGCCTGGCCCTGACGTCGCTCCTCGAGCTCAAGCGCCGCGGCGGCGGCACCGCCGCCATCAGCCTCTGCGGCGGTGGCGGCCAAGGCGACGCCGCCATCCTCCGCACCCTCTGACGGACCGCTGACGGGCAACGGGCGGTCCCGTTCGGGACCGCCCAGTCCCGCTCGGGAGGGCGGGGTCAGTACGGCGGGGCGAACAGCCCCAGCAAGGTGCCGCACCCCGCGGTGACGTCCTCCCACCCACCTACCCGCAGGGCAAGCACGGCCAGCCCGCACGTCGGGAACCCGCCGGACTCCAGCGTGTCCTGGTCCTCGGAGCCGTCGACCAGCAGGCCCCAGGCCAACAGGTACATGGCCGGGTTGTGCCCGACCACCAGTGCGGAGCGGGCGTGCTCGTCGACCTCGCGCAGGTAGGCGAGGACGGTCTCGGGGGTCGCCTGGTAGAGCGTCCGGTAGGCGTCGAGCGGGACCCGCTCCTCGCGGGCCCCCAGCACCAGTTCGGCCGTCTCGACCGTGCGCTTCGCGTTCGAGCACAGTGCGAGCTCGGGGGCGGCCAGGCCCTCGAGTCCGAGCGGGGGGTCCTCGCCGGCCATACGGCGGCCCAGCGCGGTGGCGTCCCTCCGGCCACGGTCGGTCAGCGGGCGGTCCCGGTCGAGGCCGCCCCAGGTGGCCTCGCGGGCCGCCTTGCCGTGCCGGAGGATCCAGAGGTGACGGATGTCGGGTGCCTGCTCCATCCCCTCATCGTGCCCCACGCCCGAGGCCCGCCGCATCGGCCCGGCGACCGACGGGTCAGGCGTCGACCTCGCGCCGGCCCTCGAGGGCACGGCCCAGGGTGAGCTCGTCGGCGTACTCGAGGTCGCCTCCCACCGGCAGCCCGCTGGCGATGCGGGTCACGCTCAGCCCCAGGGGCTTGAGCAGTCGGGCCAGGTACATGGCCGTCGCCTCGCCCTCGAGGTTCGGGTTGGTGCACAGGATGACCTCGGAGATGCCCTCCTCGTCGAGGCGGAGCAGGAGCTCGCGGATTCGTAGCTGCTCGGGCCCGATCCCCTCGATCGGGTTCAGCGAGCCCTGGAGCACGTGGTAGCGGCCGGAGAACTCGCCGGTCTTCTCCACCGACACGATGTCCCGGGGGTCCTCGACCACGCAGACCTTCGTGCCGTCGCGTCGGTCGTCGAGGCAGATGGCACAGAGCCCGCCCTCGGCGACGTTGAAGCACCGGGTGCAGAGGGTGATCCGCTCCTTCACGGCGATGATGGCCTCGGCCAGACGCAGCGCGTCCTCGGGTGCCACCTTCAGGAGGTGGAACGTGATCCGCTGGGCCGACTTCGGGCCGATCCCGGGCAGGCGGCCCATCTCGTCGATCAGGGCCTGGAGCGGCCCGCTGAAGACCGCCACCTAGACCACCTCCTCGGCACCGGGGAAGGCCTGGAGGAGCCGGGCCTCGGCCGAATTGTCGATCTCCGCCACCTCGAGGTCGTCGTCGAAGGCGGACAGGTCCTCGTCCGCGTCGGCCTCGGACGGGCGGACCGCTGACGGGGCGGCCGGGTCCGGGCGGTCGTCACCTTCGTCGTCCGCAGCACCCGGCGCCGGGGTCGGGGTCGGCGCCCCGTCGACCACGAGGGTCAACGGGATCGGACGGCCGAACTGGTCGGCCAGCGCCGCCTCCACCTCGGGACGCATCTCCTCGCACCGGTTGCGGTGGATCTCGTTCGGGAGCCCGAACTCGGCCCGGGTCCCGTCGGCTCCCACGAACCGCCCGGCCTGGAACAGCGCCTTGGCCTTGGGACGCAGCCGACCGATCACCTGGTCGCCCCATGCCTGCACCAGTTGGTCGCGGGTCGGGAACGGAGCTGATGACGCTGCGGGCGCCGAGACCTCGGAGGGATGGGGGATCGGCTCGGACGGCGGGAGCACCCCCTCGGCCACCGGGGCGAGGTCCGGCGTTTCCGCCTGGGGCGCCTCCGGTGCGTCCGCCACCGGGGCGGCCCTGCGGCGGTGGGCGCCCACGGTGGGACGCGAGGCCGCGGGGCCCGGGGTCGGCGCATCGGGAGCGGGCGGCACCGGCTCGGGCACCTCGTCCCGGGGTGGCTCGGGTTCCGGGGGCGGCTCGGGCGCCGGGCGACCGGTCGGCACGGCGGCAGCACGCGCGGCCAGCGCCGCGCCGGTCGACGACGGGGTCGCCGGGGGGGCGGTGGTGGCCGCGGCGTCGACCGCCGCTGCTCGCGTCGGGGGCGCGGTGCTGCCAGCGGTCTGCTCGAGGCGCTCGATGCGGGCCAGCAGTGCGGCCGGTGAGTCGTCGGCCTCGGGGTGGGCGAGTCGGACGAGTGCCACTTCGAGATTGACACGGGGGTCGGGGGCGTCGCGCATGCCGATCTGAGCGCGGCCCAGGTCTTCCATGGCCCGGACCAGGGTGGCGATCCCGACCCGGCCGGCCTGGGCGGCCAGTACGTCGCGCTCGGCGCCGGCCACCGTCACGAGGTCGGGGGCGACCAGGGCGAGGAAGCCCTGGCGGAGGTGGTCCACCAGGTCGACCGTGAGCTGCTGGGGGCTGAACCCGGCGGACGTCAGGTGTGCCACGGCGACGAGGGCCCGCTCGACGTCGCGTTCGGCGAGCGCCTCGACCACCTCGTCGAGCTCGGGCAGGTCGTCGTCGACGGTGTCCGACGCCGCAACCTGGTCGAGGATCGACAGCGCATCCCGGGCCGAGCCGCGACCCCGGCGGACAGCCAGGTCCAGTGCCTCGTCACCGACATCGAGATGGGCGTCGTCACGCACCTGGGCCAGCAGGGCGGACAGGGTGTCGGGACCCAGCAGGCGGAACTCGAAGTGCTGGGTGCGGCTGCGGATGGTGGGCAGCACCTTCTGCGGGTCGGTCGTGGCGAGGACGAAGACCACGTGGGCCGGGGGCTCCTCGAGCGTCTTGAGCAGAGCGTTGGACGCGGCCGTCGACAGCATGTGGACCTCGTCGACGATGTAGACCTTCTGGCGGCCCGGCGAGCCGAGGGCGGCGCGGGACACCAGGTCGCGCATGGCGTCGACCCCGTTGTTGGATGCTGCGTCCAGCTCGTGGACGTCCATCGAGGTGCCGCGGGTGATCTCCACGCACGACGGGCACACGCCGCACGGCTCGCCGTCGTGGAGGTCGGTGCAGTTGAGGGCCTTGGCCAGGATGCGGGCGGTCGAGGTCTTGCCCGTGCCCCGGGGCCCGCTGAACAGGTAGGCGTGGGCCACCCGGCCGTCCCGCACGGCGTTGCGGAGGGCGAGCACGACGTGGTCCTGGCCGCGTACCTCGGCGAACGTCGAGGGGCGGAAGCGTCGGTAGAGGGACTGGTAGGGGACTTCCTCGGTCACGTCGGCCACGCCGGGAGCCTACCGGTCGGGTCGGACACGGTCCTCGGCCCGGACGCCTGTCCGGAGACGGCACGATCGTGGAGGACCGGGAGGCGACTCCCCCGGTGGTCGGTGCGACGGCCAGGTTGACTGCGGCACACGGCCGGACCCGCTGAGAGCTGCTGCCTTCCGACCCTGACTCG
>JADGOH010000043.1 GCA_017883025.1 Acidimicrobiales bacterium
CGTTGTATTTCCTACAACATCGGTGGAGGTAAGGGGATTCGAACCCCTGACCTCTTGACTGCCAGTCAAGCGCTCTACCAACTGAGCTATACCCCCGAGGCCGGATCAGGTTATCAGCACCCCACGCGGGGTCCGAATCGGGACGACGTGCCCGACGCACGGATGCATGGCGATCGGACACCCTGACGACAATTCCGGCATGCCCCTCACTACGATTGCCGTCGGGCAGACGGGTCTGGACGCGGATTTCGACGTGTGCCAGGCGTGTTCGACGCCGAACGGATACGACGAAGGGGCGCAGATGAGTGAATCGGTGGAGTACCGCGACGGGGTCTTCGTGGCCGCGGGTCCGCACGGGACGGTCGAGCAGGGCGGACCAGGAGCGACCACGGGCACGGCCCTGATGGTGCGTCCCGACGACCACCTCGCTGCGATGGAGGCACCCGGCGCGCTGGCGTCCGCCGAGCTCCCCCCCGCCGGCCCCGTGGGCCCGGTGCCCGTCCCGGCCCCGGCTGGGGGCGGTGCACGGCGGATCGCCGTGGCCACCGTCGTCGCCTCGCTGATCGCCGCCGTGGCCTTCGGCGCAGCCGCATTCGGAGGGGCCTTCGGCTCGCACTCGCCCACCCCGGGGTCGGGTCGGGCCGCACTGGGCGCCGCCGGCGCCAGTTCGGCCGGGGCCACCTCCGTCGCCTTCACCGTGTCGGCCACCCGGGCGACCTCGTCGTCGGTGACCACGCTGGTGTCCGGCTCGGGAGCCGTGAACTTGTCGAGCGACACCGGCCGCCTGGCGGCCACGGTGCCGGCACTGTCCGGCTACATGGGCAGCGGCAACGACTCCATCGCCGTCGTCAGCTCCGGCGGCTCGGTCTACGTCGCCTCGCCCGCCCTGTCGTCCGTCACCGGCGGCTCGACGTGGCTGAAGGCCGACCTGGCGAAGGGCGCCAGTCCGGGCACCGCCGATTCGTCGACGCTCGCCGTCCTGGCCAATCCGAGCCAGCTGCTCGGGCTGCTGTCCTCGATCGGCGGCCGGGTGACGACCGTGGGCACCGTCGACCTGCACGGGGTGCCGACCACGGAGTACCGGACCACGGTGACCGTGTCCGAACTGGCCGCCAGGTCGGGCCTGACGGCCGGGTCCAAGCTCGGCGCCGAGGTGGCGAAGGTGCTGGGCCAGCTGGGCTCGACCTCGGTGCCGGTGACCGCCTGGGTGGGTGACGACGGCTACGTCCGTCAGCTGTCGGCCTCGCTCGACCTGTCCCGTCTCACCCTCGGCGGACTCGTCGGCGATCTCGTCAACGGGACCCTGGGCAGTTCGAGCGCCGGGCGGGCGACCACGTCGACCACCGTGACGGTCGGCTTCTCCCATTACAACCAGCCGGTGCCCGTCACCGTGCCGCCGGCCTCGCAGGTGACCGACGTCGGCGGCATCGTCTCCTCGATCAAGGGTGCCGTGTCCGACTTCCGTCACGCCGTGTCGAGCGTCGTCTCCCGCTTCTGACCGACGGGACGACGTGCGCCCCCGTCGGATAGGGGGATCCGCCGCGCCCGGTACGATCGGCCCCTATGGCACGGGCCTATGACGTCACCGACATCGAGAAGAAGTGGCAGCGTCGTTGGAGCGACGAGGGCACCTACGAGGTCGACGCCGACGATCCCCGGCCCCCGTGGTACGTGCTCACCATGTACCCCTACCCGTCGGGCCCGGCCCACATGGGCCACGTCCGCAACTACACGTTCGGGGACCTGCTCGTCCGCCACCGGACCATGTTGGGCCACGCCGTCCTCTCGCCCTTCGGCTTCGACTCCTTCGGCCTACCAGCGGAAAACGCCGCCATCAAGACCGGCACCCACCCTCGGGTATTCACCGACGCCCGAATCGAGGAGCTGAAGGAGTCCATCACCTCGCTCGGCGCCGTCTACGACTGGCGCCGCGAGATCCGTAGCCACGACCCCGAGTACATCAAGTGGAACCAGGTGATCTTCACCAAGCTGCTCGAGGCCGGCCTGGCGTACCGTGCCAACGCCCCGGTCAACTGGTGCCCGGGCTGCCAGACGGTGCTGGCCAACGAGCAGGTCCTGGCCGACGGCACCTGTGAGCGCTCGGGCGACCTGGTCGTCAAACGCGACCTCGAGCAGTGGTTCTTCCGGATCACGCACTACGCCGACGAACTGCTCGCCGGGCTCGAGGACCTGGCGTGGCCCGATCGGGTCAAGACCATGCAGCGCAACTGGATCGGACGGTCCGAGGGGGCCGAATTCGACCTGGTGGTCGAGGGCCGGGACGGGTCCGCCGGCGGGGAGTCGCGGGCCCTGCGGGTGTTCACCACCCGTCCCGACACCTCCTTCGGCATGACGTATGCCGTGGTGGCCCCCGAGCACCCGATGGTGGGGGAGCTCACCACACCCGACCACGTCGACGAGGTTGCCGCCCTGCAGGCCCGGGCCGCCGCGTCGACCGACGTGGAACGGATGTCGGAGTCGGGGGCGGCCAGCCTGGCCAAGCGCGGCGCCTTCACCGGATCGTCGGTGGTCAACCCGTTCACGGGGGAGCCGGTCCCGGTGTATGTGGCCGACTACGTGCTCATGGGCTACGGCACCGGGGCCATCATGGCCGTGCCCGCCGAGGACACCCGGGACTGGGACTTCGCCCAGGCCTACGGCCTGCCCCACGTGCGCACCGTGCAGCCGCCCGAAGGCTGGGACGAGTACGGCGGGTCCGACGGGGGCCCGGGTGGCGCCTACACGGGTACGGGGGAGAAGATCAACAGCCGGTGGCTCGACGGCCTCGACATTCCGACAGCCAAGGAGCGGGCCACCGGGTGGCTCGAGGAGCAGGGCATCGGGGTCCGCAAGGTGCACTACCGCCTGCGTGACTGGCTCGTGTCCCGACAGCGGTTCTGGGGCTGCCCGATCCCGGTCGTCTACTGCGCCGTGCACGGGATCGTGCCGGTGCCGGCCGACCAGCTGCCGGTCCTCGCCCCCGACGACGTCGAGTTCCTGCCCACCGGCGAGTCGCCGCTCGCCACCAACCCGGCGTTCCTCAACACGACGTGCCCGGTGTGCGGCGGCCCCGCCACCCGTGAGACCGACACCATGGACACGTTCGTGGACTCCTCCTGGTACTTCCTGCGGTTCACCGACCCGTGGACGCCCGATGCCCCGTTCGACAAGGAGATCGCCCGGCACTGGATGCCGGTGGACCAGTACATCGGCGGCATCGAGCACGCCATCCTCCATCTGCTGTACGCCCGGTTCTTCACCAAGGCGCTGGTCGACGTGGGCATCGCCCCCGAGGGCCTGCGCGAGCCGTTCGCCAACCTGTTCACCCAGGGCATGATCCGGATGGACGGCACCAAGATGTCGAAGTCCAAGGGCAACCTGGTCGCCCCGTCGAGCTACCTGTCCACGGTGGGAGCCGACGCCCTGCGCCTCTTCCACCTGTTCGTGGGCCCGCCGGCCGACGACGTGGACTGGTCGGCGCAGACCGACTCGGTCATCGACGGCTGCGCCCGCTACCTCGACAGGGTGTGGCGGCTGGCGGTGCCCGAGGAGCCCCGGGCCGCCGGCGACACGGCCGCCGACCCGACCGGCGCCGACCTGGCGATCCGGCGGGCCACCCACAAGCTCATCGACCGGGTGACCCGTGACTACGAGCGCTGGTCCTACAACACGGCGGTCGCCGCCTGCATGGAGTTCGTCAACCTGCTCCACCCCTACGCACGTGAAGGCGGGCGGGCCGACGTGATTGACGAGGCCGTCGACACCCTCCTCCTGCTGCTGGCGCCGATGACCCCGCACGTGGCCGCCGAGGCCTGGGAACGGCGGCACGGCGACCACATCCACCTGCGCACGTGGCCGGTGGCCGACCCCGCCCTGCTCGTCGAGGACACCGTGACCATGGTCGTCCAGGTGAACGGCAAGGTCCGCGACCGGATCGAGGTGGCGCCGGACGTGTCCGAGGCCGATGCCGAGGCGCTGGCGCTGGGGTCCGCCCCCGTCGTCGAGGCGTTGGGCGGGGGCGCCCCGAAGCGGGTCATCGCCCGTCCGCCCAAGCTGGTCAACGTCGTCGTCTGATCGTCGGTCACCGGTGCCACCGACATGAGCGATCGGGACGGTGCCGACCGGGTGCGCGCGCTCCGCCTGCGGTCGCAGGGGCTGACCGGTACCGGGGTGACGGACCCCGTCGCCGTGGTCGGGCGGCTGTTGGCGGTGCAGGCCCAGGACGAACGGGGGTTCCGACTGGCGATCCGCAGCCGCACCACCGGGCTCACGGGGTCAGACGTCGACGACGCGCTCGACCGAAGACGACTCGTGGTCACGTGGCTGAACCGGGGGACGCTCCACCTCGTCCGGTCGGACGACTACCGGTGGCTCCACCCCCTCACCGCGCCGAGGGTCGTGACCGGCGTCGAGCGGCGCCTCCGTCAGTGCGGTGTCGACCCACGGGCCGAGGAGCGCGGGGTCGCAACCATCGTCGGAGCGCTCGAGTCAGCCGGCCCGCTGACCCGTCATCAGCTCCGGGAACGCCTGGAGCACGCGGGCGTCCCCACTGCGGGACAGGCGCTCGTCCACCTGCTTGCCGCCACCAGCCTGCGGGGACTGGTCGTCCGGGGGCCGGTGGTCGACGGCCACCACGCGTTCGTGTCCGTCGCCGACTGGCTCGGTCCGGCACCAACGGCGGTCGACCGCGACGAGGCGCTCGGTCGCCTGGCCCGGCGCTACCTCAACGGCCACGCTCCGGCCGTCCCGCGGGACCTCGCCACGTGGGCCGGGATCACCCTCACCGACGCCAGGGCGGCCTTCGCCCGAGTTGCCGACGAACTGGTCGAGACGCCCGACGGGTTCGTGGTGGACGGTGACCCGTCGGCGATCGTCCCGCTCACCGGGGTGCGGCTGCTCGGTCCGTTCGACCCGCTGCTCCACGGTTGGCACGACCGGGACCTGTTCGTGGGGGTGCACCGGTCAGTGGTCACCACCAACGGCATCTTCCGGGCCGTGTGCCTGGTGCACGGGCGGGTGGTGGGCACGTGGACGCTGCCGTCGACCCGTGTGGAGATCGCCCTGCTCGAGCGCGTGGACGCGTCGGAGCGGGCCGCATTGGCGGAGGACGCCGGCGACGTCCTGCGCTTCCTGGGACGTTCCGACCGGCCTCCTCGGGTGACCGGGCCGCAGCCGCGGGGTCCGGGCCCGTCGGGTGCATCCCACCGGCACGCCCCGGGGCGTTCGCTGTAGCTTCGTCCCATGGATCCCGACATCAGTCTCGGCAGCTGGTTCGCGGCGCGGGCCACAACCTCCTCGAACCGGCGGGCGCTCACCTTCGAAGGCACGACCTGGACGTACGGCGAGATGCAGCGCCGCATCGACTGCCTCGCCCGGGACCTCCAGGACGGCGGCGTGTGCCACGGCGACCGGGTCGCCTTCCTGGGACTCAACCAGCCGTCATTTCTCGTGACACTGTTCGCCACCGCCCGGCTCGGCGCCATCTTCGTCCCGCTGAACTTCCGGCTGACCGGGCCCGAGCTGGCCTTCATGATCGCCGATGCCGGGGTGCACACACTGGTGGCCGACGCCCACCACCGGGAGGTGGCCGACTCGATCCGCGCCGACGTCCCGGTCCGCCGCTACCTGTCCGACGGAGGCGGGGACGGGTGGGACCCGCTCGAGGCCGGCAACCGGGCCCTGACTGCGGCGGAACCGATCGACCCCCACGAGGTGGCGATCATCATGTACACCTCGGGCACCACCGGGCTGCCCAAAGGCGCCATGCTGACCCACGCCAACCTGTGGTGGAACAACACGAACGCCATGCACCAGTTCGACGTGTTGGAGGACGACGTCTCCCTCGTCGCCGCCCCCCTGTTCCACATCGGGGGCCTGAACGTGACCACGCTGCTCACCCTCCAGAAGGGCGGCGAGGTCGTCCTCCACCGGATGTTCGACCCGGCGGCATGCCTCGAGGACATCGCCCGGTACGGCGTCACCACCATGTTCGGCGTGCCGGCCATGTTCCTCTTCATGAGCCAGGTGCCGGGGTTCGACCAATCCGACCTGACCAGCATCCGGACACTCGTCTGCGGCGGTGCCCCCGTGCCCGAACCGCTGATCAAGCTGTTCAACGGTCGGGGGGTGCCCATCAACCAGGGCTACGGCCTGACGGAGACGGCCCCGATGGTCAGCTTCCTCTCGCCCGAGTGGTCGCTGGCCAAACTCGGGTCCGCCGGCCTGGCGCCGCTCTTCGGCGAGATCCGCATCGTCGACATGGAGAACCGTCCGATCAGCGCGCCGGACGTGGACGGCGAGGTCTGCACCCGGGGCCCCAACGTCATGAAGGGCTACTGGCGCCGACCCGATGCCACCGCGGCCGCCATCGACCCCGAGGGCTGGTTCCACACCGGCGACGTCGGACACGTGGACGCGGACGGCTTCCTCTACATCGCCGACCGGGTGAAGGACATGGTGATCAGTGGCGGGGAGAACGTCTACCCGGCCGAAGTGGAAAGCGTCCTCTTCGACCATCCGGGCGTGGCCGACGTCGCCGTCATCGGACTGCCCGACGAGCGGTGGGGCGAGGCCGTGGTGGCGGTCGTCGCCCCCCATGCCGGCGCCGACATCACCCTGGAGGGGCTCCGCGACTTCGCCGGCGAGCGCCTCGCCCGGTTCAAGCTCCCCACCCGGGTGCACGTGGTTGAGATCCTGCCCCGGAACCCGGCGGGCAAGGTCCTCAAGTTCGAGTTGCGCGAGCGGTTCGGACCGGCCTGAGCGCACGCCACGGCCCCGATCAGGGGTCGAGCAGGATGGCGCTGGAGGCAGATCCTCCGTCGTGCACGATCCGGGCCGACCCGGGCCAGCCGACGAGGCCGCCCGGTGATCCCCGCCGTGAAGGTCTGGGAGCACCGGATGACCCGTACCCAGTCGCCGTCGATGCCGTTGACGGCGACTGGTCGGCACCCCCGCATGGCATCGGGCCATGCGCTCCACGTCGTCCCCACCGACGCCCCATCGGACCGGTCGTCCGGGTTCTGCGTCAGTCCTTGAACCCGACCAGGACCTCCGCCCACCGTTCTGTGCTGATGCCCGACGGAGCGTAGACGTTGAACCGGTCGACGAGCCCTTCGTACCGGGCCCGGACCTTGGCCACGATGGTGTCGAGGGCACCGACCACGGCGAAGGTGTCGAGCATCTCGTCGTCGATCAGCAGTGCCATCTCGTCCCAGGCGCCACGCTTGGAGAGTGCGTTGAGGTCGGTCTGCAAGTCCCCCCAGCCATGCAGCTCCAGCACCGGTCGGTAGGCGGGGGTCGAGCCGTAGAAGGCGAGCTGCTTGCGGGTGGCGGCGGCCGACTTCACGAACGCCTCCTCGTCGACACCGGTCACGACCATGCCCGGGTAGGAGACCTGGAACTCGGACCGGGGCCGCCCGCCGCCGGCCAGGCCCCGGTCGAGCGCAGGCACCGTCACCTCGCGCAGGTAGCGCTCAGTGGTGAAGGCGTGGGCGAGCAGCCCGTCGGCCACCTCGCCCGCCACCTCGGTCATGAGCGGGCCCACGGCGGCCAGGAACACCGGCGGGTTCCCGTACGGGTTCGGGCCCGGGTCGAACATCGGGGTCATGAGGGTGTGGCGGTAGTACTCGCCCCGGAAGGCCAGTCGGCTGCCGTCGGCCCAGCTGGCCCAGATGGCCCGGACGGCCAGGATCAGCTCGCGCATCCGGGGTGCGGGGTGCGACCACGTCATCGAGTAGCGCTTCTCGATGTGTGGCTTGATCTGGCTGCCCAGTCCCAGCATGAACCGCCCCTGTGCCATGGTCTGCAGGTCGTTGGCGGTAACGGCCAGCGTCATCGGGTTGCGGGCGAAGGCCACGGCGATGCCGGTGCCGACCTGCAGGCGGCCGGTGTGCTCGGCGGCCAGCACCAGGGGGAGGAACGGGTCGTGGCTGGTCTCGGCCGACCAGATCCCGTCGTAGCCGGCAGCCTCGGCCTCCGTGGCCTGGGCGACCACGCCGGCCGGGTCGAATCCGAGTGTCCCGTCGACGAGCATGGGCCACGGTACCAAGGGGTGGCTCGCGCCGTGGCCCCGGGGACGCACCCGGGTAATTCCCCCTGGGTAGTTGCGCAACCACGCTCCGTGTCATCACAATTGGCGGGTGAGCATCGACGGCAACGACCAGCCCGCCCCCCTGTCCGTCCCCGACCTCGAGGCCGGGAGCGCGCCGCACGGGGGTTCCCCCACCGCCACGACCGTTCCCGGCGTGTCGTCGGGCGTGAGCGACGAGGACCGGAACCGCTACGGCGTGCTGCTCGACCACGCCGCCGAGCGCGGCCTGCTGTCCCCGGCCGAGTACCAGGTCCGGCTGGGCGAGCTGGCCGAGGCCGCATCGGTCGACGAGCTGCAGCGGATCGTCACGGAGCTACCCTCCTTCGGCGCCCCCGGGGCAGCCGCCGAAGCACCGCACCGGGTCCAGCGGTCCACCGGGACATCGGCGACCCGCGCCGCGCCCGACCCTGTCGCCCTCGATGCGGCACTGTGGTCGAACCTCACCCCGGCCACGGCGCGTCGTGGTTCCGGCAACCCGTGGCTGATCCTTGTCGTGCTGCTCGTCGTGCTGGTCGTGGCGATGGTCGTACTCGCACTGGTGGCGGCACATCTCACCCACGCCCACCCCACGGCGGCGCCGCTGACGGTCGCCGCCGTGCTCAGTCGCCTTCGCCTCTGAGGAACTGCTCGAGCTCGGCGGCGATCTCGTCGCCGCTGGGCAGGTCGGAGGCGAACCCCAGAGGAGTGCCCTCCTCGGAGTCGATGGCGGCCTCGAGGCGGTGGACCATCTCCAGGTGGTCGGGGTTGGCGCCGATCAGCTCGTCCACCTGGACGCGGGACGCCTCGCCGGCAGTGCGCAGCTCCACCGTGTCGAGGACCGTGCCGGTCACGGCGCACAGCCCCTCGATGAGGGCGGCACTGGCCTCGGGGTAGGGCATGGCCGACACGTAGTGCGGGACGCGGGCCCACAGCCCGATGACGGGGATGCCGGCCCCGCCGAGCGCCACCTCGAGCGCGGCCTGGACCCCGGCCGGCACCTCGAGGGTGCCGTGCACGGTACCCACCCGTCCGGCCAGGTCGGCCGACTCCGGCGGGACGGTCGAGGCCAGGCGCACCGGACGGGTGTGCGGGGTCGGCGCCGGGAAGGCGCCGAGGCCCACGACGGTGCGGACGCCCAGCCGGGCGGTGATCCCCACCACCGCCTCGATGAAGCTCCGCCACCCGAAGTCCGGTTCGGGGCCCGTGAGATAGAGGATGTCGGCGCCGACCCGGTCCTTGCCCGCCAGGAGGCGGATGGTCGGCCATGTCAACTCGGTGGTGACGCCGTCCTCGAGCCGGGCGATCGGGCGCCGGGCCCGCTGGTCGATGAGGGGCTCGGTGTCGAAGGTGGCGACGGTGGCCGTGGGCGACGCGGTGAGGAGGTGGGCGACGGCGGCCGATGCGCCCATGCCGGCGTCGACCCACCCCTCGAGTGCGACGACCAGCACCGGTCGGTCGAGGCGGATGCCACCGGGCTCGCCCCAGCCGGGCTCGAACGCGTAGAGGTCGGACGGCACCGACGGGCTCACAGGACCTCCACCTCGGCGAGCGCACGCTCGCCCAGTCGGGCGACGCCCTCGGCGAACTGGTCGACGCCGCTCCGGTCGCCGGCGGCGGCGCCCCCGGCGTAGCGGACGTAGACGCCCTGGAGGATGCAGGCCAGCTTCCAGATCCCGAAGGCCTGGTAGTAGGGGACGGCGGAGACGTCCCGGCCGCTGGCCGCCGCGTACCGCTCGACGAGCTGGGCGCGGGTGGCGAAGCCGGGCAGCGCGGTCGGCGCCACCCCGAGCACGGCCTGGTTGGCGTCGTCGGCCTCGGCCCAGTACACGAGCAGGAGGCCGAGGTCGGCCAGCGGGTCGCCGAGCGTACAGATCTCCCAGTCGAGGATGGCGATGACGTCGCCGGCGTCGTCGAGCACGGTGTTGTCGAGTCGGTAGTCACCGTGCACGATGGCCACGCCCTGCTGTTCGGGGATCTTGGCCGACAGGACCTCCCAGGCCCGGTCGATGACGGCTGGGCCCGGCATGCCGTCCAGGGTCGATTGCTCGAACTGGCCGTGCCATCGCTTGAGCTGCCGGGCGATGTAGCCCTCACGCCGGGCGAAGCCGCCGAGGCCCACGGCGTCCACGTCGACGGCGTGGAGCCGCGCCAGGGTATCGACGAGGGACTCCGAGGCATGGGCCCGCACCGGCTCGGACAGCTGGGCCGACGCGGCCTCGTCGCGCAGGATGTGGCCCTCGACGAAGGACATCACATAGAAGGGGGCGCCGTTGACGTCGGTGTCCGTGCACAGGCCGAGGGTCCGGGGGACGGGGACGCCTGTCGACTGCAGCGCGCTGATGACGGTGTGCTCGCGGGCCATGTCGTGGGCGGTGGCGAGCACGTGGCTGACCGGGGGCCGGCGCAGGGCGTAGGTGTGGCCGGCGGCGTCGGTCACCCGATAGGTGAGGTTGGATCTCCCACCGGCGATCAGGTCGAACGTGAAGGGCGGGAGGGCGCCGACCACGTTGGCGGCCAACCACCCGGTGACGGGTCCGAGGTCGATCCCCTCGACGGCGGGCGCGTCGGTATCGGGGGCGTCGGCGTTCGGTGCAGCATCCATGCCCCGACGCTACCCGCGTCGCCGGAACCACCCGGTGCCGGACCGGCTGCCGGACGGCGCCGGGCCGGGCACCCGGTATCGTCGTCGGTGATGGTCGATGCCACCGATGCAACCTTCGAGGACGTGGTCCTCACCCGTTCCAGCGAGGTCCCCGTGATCGTGGACCTGTGGGCCCCCTGGTGCGGGCCCTGCACGACGCTCGGGCCGATGCTGGAGCGTGCGGTGGCCGCCACCGACGGGGCTGTCGAGCTGGTCAAGGTGAACGTCGACGAGAACCCGGCGATCTCGGCCAGCTTCCAGGTCCAGTCGATCCCCGCGGTGTTCGCCCTGCGGGACGGTGCGGTGGTGGACCAGTTCATCGGCGCCCAACCCGAGGCGGCGGTCCAGGCCTTCGTGGACGGACTGGCCCCTGCCCGGTCCGAGGCCGACCTGCTGGCCGACGAGGGCGCCGCCACGGGGGACGAGGCGCTGCTCCGTCGTGCCCTCGACCTCCAGTACGACCACTTCGTGGCCATCGCCTCCCTGGCCGGCCTGCTGATCGCCCGTGGCGACACCGAGGAGGCCGTGGCCCTGCTCGGGCGCGTCCCCGAAACGCCCGAGACCCGTCGGCTGCTGGCCGAGGCCCGGCTCGCCACCCGCGCGGACGTGGCGGCGGCCGATGACGTGGGGTCGCTGCTCGACGGGCTGCTCGAGCGGGTGAAGGACGACGCCGACGCCCGCCAGGAGTTCCTCGACCTCCTGGAGACCCTCGGCCCGGACGACTCCCGGACCCTCGGGTACCGCAAGGCGCTGGCCTCCCGGCTCTTCTGAGCGGAGGCTGCCCGTCCCGGGCACCCGCCGGGCCGCCTCGGCCGCCACCGGGCTCCGGTAGCGTCACCTGCGTGCGCGCCACAACCCTCCGACTCGGGTCCCGGACCTTCGACATCGAGCACCGGCCACTGGTCATGGGGATCCTGAACCGGACTCCTGACTCCTTCTACGACAAGGGCGCCACCTACGCCCTCGACGACCTGGTCCGGCGGGCCGGCATGCTGGTCGACCAGGGCGCCGACCTGCTCGACGTCGGCGGGGTGAAGGCGGGCCCGGGGCCGGAGGTCGGCGAGGCCGAGGAACTGGAGCGGGTGGTTCCGGCCATCGAGGCCCTGGACGCACGGTTCGACATCGCCCTGTCGGTCGACACCTGGCGTGCCTCGGTGGCAAGGGCGGCCTACGCCGCCGGCGCCGTCGTCGGCAATGACATCAGCGGTTTTGCCGACCCTGACTACCTGCCGGCCGCCGCCGAGCACGGCGCCACGGTGGTGGCCACCCACATCCGCCTCGGCCCGCGGATCCCCGACCCCGAGCCGGACTACGACGACGTGGTCGACGCGGTGCGGACCTTTCTCCTCGACCGGGCCGACCGGGCACTGGCCGCCGGGCTCACCCCCGACCGCATCGTCATCGACGCCGGACTCGACCTGGGCAAGACGGCGGCCCAGTCGCTCACCCTCCTGCGTGCCTCGGACCAGCTGGCCGACCTCGGTTACCCGCTGCTGCTGTCGGCCTCCAACAAGACGTTCCTCGGCGTGATGCTGGACCTCGAGATCGGCCAGCGCCGGGAGGCGTCGTTGTCGGCCACGGCGCTGGGAGCGGTCCTCGGGTGCCGGGTGATGCGGGTCCACGAGGTCGGGGCCCACCGCCAGGCGTGTGACGTCCTGGCCGCCATCGGCAGGGCCGGCGGGTGAGCGCATCGGCCACCACCACGGGGCACCGCGCCGCCTACCTGGTGAAGGGGGCCGACCCGTCCCTGGTGGCCCAGGCCGCCCACACCCTGGTCGAGCAGCTCGTGGCCGGTGGCGACCCGTCGATGATGGTCGAGGAGTTCGGCGGGCCCGGCGTGGACCAGTTCGACGTCGGAGCCGTCATCGACGCCTGCACCACGCCGCCGTTCCTCGTTGACCGACGGGTGGTGGTGGTCCGCGAGGCGGGCCAGGTGACGGCCGCCGACGCCAAGCGTCTCGTCGCCTATCTCGGCGACCCGCTCCCGACCACCGCGCTCGTGCTGGTGGCCGGCGGTGGCGCCGTCAACCAGGCCCTGTCGAAGGCGGTGACCGCGTCCGGCGACGTGGTCGACACCTCGGTGGGCACCGGCAAGGCCCGCACGCAGTGGCTGGCCGACCACCTGAAGGGCGGCCCGGTCCGCCTCGACGGAGCAGCCCAGGCCCGCCTGGGGGAGCACCTCGGCTCGGACATGGGACGCCTGGCCGGTCTGCTCGACACCCTGGCTGCCGCCTACGGGCGCGGGACCACGGTGACCGCGGCCGACCTCGAGCCGTTCCTCGGGGAGGCGGGGTCGCTCGCCCCGTGGGACCTGACCGACGCCATCGACGCCGGCCGCACCGCACCTGCGCTCGACGTGCTCCACCGGATGCTGTCGGCGGGAGATTCACACCCGCTGGTGATCCTCGCCCTGCTGCACAAGCACTACCGCCAGATGCTCCGCCTCGACGGCTCCGGGGTCACCAGCGCCGAGCAGGCCGCCGAGCTCATCGGGAGCAAGAGCGCCTACCCGGGCAAGAAGGCGCTGGCCCAGGCCAACCGGCTGGGGTCGGCCCGCATCGCCCGGGCCGTGCAGCTCCTGGCCGAGGCCGATCTCGACCTGCGCGGCAGTACCGGGCTGTCGGGCGATCTGGTGGTCGAGGTACTCGTGGCCCGGTTGAGCAGGCTGGGCGGGCAGCGCCGCTGACACCCCGACCGGGCTGACGCGAGGTCCCGGCCCGTGGACGGGTGTCGGATACGGCGGCGGCCCGTCAGTCGAGGACGGGGTCGCGGGACTCGACGCCCGCGTCGTAGACGTTCTCCGTCCAGCACCCGCCGTCCCAGTAGCGGTACTGGTGGCGCCCCGTCGGGTCCGGCAGCCACCGGGCCGCCATGGTCGCCCGCGGTGTCATGGTGGCGACGGCGGTCGCCGATCCGGTCGCGATCGGGGCGACCTCGTCGGGCCGCGGCCGGAAGATCTCGGGTGTGCGCGGCGTGGCCACCGGGGCAGCACCGAGCTGCAGGGCCGTGGCCCGGCCATTCGCCGCGTGGGCGGGTGGTCGCTGCCCGAATGCGGAAGCGGCGGTGGCGAACGTGCGGCCTGCCACCTCGCCGGCCCCGGCGGGTCCGCCCGTCGGCACGGGACCTCCGGCCCCGACGCCGGGCGACGGAGCGACGGGCGTGGTCGCCAGCGCCGACAGGTGCGGCCCGGCCCCCTGGTTGGCGGCCTGGACCTGCGCGGCCACCGAGGCCAGCGACTCTCGCTCGTCGAACGACGTGCGCTGCCTCGGGTTGTACGGGCGCCCGAGCGATCCGGGGATGCGGATCGGTGGCTCCCCGGTGGTGGCCACGGTCGCCGCGGGTTCGATCGTCTGGGTCGTCCTCGTCGGATCGCCCACCGTCACGAGGTCGGGGTCGTCGAAGAAGTCCGTGCCGGCGGGTGCGCCGACGGCGGGGCCGCTGGCCCGCACCGGACGGGTCGTCCGACGCTCGCCGAAGCTCCCGAACGAGGTGGGCTGGGCGAGGACCTGGATCGCCCGGACGTTCTCGGTGGCCAGGGTCTGGCGGTCCCCGAATCGCTCGAAGGGCAGGTTGGCCGCCCTCCCGGCCGAGGCGACGGCGACCACCTTGGGCCGAGCGCCGAACACGTAGATGGCGAGGCCGACCCCGGGGAGCAGCAGCACGAGCATCAGTGCCAGCCACTTGGGCTCGCCGGCGGCACGCCACGCCCATCCGGGCTGACGGATCAGGTCGACCGCCCCGAGGACGACCGAGAGGATCACGGCGGCGGCGATGCACATCAGCACGAGGTCCATGACCCCGGTGGTCATGACTCCGGGGGTCATGACCGACGTCCTCGGCGAGCGGACGTCTGCGTTGCGGTCGGTTCCGGCGAGCGGATCCCGCCGGTTCCCTGTTCCCCCTGGTCGATGATTCCCTGCCCCATGAAATTCACCATCGCCTCTCGTTGTCTTGTAACCACCCTAAGTGTTTACCTAATCACTCAGAGTAGTCAAGTTGCGGTTTCGGTTCCCCTCGTGTCGGACATCGGCGCGTTCGCTCCGAATCTGCACCGTTGCTCGTCCCGTCAACGGAAGTCGCGTGACGACGGGACCGGTCCGAGGGGCAGGGGCTCGAACCGCTCGGCCACCAGCGTCATCGACCCCTCTGACCGCTCGACCCGACCCCGGACCAGCAACGCCGGACAGGCCCGGGCCACCGGCTTCCACCGGACCCAGGCGCCGCGCGAGCAGACGATGTTCACCATTCCGGTCTCGTCCTCCAGGTTCAGGAAGACCGCCCCGTGGGCGCTCTCGGGCGCCTGGCGGTGGGTGACGACGCCGCCGACGGTGACCCGGTCCCCGGCCGGCCGGCCGGCCAGCGCCGCCGCCCGGACCACACCGCGCCGGTCCAGCCCGGGCCGGGCCAGCTCCATTGCCGTGGTGTCGGGGGCCATGCCCAGCGACCACAGGTCGTCGGACACCTCCTCCCACGGGGTGGGGGCGGGCAGGGTCGGTGGCTCGGCCCCGGTGACCACGCCCGGGAGCCGGTCGGCGGTGGCCTGGGCGGCGGCCCCCGCCCCCCACACCAGCGCCCGGCGCCCGACGGACCGTCCCGCCTGCGTCCGGCCGTCCCGGTCCCGGTCCTGTCTCCGGCTGTCGAGCCCGTCGAGCGCCCCGGCGGTGGCCAGGGCCTCGAGCTGGGCCCGGGTGATGCCGGCGCGACGCACGAGATCCTCCATGCCGGACCACGGTGCCCCCGCCTCGATCCGGGCGGCGGCGTCGGACCCGATCCCGCGCACCGACGACAGGCCGAGGCGCACCGCTGCCGTGCCCGACGGGATCGGCGTACCGCTGTCCCGCCCGGCCGTGCCCCCGGCCGGGCCGGACTCCGGCTCGAGGGAGGCCGCCGCCCGGCCCGTGCTGACGTCGGGCCGGCGCACCACCACCCCGTGCCGCTTGGCGTCGGCCACCAGGCTCTGGGGGGACCAGAACCCCATGGGCTGGGCATTGAGCAGCCCGGCGGTGAAGGCGGCCGGGTAGTGCACCTTGCACCAGGCCGTCGAGTACACCAGGTGGGCGAAGGCCACGGAGTGGCTCTCGGGGAAGCCGAAGTTGGCGAAGGCGGCGAGCGCCGCGTAGACCTGCTCGGACACCTCGGCGGACACGCCCCGGGTGGCCATGCCGGTGA
>JADGOH010000167.1 GCA_017883025.1 Acidimicrobiales bacterium
AGGGCCTGGGGCTGCACACCACCCCAGCCCACGTGGTGCGGGCCACCCTCGAGGGTCTGGCCGCCCAGGTGGCCGTCCTGGCCGCGGCAGCGGTCGACGACCTGGGGAGCCCGCTGGTCGAGCTGCGGGTGGACGGGGGGCTGACCGCTTCTGCGTTCCTCATGCAGCACCAGGCCGACGTGCTCCAGGTCCCCGTGGAGGTGTTCGCGTCGCCCCACGCCACGGCCCTCGGCGTGGCCGCGCTCGCCCGCACCGGGCTCGACGGTGCCACCGGGCTCGCCGGCGCCCGCCCCGACCCGGGGGCGCGCTACGAGCCCCGGATGGACGCCTCCGAGGCGGCCCGGCGACTCGGTCGGTTCGAGGCCGCTGCGGGCCGAGCCATCGCGGCCTCGGATCGGGACGAGTCGTGATCGCGGCGGACCGCCACGGGTACGACGTCGCCGTGGTGGGGGCCGGTGTGGTCGGGTGTGCAATCGCGCGCCGGCTCACACTGGACGGTGCCTCGGTGGTGGTCCTCGACCGGGCGCCCGACGTCGGCGACGGCACGTCCAAGGCCAACACGGCGATCCTCCACACGGGGTTCGACACGGTGCCGGGCACGCTGGAGTCGCGACTGGTCGCCCGGGGGCACCGCCTGCTGGCCGACTACGCGGAGTCCACCGGGATCGCCGTCGAGCGGACCGGTGCGCTGCTGGTGGCGTGGGACGACGAGCAGGAGGCGGCGCTGCCCGGCCTGCTGGCACGAGCGGAGGCAAACGGGTACGGCGACGCCCTGTTGGTCGACGCCGCCGAGGTCCGGCGTGGCGAGCCCCATCTCGGCCCCGGGGCCCGTGCCGGACTCCTCGTCCCCGGCGAGTGGGTCGTCGACCCGTGGTCGGTCTCCCTCGCCTTCGCCACCGAGGCCGTGACCGCCGGCGCCGAGCTCCGGCTGTCCACCCCGGTGACGGGCGTCGACCGGAGCGGGGGCGGACACGAGGTCCGGGTCCCCGGCGGCGTGATCCGCGCCCGGTGGCTGGTCAACGCGGCCGGGCTGGGCGCCGACCTCGTCGATCGGATGCTCGACCGCGCCGACTTCACGGTGACGCCCCGTCGGGGCCAACTCCTCGTCTTCGACAAGGCGGCCCGCACCCTGCTCACCCACATCCTCCTGCCCGTGCCGACCGAGCGGTCGAAGGGGGTGCTTGTGTCGCCGACGACCTGGGGAAACGTACTCCTCGGGCCCACCGCCGAGGATCTCGACGACCGGACGGACACCGCCACCACCACGGCCGGCCTCGAGCTGCTCCTGGGCGCCGGTGGGCGCATCCTCCCGGCACTCGTGGACGAGGAGGTGACGGCCGCCTACGCCGGCCTGCGTGCCGCCACCGAGCACCGCGACTATCAGATCCGGTGCCATCCGGACCTGGCGTACGTGACCGTGGGGGGCATCCGCTCGACGGGGCTGACGGCGTCACCGGCCATCGCCGAGCACGTGGCCGGGCTGCTGTCCGACGCCGGGGCCCGGTGGGAGGGCGTGCCGGTGGCCCCGACGCCCCCGACCATGCCACCGCTGGGTGAGAACCAGGTCCGACCGATGCGCGACCCCGTTCGGATCGCCTCGGACCCCGACTACGGCACGGCGCTGTGCCACTGCGAGCAGGTCAGCCGGGGCGAGGTCCGCGATGCGTGCCGCAGTCTGGTGCCCGCGACCGGGCTCGGCGGCGTGCGCCGCCGGACGAGGGCGATGAACGGGCGCTGCCAGGGCTTCTGGTGCGGGGCCGAGGTGGTGGCGACGGTGGCCGAGGAGACGGGCACGGATCCCGCCGTCCTCACCCGGACGACGGCATGACCCCCCCCGCCGTCCTGGTCGTCGGGGCGGGCCCCGCCGGTCTGTCGGCGGCACACGAGCTGGCGCGGAGCGGGGTCGGCCCCGTGGTGGTGGCCGAGCGGGAGTCGGCTGCAGGGGGGGTGCCCCGGCACTGCGACCACACCGGGTTCGGCCTGCAGGACCTGCGACGACCACTGTCGGGCCCCGCCTACGCCCGGCTCCTCGCCCGGCGGGCCGAGGGGGCCGGTGCGCGGATCCTCCTGAGGACGACCGTCGCCGACGTGGACCAGGACGGCGCGGTCACCCTGATCGGGCCCGACGGGATCACGACCGTCCGGCCCCGGGCCGTGCTGCTGGCCACCGGCGCCCGCGAGCGCCCCCGTGCCGCCCGCCTGGTCCCGGGCGACCGCCCCGCCGGCGTGTTCACCACCGGCCAGCTCCAGCAGTGGGTGCTGCTGCGGGACCTCCCGGTGGGGCGGCGCGCCGTGGTCGTGGGGGCCGAGCACGTCGCCTACTCCGCCGTCCTCACCCTGCGCCGCGCCGGGGTGGCGACCGTCGCCATGGTCACCGACCTGCCACGCCACCAGACGGTCCCGGTGTTCGCCACCGTCACCCGGGTGGGCCTGCGGGTGCCGCTGCGCACCTCGTCACGGGTGGTGGGCCTCCACGGCACCGGCCGCCTCGAGGCGGTGGACGTGGAGGACCTGGTGACCGGTGGGGTCGACCGCCTCGAGGCCGACACGGTGGTGTTCACCGGGGACTGGGTCCCCGACCACGACCTGGCCCGCAGGTCCGGCGTCGCGCTCGACCGGTCCACCCGGGGGCCGCGGACCGATGTCGCCGGCCGGACCACACGCCCCGGGGTGCTCGCCGCCGGCAACCTGGTCCACCCGGGCGAGACTGCGGGACTGGCCGCCCTGGCGGGCCGGGAGACCGCCCGTCGGCTGGCCACCACGTGGTCGGACCGCCCGGACAGCCCGAGCCCGGGAGCCGCATCGGGGCTCGCCGTGGGTGTGTCGGGGGCCCTCCGCTCGGTGGTCCCGGCGCTGGTCGATCCCGCCGACCCGCCGCACCGGCTGCTCCTGCGCACCGGCACCTTCGGTCCCGGGAGGCTCGTCGTGGCCCGCCAGGGCGGTGCCGTGGTCGGCAGCCACCGGCTCCGCCACGCCACTCCCCACCGGTCGCTGTCCGTGCCCGGGACACTGGTGGCGGCCGCAGACCCCGCCGCCGGACCGCTCGAGCTGTCCCTGATCTGAGGGCCGTTCGGCCGAGTCCACCCGGGAACGACTTCGACCTGCTTGGTACGCTGGGTGGACATTCGATCCCGGGGGGGAACATGGCCGGCCTCAATTTCGCCGACATCTTCGAGACGGTCGTGGACTCCACGCCCGACGCGCCGGCCCTGGTGGTCCGATCGACGGCGGGTGACGAGGTCCGCCTGACCTTCGCCGAGCTCGACGCCAGGGCGAACCGCATGGCCCACGCCCTCCTCGCCCACGGGATCGGCCCCGGTGACCACGTCGGCTGCCACCTCTACGACGGCAACCAGTACGTGGAGCTGACCCTGGCGGCGTTCAAGGTGCGGGCGGTGCCGGTCAACGTGAACTTCCGCTACGTCGACGAGGAGCTCGAGTACCTCTTCGACAACGCCGACCTCGCCCTGGTCGTCACCGAGCCCGACCTCGAGGACCGAGCCGAGCGGGCGGCCAAGTCACTCGACCGGGCCTGTGCCGTGGTGGTGGCCGACCACCGGTACGAGGAGCTGCTGGCCGACCATCCGGACCACCGGCCGCCGGCCGCCGGCCGCACGCCTGACGACCTCTACGGTCTGTGGACCGGGGGGACCACCGGGATGCCCAAGGGCGTCATGTGGCGCCACGAGGACATCTACCTGTCGGCGGTGGGGGGGAGCGGCAACCCTGCGCTCGGCGTCGCCCCGGTCGTCGACCTCGACGACGTCGCCGCCCGCGTCGCCGGCGGCTACCCGCTGAAGTGCACGCTCACCCTGTGCCCGCTGATGCACGGAGGCGGCTGGTGGGTCGGGTTCTCGTCGCTGCTGTCGGGGGCCACCCACGTGCTCGTCCGCGACCTCGGGTTCGACCCCGGCTTCGCCCTCGGGGTCATCGCCGACGAGCGGGTCAACGTGGTGATGACCATCGGCGACGCCTACGCCCGTCCCATCGTCGACCACCTCGAGGCCCACGGCGCCGACGAGCACGACCTGTCGTCGCTCGTCGTCTACGGCTCGGGCGGCGCCATCCTCTCACCGTCGGTCAAGGCGGCGCTGACTGCGAAGCTCCCGAGCCTGCTGGTGCTCGACGCGTTCGGCGCCTCCGAGACGGGCGGGCAGGGCGCCCTGGTCGGCCAGAGCGACGACGGCGCACCCGTGTTCGCCATGGACCCGACCAACGTGGTCATCGCCGACGACGGCACGTTGTGCGCTCCGGGAGACGGGCGGATGGGCATGCTCGCCACCACCGGCCACATCCCGATCCGCTACCACAAGGACGAGGCGAAGACGGTGGCCACCTTCCCCGTCGTCGACGGCGTCCGCTACGCCGTCCCCGGGGACATGGCCCGGGTGCTGGCCGACGGGACCATCGCCGTCTACGGCCGTGGATCGGTGTCGATCAACACCGGGGGCGAGAAGGTCTTCCCCGAAGAGGTCGAGAAGGCGCTCAAGAGCCACCCGGCCGTGTTCGACGCCATCGTGGTGGGCACTCCGAGCGAGCGGTGGGGCTCCCAGGTGACCGCGGTGGTGCAGCTGCGCGCGGGACTCGAGTCGCCCCCCGGGCTCGGGGAATTGCGCGAGCACGGACGTGCCCACCTGGCCGGCTACAAGCTGCCACGCGAGGTCGTCTTCGTCGACGCCGTGCAGCGCTCCCCGTCGGGGAAGCCGGACTACCGCTGGGCGAAGGACGCCGCCGTCGCCGCGCTGGAGGGCTCGGTCACGACGGGTTGACGGTGGGCGGGGCGTCGCCCCCGCCGGCGACCGCACCCGACCCGGACGTGGGCCCGGGGTCGCGGGCCGACACCAGCGCCAGGATCCGCTCGATGGCCGCGTCCTGCGCCTCCAGGTGTGCCTGGATCTGGACCGCCTCGTGGAGGACGGCGTCGGCGTCCATGTAGGTGGCCTCCGACCGCTTGTCCGCCGCCTCGGCCTGCACGTTCTGGCCGACGATGATGATCGGGAGCAGGACGAGCTGCAGGAACGTCTGGGCGATCCACGCGATGAGGGCGATCAGGCTGGCCTTCACCAGGAACGACGGGAAGAGGTGGTCGAACGGCCCGCCCAGCCCGGACAGGACGGCGGGGAGCGACAGGAAGGCCAGCACGCAGAAGAGGTAGGCGCTGGTCATGGTGCCGACGTTCGCCGTGATCCCGACCGCCAGCCGCTTGTTGAACCGCTGGTAACCGGTGTCGGCCTTGTGCTGCTCGGCCACCCTGACGGGGGTCTCGGTGCGGCGCTGCTCGATCCGGGGGTGGGACTGGTGCTGGAAGAGCGAGGACATGTCCCGATGGTGGCACCACCCGGCTGGTCGATCGGTGATGATGGGACGGTGACCGAGTACGCACTGCCCCGGGTGCCGGCTTCGGCGGGCGCCCTCCTGCACGACGGGGACGGCCGGATCCTGATCCTGAAGCCGAGTTACAAGTCCGGGTGGACGGTGCCCGGGGGCCAGGTCGAGGAGGACGGCGAGTCGCCGTGGGCGGCGTGCCGGCGGGAGGTGGCCGAGGAGACCGGCCTGGACGTCGCCACCGGCCGGCTGGTGTGCGTGGACTTCCTCCACCCCCGGCCGGACCGTCCCGGCGGCGTGCGCTTCCTGTTCGACTGCGGGGTGGTGGCGGCGGCCGACCGGTCCCGGATCGTCCTCCAGGAGAGCGAGATCGAGGACTACCGGTGGGTCGAGGCCGGGGAGGCCGCCGGGCTGCTCAGCGGGCCGGTCGGGCGTCGGGTGCGGCGGTCCCTCGGCGCGATCGGTACGCGTTACCTCGAGGACGGTCGCCCGGTGGACGGTGTGGGGGACTGACCGGCGTCACCCGTCCCCGGGCGCCGCCAGCGACTCGACGAACCGGGCCACCTGCGGACGGACCAGGTCGGCCTCACGGGTCGAGGCGAACCACGGCTCGGACGGGACGACTCGGCTCACCGGGAAGACCTCGGCCAGCGCCCCGGACGCCAGGCCCTCGCTACAGGCGTACGCCGGCAGCAGGCTGGTCCCGATGCCCCGGGCGACCGCCCCGGCCACGGACCGCAGATCGGGTGCCACCAGGCGGAGGTCGCCGGCGAAGGCCCGGCCCAGCGAGGCCTGCCAGAACCGGCGGGTGCGTGGGAGCTCGGCGCTGTAGGCGACCCAGGGGGTGCCGGCCAGGTCGGCTCCGAGCGCGTCGAGGGTCCCGGTGACCGTCGGCCGGTGAGCGGGCGAGGCCACCAGGACGAAGCGCGTCACCCCCAACGGCCGGCCGGCCAGGCCGCGTCGACCGGGGTCGGTCGTCGTGACGGCGACGTCGAGCTCCCCCCGGCGGAGGAGGTCCAGCAGCTCGGCGTCGGCGCCGAACCGGACGGTCACCGGTTCGGCCCCCGGTGCTGTCCGTGGCACCACGGCATAACTGCAGTACTCGGGGGAGGAGCCGAACCGGAGTGCCTGGGCGCCGGTGCGCAGCGCACCGCCGTCGAGGCCGGCCAGAACGGGCTCCAACCGGTCGAGCGGACCGACCACCGTCACGTAGAGGTCCCGTCCGTGCCGTGTCGGCTCGACCCCCTGGGGGGTCCGGACGAAGAGCGGGGTGCCCATCGAGCGCTCGAGGGAGCGCAGCTGCTGGCTCGCCGCCGGCTGCGACAGGCCGCGCAGTGCCGCCCCGTCCGTGACCGAACCGCCGCGGTAGATGGCGACGAACGTGCGGAGCCAGTCGGCCGATGCCATAGGCCCAGCTTATGTTCATGGAATGTAGAAGTGCTTTGCAACTGAGATGCACCTGGCACATGCTGGTCGTATGCCCGACACCACCTACTCCCACGGCCACGGCGAGGGTGTGCTGCGTTCGCACCGCTGGCGCACCGCTGCCAACTCCGCCGCCTACCTGCTCCCGCACCTGGCGCCCGGCACGGACCTCCTCGACGTCGGGTGCGGGCCCGGCACGATCACGTGCGACCTGGCGCAGGCCGTGGCCCCCGGGCGCGTCGTCGGGGTCGACGCCGAAGGGACGGTGGTGGCCGAGGCGCGGGCCCGTGCCGGCGACGTCCCCGGCGTCAGCTTCGAGGTGGCCGACCTGTTCGCGCTGCCC
>JADGOH010000168.1 GCA_017883025.1 Acidimicrobiales bacterium
CCGCCCCGGTGCGACTGGAGCGCGGGCCGGACGTGGTCGAAGGGGAAGTCGAGGGAGACGGGCGCATCCTGGAGGTGGTCACGCCAGAAGTCCAGGTCGGACTTCTCCAGCTCGGCCAGCTCGGGGCCCCGCTGCCAGAGGGCGAAGTCGCCGTAGTCCAACGGGGAGGGGGCGCCGGCGGAGCGGGCGTCGCCGACTCCTGGCCCCCCGTGCGCCCGGGCCGCGTAGTCGGCGCGCAGCTCACCCAGCAGGACCTCGATCGACGCACCGTCGATGACCGCGTGGTGGGCGGTGAGGCAGAACAGCCACTCGTCCGGGCCCGTCGGGCCCCCGGAGGGAGGTGGCGTGTCCCCCGCCGAGACGCGGACGAGCACGGCACGGGCCAGGGGAGCCGCGGCCAGGTCGAACGGTCGGAGGGCGTCGGCCGCCACCGCCGCCTCGGCGGCCGCCCGGGGATCGTCCCGGTCCGTCACGTCGAGGATCGTGAAGGGGACATCGACGTGGCGGTGGACGACCTGGGCGACGAACCCGTCGGTGTTCACCAGTGACGTCCGCAGGACCTCGTGTCCCGCGGCCAGGGACTGCACGGCCCCGGCGAGGGCCTCCACGTCGAGCGCCCCCACGATCCGCCGGGCGACCGGGACGTTGTACAGCGCCCTCCCGGGCTCGAGCTCCTCCAGGACCCACATCCGCTCCTGGGCGTAGGACGCGGGGAAGAGGACGAGGTCGCCGTGGCCGTCGGACGACTGCCCGAGCGCCGCAGCCAGCACGTCGGGCGTGTCCTCGGCGAGGGCGTCGGGGTCGATGCGGTGCCGCTCCCGGTCGGCCCGCCGGGCCGGCGGCAGTCGGGTACCGCCCTGTCCGGACGCCGCCAGCTCGTCCACCGCCTCGGCGAACCGACCCAGCACGGGGTGCTCGAAGAGGGTGGCCAGGGGGACCTCGACGTGGAGCTGCGCAGCGATCCGGGCCACGAGCCGGGTGGCCAGGAGTGAGTGCCCGCCCAGGTCGAAGAAGTCGTCGTCCGATCCGATCCCGGTGGTGCCGATCAGGTCGGCCCAGATGGCGGCCAGGGCCTCTTCGGTGGGCCCGGTGGGCGGGACCGATCCGGCGGTCGCCCGGTGGTCCGACACCGGGACCGGGAGGGCGGCGCGGTCGAGCTTGCCGTTGGCGTTGAGCGGGAGGGCCCCGAGCGGGACGATCGCCGCCGGGACCATGTAGGTGGGGAGCCGGCCCCGGAGGTGGTCCACCAGCCGATCCGTGTCGACCGTCGTGTCGGAGGGGACCACGTAGGCCACCAGCCGGCGGTCTCCCGGGGAGTCCTCGCGGACCACCACGGCGCACCGGGCCACGCCGGGCCCGTCGGCGAGGACCGATTCGATCTCGCCGAGCTCGATGCGGAATCCCCGGAGCTTCACCTGGTGGTCGGCCCGTCCGACGAAGACCAGTTGGCCGTCGGGACGCCAGCGGACCAGGTCGCCGGTGCGGTACAGGCGGCGTTCGGTGCCGTCGTCGAGGGTCAGGGTCACGAACCGCTCGGCGGTGAGATCCGGGCGCTCGAGGTACCCCCGGGCCAGCCCGTCGCCGCCGATGTAGAGCTCACCGACGATACCGACCGGCACCAGCTGGTGGCGGTCGTCGAGCACGAAGCAGCTGTAGTTGGGGAGCGGTCGGCCCATGGGGATGGGGTCACCCACCGTGGCGTCGAGGCGGGTGCTCACCGACCACACCGTCGCCTCGGTCGGTCCGTAGAAGTTCCAGAGGCCGGCCACCTTCGGCGCCAGGGCGACGACCAGGGCGGCGCCGTACCCCTCACCCCCGCACACGGTGCGCAGGCCGGGCCGGCCGCGCCATCCCGACTCGAGCAGCATCTGCCACGTGGTGGGCGTGGCCTGGAGGAGGTCCGCGCCCGACTCGTCGAGCAGCGCGGCCAGGGCCACGGGGTCCCGGGCCGTGTCGGGTGTGGCCAGGACCAGCGTCGCCCCGGTGACCAGGGGCAGGAACAGGTCGGGCACCGAGAGGTCGAACGCCGGTGTGGTGATCCCCACCATCACCTCACCGGGGCCCAGGCCCGGGTCCTCGGCCATGGACGCCAGGAGATTGGCCAGGCTCCCGTGCTCGATCATCACGCCCTTGGGCTTGCCGGTGGATCCCGATGTGTAGATCACGTAGGCCACATCGGCCGGGGACGGACCGGTGCCCGGGAGGCGGGTCCCGTCCGCCTCGCCGTCCTCGACGAGGAGCACGTCGACGTCCGAGGCCGGGAGGTCGCTCCGGATGGCCGCCGACGTGAGCACGGCCCGGGCACCGGCGTCGGCCAGGATGTAGGCGATGCGGTCGGCCGGGTAGCTCGGCTCGATCGGGACGTAGGCCGCACCCGACTTCATGATGCCGATGATGGCGGTGATCAGCGCGGTCGACCGGTCGAGGCAGATGGCGACGCGGTCGCCCGGGCCCACCCCGAGCGTCCCCAGCCGAGCGGCCAAGGCCTCGGAGCGGTCGTCCAGTTGGGCGAACGTCATCGTCCCGTCGTGGGCGGAGACGGCGACGGCGTCCGGCCGGGCGGCGGCCTGGGCCGAGACCAGGTCCGGCACGCAGGTGGGCGGGAGCTCCCGCCGGGTCGAGGTGGCGAAGGCGAGGAGTTCGTCCCGCTCGACCCCACCGACCAGCGGGAGCTGGGACAGCGGCTGGTCGGGGTTGGAGACGGCCCCGTCGAGCAGGGTCTCGAACTGGCGGGCCATCCGACCGATGGAGTCGGCGTCCCACAGCGCCGTGCACCACTCCCACACGAGCTCGAGCTCGCCCGACTGCTCGCGGTCGACGATGGCCAGCGACAGGTCGACCTGGGACGTGTGGGGGTCGATGGACAGGGGGGACACGTCCAGGTCTCCCCACACGGTGTCCTCGGCGTCGCGGGACCCGACGCTGTTGATCAGGACCTGGACCAGTGGCGGCCGGCTCGGGTCCCGCGTGGGCCGCACCAGTTCGACGATCTTCTCGAAGGGGACCTCCCGGTGGGCGAAGGCCGAGCCGACGCTGGAGCGCACGCCCCGGATGAGGGAGGTCAGGGTCGGGTCGCCCGACACGTCGATCCGCAGGGGGAGCGTGTCGCTGAACATGCCCATCACCTGATCGAGCTCGGGCACCGTGCGACCGTTGACCGGGGTGCCCAGGACCAGGTCGTGCTGGCCGCTGAGCCGCGACAGCCACGCGCTGAACACCGCCACCATGCCCATGAACGGGGTCGACCCCTCGCTCCGGACGAGGGCGCGCAGGGCCGCCACCGACGGCCCACCCACCCGGGTGGTGAGCCGCTCGCCGGTGTAGACCTGGGCGGCGGGACGGGCCCGGTCGAACGGCAGGTCGATGGTCGGGGGCGCGCCGGCCAGGTAGTCGACCCAGAACTCCCGGGCGGCGTCGAGCCGGCGTTCGCTCAGTGCCTCACGTTGCCAGGCGGCCACGTCCGAGAACTGCAGCGCCGGCTCGGCGAGCAGCGGCTCCGGCGCACCGGTGGCGAAGCCGACGTAGTAGGCGCCGAGCTCGTCGAGCAGCAGCTGGCGGGAACCGCCGTCGGACGCGAGGTGGTGGACGCACAGGGCCAGGATGTGCTCGTCCGGGCCCAACCCGACCACCAGGGCGCGCAGCAGCAGGTCGTTGGCCAGGTCGAACGGCTGGACCAGGAACTCCCGGATCCGGTCGACCGCCTCGTCGCCGGTCCGTCGGGCGCCGTCCGGGGCCGGGACCACGTCGAGGGGCACGGGCCGCGGCGGCCCGATGGACGGGGCCGCCTCGCCCGCCACGGCCCGGACCTGGGTCCGGAGGACCTCGTGGCGGGCGACCACCGCGTCGAGGGCCCGCTGCAGGACGGCGACATCGAGCGGCCCGACGAGTCGAAGCACCCGGGACGCGTTGTAGGCGGTGAGTCCCGGGGTGAGCTGGTCGAGCAGCCAGAGCCGCTCCTGTTCGTAGGAGAGGACGGGCGGACTCCCCGGGGGCCGGCGGTGTGGCGTCGCCTGGCCCCGCTCCTTCAGCTGTCGGACCAGTTCCGCCCTGCGTTCGGGGGTGAGCTCCCGCAACCGGGAGCGGATGTCGGGCTCGGGAACCTCAGGGCTCACGGGGGCGGGTCCAGCCCGGTCTCGGAGGCCAGCAGCCGCTCGGCCTCCTCGTCCGAGAGGTCGTCGATCTCGCGGAGCAGGGCGGCGAGCTCCGCGTCGTTCGACTCACGGCGCTCGTCGACCGTGGCCGCCAGGGCGGCGACGGTGGGCTCGGTGAACATCGTGTGGACCTCGAGCTCGATCTCGAAGGCGTTGCGGATCCGGGCGATGGCCTGGGTGGCCAGCAGCGAGTGCCCGCCGAGGGCGAAGAAGTCGTCGGTGGCGCCGATGCGCTCGACGCCGAGGAGGTCGGAGAACACCCCGGCGATGACCTGTTCGGTCTCGGTCGACGGCTCGACGAACTCGCGGTCGCCGTCGAGGTCGGCGTCGCCGGGCTCGGGCAGGGCACGGCGGTCCAGCTTGCCGTTGGCGGCCAACGGGAGCGAGTCGAGCTCCACGAACGCCGACGGCACCATGTACTCGGGCAGGCGCTCGCGCAGGAACTCCCGGAGGGACGAGGGCGACGGCCCGGGGCTGTACGGCGACACGATGTACGCCACCAGTCGCCGGTCCCCGGGCGTGTCCTCCCGGAGGATGACGGCGGCACGCTGGACCTCACGGTTGAGCCGGAGGACCTCTTCGACCTCACCGGTCTCGACGCGATGGCCCCGCACCTTGACCTGCCCGTCGTTCCTGCCGAGGAATTCGAGGGTGCCGTCGGGCAGGTACCGGACGAGGTCCCCGGTCCGGTAGAGCCGGCTGCCGGGGGCGTCCGTGAAGGGGTTGGCGACGAATGCCGCAGCGGTGCGCTCCTCGTCACGCCAGTAGCCGCGGGCCAGTCCTGCGCCGCCGATGAGGAGCTCGCCCGGGGCTCCCGGGGGGACGGGTCGGAGTTGGTCGTCGACGACGTGCACCTCGGTGTTGGCGATGGGCCGGCCGATGGGGACGGTGCGACGGGAGAAGTGGTCGC
>JADGOH010000169.1 GCA_017883025.1 Acidimicrobiales bacterium
GCACCCGGGGGCGTCGTCCGCCGGGCCACCCAGTCGGCCAGTGTGGCCAGGGCCGCCGGGCTGATGCCGTGGCCCCCCGGGTCGCGGATCACTTCGCTGTCGGCCCCCGACGGGCCGGTCAGGTAGGCCCACGTGCGGTCGAGCAGGTCACGCGGGATGACCGCGTCCTGGTCGCCCTGGGCCACGAGGACCGGAATTCCGGCCAGTCGGCCCGGTCCGGTCGCCAGGCCGACGTCGAACGGCAGGGTGCCGTAGAGGACGGCGGCTCCGGCATACCGTCCCGGTTCGGCCAGGAGGAGCCCGCCCCCGAAGGCGGCACCGCCGCTGAACCCCACGAGGACCACCGGTCGGTCGGGAGGGGCGACCCCGTCCATCCAGGCGCGGAACCAGCCCATGGTGTCGGCCAGGGACGCGGCCACGGGCCGACCGATGCCCCGGTTGGCGAACCATGCGTACCCGTCACCCTCGGCCATGGGGGCCCGCACGGCAGCGTAGGCAGGCCCGGACGGCAGGTGGTCGGCAAGGGCCGCGATGTCCCGTTCGTTCGAGCCGCGCCCGTGGAGCAGCACGACGAGCGGGGCCGCGGGGTCGTCCGAACCGCGCCAGGCGACGACGGGCGGGGGGAAGCCGGTGCTCACGACCGGCCCCCCGTGCGCCCTGCCGGCTCCTGCTCGATCCGACCGGCCGTGCGCACCCCGCTCCACTGCGCCACCTCGGCGTCGAGGTCGAGGTGGTCGATCGGTGCGGCATGCTCGTAACGTCCCCAGTCCTCCCGGGGCAGCATCCACATGATCTCGAACTCGTGGCCGTCGGGGTCGGCGCCGTACAGGCTCTTGGTGGCACCGTGGCTCGACTCGCCGACGGAGGCGCCCTGCTTCCGCAGGACCTGTCGGGCCTCGGCCAACTCGTCGATGGTGTCGACCTGCCATGCCAGGTGGTAGAGGCCGATGCCGCCGCGACGCTTCGGGCCCCCGTCGGTGCCCACCCCGAAGAGACCGAGGTCGTGGTGGTTGCCCGACCGGGGGAGCCGGAGGAAGGCGGCATCCGCCCGGGGCTCGGTGGCCACGACCTCCATGGAGAAGGTCCGGGTGTAGAAGTCGACCGAACGTCGGAGGTCGGCGACGTAGAGCACGGCGTGGTTGAGGCGGACGGGCGAGAGGCTCATGGTGGCTCCTGATGGTTGGGACGCTGGACCCGATGCGGTCGGGGGCGTCGGGCGGTGGCGTCGCCCCCGACCCGTCCGGGGCCGGGGACTGCGGTGGCAGGCGTTCGCGATGGCGGAGACCCCGGATTGACGGGCCAGCTGCTCGCCCACCAGGGCGCCGGCGGTCTCGAGGGCGGCGATCCCGTCGACGCCCCAGTCCCGGCCGTTGACCATGCTGCTCCCCTCGACGCCGATCCGGTGGTTCCGGAAGGGGTCGGCGGCGGTGCCGGTGGTGGTCATGGTGTTCATGGCGGGTTCTCCTCGGCGGGGGCTGGTGCTGCGTGCCCCTCCCTCAACCTACATGATATGTCCTTTATTTCCGCTCCTCCACTACACTGGACCGATGGCGAACGAGCCCTGGCTGAGCCCATCGGAGGAGCGCGCGTGGCGTGCGCTCCAGTTCATGCAGATGCGGCTGACAGCGGCGCTGGCCCGCCAGTTGGCCACCGAATCGGCGCTCTCCTACCAGGACTACCTGGTGCTGGTGACCCTGACCGACCGCCCCGACGGCCGGATGCGCCTCTTCGAGCTGGGCCATCAGCTCGGGTGGGAGCAGAGCCGCCTCTCCCACCAGGTGACCCGTATGGCCGACCGGGACCTGGTCACCAAGGAGCGGTGCGAAAGCGACCGCCGGGGCTCGTTCGTGGTGCTGACCGACGAGGGGCGTGCCTCCATCGAGCAGGCCGCCCCCGGCCATGCCGACGCCGTGCGCCGACTGTTCGTCGACGTGCTCACCGCCGAGCAGCTGGCCGACATCGGCGGCGCCGCCGAGGCGGTGCTCGAGCGACTCGACGCCGGCGGTTGAGCGCGCTGCCCGACCGCGTCGACCATGATGGTCCCGGCGTCACCGAGGCGCCCGGGTGGGTGATCGGGGAGCGGGTGGTCGACCAGGAACAGGGGACGTGCCGGACGTCGGCGGTCACCCACCCCGCGGCCCGGTGACGGTCGGGGGCGCAGGGTCCGGGACCTCCAGCGCCGGAACGGCCGACGTAGGTGAGCCTCGTTGGCCCATGGCGCTCGCCGTCGTGTCCGCAGGCGTGCTCCGGGCGACGCTGCCGGTCGAACTCCGCATCCGAGATGCGAGGTGGTTGTTCCCGGTCGTCGTGCTGATCCTCCTGGCGGCGCTCATCGTTGGCGATCCTGGACGGATCGATCGGGACAAGCCGTGGCTGCGCTGGATGACCACCGCGCTCATCGGCGTGATCACGCTCGCCAACGCCGCGGCGGCCGTCCGCCTGGTGGTCTCGATCGTCGACGTATCCCCGTTCACCACCGATGCCAAGGTGCTCCTGGCGAGCGGCGGGGCGATCTGGCTCACGAATGTCATCGCCTTCGGACTCTGGTACTGGGCCCTCGACCGCGGCGGTCCAGCCGCCCGCGCCCAGGGCACAGGGAGCCCCCCGGCACTCGTCTTCCCCGAAATGAAGAACGAGGAGCACGTGGGCCCGGGCTGGACCCCCATGTTCGTCGACTACTTCCACTTCTCGTTCGCCACGGCCACCGCCTTCAGCCCCACTGACGTGTCGGCCATCCGGCCGTGGATGAAGCTGCTGCTCATGGCCGAGGAGGCCGTCTCCCTGATCGTGGCGCTCCTCGTCGTCGCACGGGCCGTGAACATCCTGAAGTGACGGTGGACGCGGCTCCGGGGCCCTCGTGTCACCCCGCCACGCGCCGGGGCGGTGCGTCGAGCGCGCAGTAGACGTACGCCCGGCGACGCCGCAGCCCGATCCCCCGCCCCGGCGTTCCCGGCGTCGGGTTGCGGATCCCGACCGCGGCGAGCGCCCCGCCCGCCGCGCACCACGCCCCGGCGAGCAGGGACGCCGTCCGGAAGCCGTCACCCAGCTGGGCCGGGTGCAGGAAAGCGGTCCCGCTCACGCCGCTCACGGCCGGCAGCACGGCGACGGCCAGGAGCCCGCCGATGCGCGCGACGTCATTGTTGACCGCCGACGCCAGTCCGACGTGCTCGTCGGGCGCCGAGGCCAACGCGGTCGCCGTCAGCGGGGCCACGGTGATCGCCAGTCCGAGGCCGAACACGAGCACGGCGGGCAGGACCCCGGTCACATAGTCCGGGTCGACGGGGACCCGCGACAGGAGCGCCAGTCCGCACCCGACGACCACCGGCCCGACGCCCATCTGCAACCGGGGCCCGATCCGGGACGCCACCCGGCCCGAGGTGGACGAGAGCAGGAGCATCACCGCGGTCAGCGGCAGCAGCGCCACGCCCGACGCGAGCGGGGTGTAGTGGCCGACCACCTGCAGCACGACCGGCAGCAGGAACAGGACCCCGCCGAGCGCGCCGTAGACGATGAACGTCACGGCGTTGGTGACGCTGAACTGGCGGCTGGAGAACAGGGACAGCGGGAGCAGCGGGGCCGTGGTCCGACGCTCGACCACCACGAACAGGCCGGCGGCAACCCCGCCCGCCACCAGGGCCAGGAGCGGTCCTGAGCCGTGCCACCCCGTGGCCGGGCCCTCCGTGAGGCCGTACGTGGTCCCCGAGAGTGCCACCACCACCAGCAGGGAGCCCGGCACGTCGACCCGTGACGCCGCCGACTCGTCGCGTGACTCGGGGACGTGGCGCAGGGCCAGGAGCAGGACGCACGCGCCGATCGGCAGGTTCACGAGGAAGATCCACCGCCAGGAGGCGGCGGCGATGAGGTAGCCCCCGAGGAACGGCCCCATCGCCGAGGCCACGCCGCCGAACCCGGTCCACGCCCCGATGGCCTGGCCGCGGTCCCCCTCCCGGAACGAGGCCTGGAGGATGGCCAGGCTCCCCGGCGTGAGGAGCGCGCCGCCCACCCCCTGCAGCACGCGTAGCACGATGAGCACGGTCGGATCCGGGGCGAGCGCGCACGCGGCCGAGGCAGCGGTGAACCAGAGGATCCCGACGAGGAACATCCGGCGCCGCCCGAACCGGTCGCCCAGCGAGCCGCCCAGCAGGAGCAGCGCCGCCAAGGTCAGGGTGTACCCGTTGACCACCCACTGCAGCTGGGTGACGGTGGCGTGGAACTCGCGGCCGATCGTCGGCAGGGCGATCCCCACGACCGTGGCGTCGATCGCCGCCATGCCCGAGCCCAGGACCGTGGCCGCGACGACCCAGCGTCCAGCCGTCGATCGGTAGTGGAGCTCGGCTGTCTCGGGCACGGGGATCTCCTCGTCGCGGGACCCCATTCTCACGGTTCCGGCGCGTCCGTCGACCGGATGGCCCACCGGGCCCGGCGCCGACTACGACGGAGGGCCGGTAACGGTGACGGGCGTCCCGACAGGCGTCAACGGCCACACCTGGGCGGCCACCGCCACCGGCATCTCCACGCAGCCGTTGCTCTGCGGGGTGCCGTAGGTCGCCCGCACGAACCCGTGGAGTGCATCGCCTCCGTTGAAGTAGCTGGCCCAGGGAACGTTGGGATCGTCGTACGTGCTCCCGTCCGGGTTGGTCCCCTTCATCCGTGAGCTCGGGATGTGCTCGAACACGGGAAAGGTCCCGTCGGCCGTGTCCGCCCCCGGCGCACCGGTGTTGACCGCCACGCCCGACAGGACCGGGGCGCCGTTCTCGTAGAGGGTGAGCGTCTGGGGCACCTGCTTGGAGACCAACACGTCGGTGTAGGGGGCGGTGTCCGGCTTCCCCGTGGCCGTGTCACCGAGGAGCGTCGTCCACACCTGCCGGCCGGCAAGTCCGTCCACCTGCAGCCCGTGCTGGCTCTGGAAGCTCATCAGGGCTCCCTTGGTGATCGCGTTCTCGGCCCCCTCGCTCCACAGGCCCACGAACTCGGCGGGCAGGCCGGGCCACCGCCAGGCGAACGTGCCGGGCTGGGCGGTCGCCGCGTCGGCGGGCCCGGGACGCGGGCCGTTCGGCGTGAACGACAGCGGCAGGTAGTTCAGTGCGGCGAGCAGCTGCTGTAGGCGCTCCGTGCTCGCCTGGGCCACGCCGAAGACGACCGTGACGGGCGCGACCAGCGCGGCCCCGGAAGCGCCCCGCGCACCGGCGGCGCCGGCCGGAACGGTGAGTGTTTCGGTGGTCGTGGGGACGAACGGCGCAGTGGCTGCGAACGCGATGGCATCCGGGCCGGCGCGCCTCCAGGTCCCGGGCACCGGCGGGCTGAACACGGGGACCCCCATGGTCGCGGCCACGGGACCGGAGAACGTCACCGTCACCACCTGGTTCGACGGGACGCCCGTCGCGCCGTCGGCCGGAACGGACGAGACCACCGACAGCGACCGCACGCTGCCCGGCACCGTGGTGGGCGTGCTGCCGGCGGTCCGGCTCGCCGGGTGGCCGTGGCTCCCGATCAGGTAACCCCCGACAGACACGGCGCCCACCAGGAGGATGATCGTGCCGGCGATCCATGCGTTGCGCCGATGCCGTGGCGGGGGCTTGAGGATCTGATAGTCCAAGGTGCCTCCCCACATGGCGCCGCGAGCGACGTGACCCGGCGGTCGAGGACGGCTCCCGGGCGTGCACGAGCGTACCGATCGTTCCCCTCGATGTCCTCGCGGCACGGACGGACCGCCCGGCGGCCGGGGCCCGGGACGCGGTCAGACCGGCTCGGATGCGGACTGCATCCACTCCTCGAACTGCTCGTAGCGGTCCTTGCCGCGATCCTTCGCGGTGTACATCGCCCGGTCGGCGTTCGACATGAGCTCGTCCACCGAGATGCCCGGCTTGGAGAACGAGAACCCGATGCTCACCGTGGCCGACACCGCCTCGGTCCCGATGACCATGGGCCGTCGGCACTCGTCGAGGATCCGCTCGGCCAGCGCGAACACCTCACCGGGGTGGGCGAAGTCCTCGACGATCACCGCGAACTCGTCGCCACCGAGCCGCGCCGCGGTGTCCGACTTGCGGATGCTGCCCACCAGTACGCCGGCCATCGACTGGAGCAGGGTGTCGCCCGCCGAGTGCCCGAGCCTGTCGTTGGCGTCCTTCAGGCCGTCCATGTCCAGGAACAGCGCGGCGATCTGCTCGCCCGTGCGGGCGCTGCGCTCGAGCGCGTGGTCCAGCCGATTCAGGAACAGTGCACGGTTCCCGAGTCCGGTCAGTGAGTCGTGGAACGCCTGAAAGGAGAGCTCCTCCTCGAGTCGCTTCCGGTCGGCGACGTCGTGGCCGGACACGATGAAGCCGCCGACCGTCGGGTCGTCGACCAGGTTGACGATGGCGAGCTCGAAGGGGACCGACAGGGGTTTGCCGAAGTGGGTCAGGTGGACGGTGACGGTCACCGGGGTGGCCGACTCTGCGCCACGGGCCGCCTGCTCCAGCGCGGTGAGCAACTCGGGGCGGTCCCGGCTGTCGACCAGGTAGGTAAGTGGCTTGCCTTCGACCAGTTCGGGGTCGTGGCCCAGCATGCGGGTCAGCGCCCCGGAGCACGACATGACCGTGCCGTCGGGGGCCACCAGCATGGTGAGCACGGCAGCGTTCTGCACGACGGCCCGGAACCGGGCGTCCTGGTCGTAGGCGAGTTCGAACCGCCGGCGCTCGGTCAGGTCGCGCAGGCTGAGGAGCACGCACCCGTTCCCGAACCACGGGATCGGGGACCCCACGAGCTCGACGAGCCGCCATCCGAACGGCGTCCTGAGCCGGATCTCGATGGGGGCGCCGACCTCCTTGCGCTGGATGCTGTCGAGCGACAGCACCACGAAGTGCAGGTCCTCGGGGTGTACGAAGTCCAGACCGGACACACCGAGCGTGTCGTGGAGTGTTCGGCCGAAGAGGCGCTCGGCGGTCCGGTTGCCCCAGGTGATGTCACCGGTGGCGTCGATGACGACGACCGGGTCGGGCAGCTCGCGCAGCATCCGCGTCAGGTCGGGGTCGCAGGGCTCGGCCCCCTCGTCCTGGTGGGCCCGCGGGCCCGGCATGCCGTCTTCCATACGTGAGTCATCGGCCCGACAGCCCGTAGCTTGAGTACGGGAAACACCTCTTGTTGGACACCTGGAGGTGTCACCAGGCGGCCGCGGTCAGCCTCCCGGCCGGTAGGGGCAGTTCGGGTCGGCCGCCAACGGGTCCCCGGTGGCGGCGTACGCCTGGGCCCGGGACCCGCCGCACACCTGGCGGAACTCGCACCGTCCGCAGTGGCCACCGAGGCGGTCGCGGTCGCGGAGCGACCGCAGCAGCGACGACGTCCGGTACAGCTCGGTGAGCGGTCGTTCCCGCACGTTGCCGACGGCCAGGGGCAGGAACCCGCTCGGGAACACCTCGCCCACGTGGGACACGAACACCACCCCGCTCCCGTCCCCTACGGCCAGGGGGGCCCGGATCGACCCGCCCGCCGCGTGCCCTGCACCCCGGGGACTCGCCGGCCCGGCCGGCGGGCCCGAGGCCAGCGCCTCGAGCATCCGGTCGCGGAGGCGGTGGTAGAGCGGACCCCGTTCGCCGGCGGCGTCGACCGGGCCTCGCTCCGCCCGCTCGTGCAGCACCCGACGGTACTGGGGGGCCTCGGTCGTCTTCAGGATCAGGGTGGACGAGGCCTCGGCCAGCAGATGCAGGACGTCCTCCACCTCGTCCGGGCCGAGCGCGCCCAGGGTCCGCCCGCGACCGGTCGGGACCAGGAAGAACACACTCCACAGACCGGCGTCGAGCTCCCGGACCAGCCGGACCGTGTCGGGCAGCTCGTCGACCGTGGCCGCCGTCAGGGTGGTGTTCACCTGGAGGCGGAGGCCCACCCGACGGGCGGCCCGGCACGCCCCCACGGTCAGTGCGAAGGAGCCCGGCACGCCCCGGAACGCGTCATGGGTGGCCGGCCCGGCCCCGTCGAGCGAGAACGACACCACGCCGGCGCCCGCCGCCCGGACGGCGGCCAGGTTCGACTCGGTGGCGAGCGGTGTCCCCGACGGCGACACCGCCATGGCCAGTCCGAGCCCCGACCCGTGTGCGACGAGCTCCCGGAGGTCGGCGCGCTTGAACGGGTCGCCGCCGGTCAGCACCACGATCGGACGTGGAGCGCCGGCGGTGGCCAGGTCGTCCAGCACGGCGGTCACCTCGGCGGTCGACAGCTCGTCCGGGTGGCACGCCGACTGGGCCTCGGCCCGGCAGTGGGCGCACGCCAGGTCACAGGCCCGCGTCGTCTCGAACAGGACCAGGAACGGTCGCTCATCGGTGTCGTACCGGAGCTGGCGGACCTCGGGGACCTCGAGCCGGCGCAGCACCGGGGGCGCACCGGGCCGGACGTCGGCTCGAACGGGATACTCGGCCGCGAGGGTCATGATCCTGCGTGCCGGCGCGCCGGTCGCGGTCCGGCCTCGGTCGGGGGCTCGTACACGGGTGCTCCTCCTGCTCGGGTGCCTCCACCTTGCCGCCCGGCCGGCGGGCGGCGTAGGGCCGTTGGTCACACCCGAACGTCGCCCCGGGACACGATGGCGGCGACTGGCTAGCGTCGGCCGGGTGAGCAGACTCCTCCCCGACCGGCCGCTCGGTGTGGCCCCGGGCTCGGTGGGCGACTACCGCGAGCTGGCCCGCCGCCGGCTCCCCCGCCAGCTCTTCGACTACATCGACGGTGGGGCCTTCGCCGAGTCCACGCTGGCTGCCAACGTGACCGACCTCGCGGCGATCCGCCTGCGACAGCGGGTCCTGCGCGACATGTCCGGGCTGACCCTGTCGACGACGGTGCTCGGGCTGGAGCTGTCGATGCCCGTGGTGCTCGGCCCGGTGGGGCTGGCCGGCATGTTCGCCACCCGTGCCGAGGTCCAGGCGGCCCGGGCGGCGGAGTCGGCCGGGATCGCCTTCTGCGAGTCCACCGTGTCGATCTGCAGCGTCGAGGAGGTGGCAGCGGCCGTCGCCGACCCGGTGTGGTTCCAGCTCTACGTCATGCGGGACCGCACCTACGCCGAGGACCTCATGACCCGGGCGGCCGCGCTCGGCTGCCCGGTCCTGGTGCTCACCGTCGACCTCGCCACCGTCGGCTCCCGCTACCGGGACACCCGCAACGGCATGTCCGGCGCCGGGTCGTTCCGGAGCCGGGCGCTGCGGGGCCTCGACCTCGGGTTGCACCCCACCTGGGCCAGGGACGTCGGACTCCGGGGCAGGCCGCACACGTTCGGGAACCTGGAGAAGGCCGTTCCCGGCGCCGCCAGCCCGACGGACTTCGCTGCGTGGGTCGACGGCCAGTTCGACCCCTCGGTCACCTGGGACGACCTCGACTGGGTCCGCCGGAATTGGCCGGGTCGGCTGGTCCTGAAGGGCATCCTCGACCCCGACGACGCCCGGGAGGCCGCCGACCGGGGCGTCGACGGGATCGTGGTGTCGAACCACGGCGGTCGACAGCTCGACGACACCCCGTCCACCATCCGGGCCCTCGGCCCCGTGGTGGACGCCGTAGGCGACCGGCTCGAGGTGCTCGTCGACGGCGGTATCCGCAGCGGGCTCGACGTGCTCAAGGCGCTGGCCCTCGGGGCCCGGGCCTGCCTGCTCGGCCGGGCCTGGGCCTGGCCGGTGGCGGCCGCCGGCGAGCGGGGCGTCGCCCACGCGCTGGCCGTCATCCGCGATGAGCTCCGGGTGGCGCTGACACTCACCGGCGTCACGGATGTCGCCGACCTGGACCGCTCGGCGCTGGTCGATCCGCCGGGCCCCTGATCGCCGCCGCCCCGTCCCGCCGGTGCCGACGTTCCGCACGGGTACCGTGGCCCCATGTCATCCGACACGTACGCCCTGGCCGGCTCCGACGTGACGATCCCGCTCCTGGGTGTCGGCACCTGGGCGTGGGGGGACTCGTCGACATGGGGCATGGGCACCTATGACACCGGCCTGACGCGGGACTCGATCCGCGAGGCGTGGGAGGCCTCCATCGACGCCGGGGCCACCTTGTTCGACACGGCCGAGGTCTACGGGGGCGGGGAGAGCGAGCGGATCATCGGTTCACTCCTGGCCGCGGACCTGCCGCGGGCCGCCCGCGTAGTGCTCGCCACCAAGTTCATGCCGTCGCCGTGGAAGCTGAACGTGCGCGGTGCGCTGCTGGCGTCGCTGCGGGCCTCGCTCGGCCGGCTGGGCGTGGACTCGGTCGACCTCTACCAGATCCACGGACCGATCAGCCTCCGGTCCCATGCCGCGCTGGCCGACGCACTGGCCGCCGCCCACGGCGAGGGACTCGTCCGGGCCGTCGGCGTGTCCAACTACTCGGTCAGGGAGACCCGCTCGATCGCGGGTGCCCTGGAGCGGCGGGGCCTGCGGCTCGCCACCAACCAGATCGAGTTCTCGTTGCTCCGCCGGTCACCGGAGACCTCGGGACTGCTCGCCGCCTGCGCCGACCTCGGCGTCGTCCCGCTCGCCTACTCACCCATCGGACAGGGCCGCCTCACCGGGAAGTACTCGGCCGCCGCACCGCCGCCCGGCAAGCGGAGCTTCTCGAACCACCCGATGGAGGTCGTCGACGGGATCGTGGCCGAGCTGCGGGCCATCGGCGGGGACCACGACGGGAAGCAGCCCAGCCAGGTCGCGCTCAACTGGGTGATCTCCAAGGGCGCCGTGCCCATCCCGGGGGCGAAGAACCGCCACCAGGCGGAAGAGAACGCCGGGGCGCTCGGCTGGCGCCTCGACGGCGACGAGGTCGCCCGCCTGGACCGGGCCGCCCTCGGCGGGATCCGCAGCCTGGCCAGTCGGGTCTGGCAGCACGGCTGAGCCGACCCGGCCCCCACCGGGCGCAGTACTCAGCGCTCGCGCCACCCACCCCGGCAACGGGCCAGTGCCTCGCTCCGGGTGGTGAACTCGGCCGACGACGCGAGCAGACGACGCTCACGCCGGTCGACGGTCACCACCGTCACGCCCCGGGACTCGATCTGTTCGATCATCGCGTCGAGGAGGGCGGCCGCCACCGGGTGGCACCGGGTCACGTGGCCGAGGTCGAGGATCAGCGCCTCGGGCGAATCGGTGTCGTCGGTGCGGGTCCGCAACGCCAGCAGGGCCTGCTCGGCCGAGGCGAACTCGAGATAGCCCTGCACCGCCAGGACGGCTACGTCCGCGTTCCGCGGGGCGTCGCCGACGGAGACCGACGTGCCCTGGTCGTCGGCGGCGACGACCAGCCCGACGTCCGGCGCTACCCGCTCGAAGGTCGGGGCGGTGCGGCCGACCTGGTGCATGAGGTGCAGCGTGAACCGCTCCGAGATCGCCTCGCTGGCCGCCACCCCACGCACGCTGTTGCCGCGCCCGTCGAGCCTCGGGCTGTAGAGCCCGATTCCGAACTGCGACGGGCTGACGGCCACGACCCCGCCGGACACCCCCGACTTCGCGGGCAGGCCGACCCGGAACAGCCACTCACCCGAGTAGTCGTACATGCCGCACGTCGCCATGACCGTGAGGACCTGCTCCGCCGCCGACTGCCCGAGCACCTCCTCGCCCGTCCGCGGGTTCACGCCGCCATTGGCCAGTGTGGCGGCCATGGTCGCGAGGTCGACCGCCGTGACCAGGACGGAGCACTGCCGGAAGTACGTGTCCACCGCGGCCTCCACGTCCGCCGTCAACGAGCCCGCGTGCCGCATCAGGTAGGCGAGTGCCCGGTTCCGGTCCCCGGTCTCGTGCTCCGAGCGGAACACGGCATCGTCGACCTCGAGCACGCGGCCCGCACAGCGCGACAGCAGGTCCCGGATCCGCTCGAACCGCTCGTCGGGGCCGGTGCCCCGCACCAGCGACGTGGTGAGGATGGCGCCGGCGTTGATCATCGGGTTCGACGGGCGACCGGTCCCGGGCTCGAGGCTGATGGCGTTGAAGGCCTCGCCGCTCGGCTCGACGCCCACCCGGCCGAGCACGTCGTCGATCCCCGCGTCGGCCAGCGCCAGCGCGTAGACGAACGGCTTGGAGATGGACTGGATCGTGAACGGCACGTCCGCCTCGCCGACCCGGTAGACGGAGCCGGCCACTCCCACCAGCGCGAGCCCGAACGCCGCGGGGTCGGCTTCGCCCAACTGCGGGATGTAGTCGGCCACCTCCCCGCGGTGGTCGTCCAGGAATTCGGTCCGGATCCGTCCCAGCGCATCGCCGATTGGATCGAACGGCAGCGCGTCGGGAGAGGCGGCGGACGGCCCCTGCCCGGCCCCGGTCACGTCTCCAGGTCCCCCTCCTGGATCGTCGGCAGCTCGACGATGGCCTCGTGCAGGTGCTTCGCCCACACCGCCTCCAGTCGGCTGAGGAAGGGAGAGTCGGCATTGATGCGGGCCTCGAACGGCTCGAAGGTGCCGTTGCGGTAGATCACCAGGTCATAGGGCGGCCCCACCGACAAGTTGGCTCCAGCGGTGCTCACCATCGAGGTCAGGGCGATCTTGGTGGCCGTGGTGAGATTGACCTGCGAGGCGACGGCGAGCTCGAGCGTGAACTTGCCGTACTTGCTCTCCCCGATCTGGAGGAACGGTCGGTCGTCGGACGCCCGGATGTAGTTGCCCTCGGGGTAGATGAGCAGGATGTCGGGGTCGTCGCCCTGGATCTCACCGCCGAGGAGGAAGGTCGCCGTGCCGTCCGCCCCCACCTCGGCGAGGGCGGCGTGGTGGCGTGCCGCGACCTCGCGGCTGAGGCGGCCCACGTAGAGCGCTGCCTCGAACAGGTGACCCACGGTGGCCAGGCTCTCGTGGGCGCCGGGATCGTAGAGGTCGTGGTCGATCCGGTCGAGCACCTCCTGGGTCGTGGCCAGGTTGCCGGCGGCCTCGAGCACGAACAGCCGGTCCGGGGTCGGCTGGAACAGGTGGACCTTCCGGTACGTGCTCACGTTGTCGACACCGGCGTTGGTCCGGGTGTCGCCGAGGAAGATGAGTCCCTCCTGGAGGCGCATGGACAGGCAGTAGGTCATCGGGGGAACACCTCGTGGGATCGGGTACGGCGCGACGGTTGGGGTGCGGCAGGCACCGGGAGCACGTCGTGGGACGACCCCAGGTTCCGGCGCAGCGATTCTACGGGGCCTTCCCGCGGGCGGACCCGGGCCACCGGTGCCGCCGGGTGTGGCCCGGGTGCAGATCGGTGGCACGGCCCGCCCGCCGCGCATAGTCTTCGCGTGCCGTAGCGGGATGCAACACGTGTTCCGGTGCGACGATCCGACCGGACCACGGGGGACCGGTCGTCAACCGAAGGGGAGCACATGGGTCGGCACCGCCGCACCGTCCGTCGTTCTTCGTATGCCGTGGGCGCAGTCGCAGTGGCGCTCCTCGCCACCGTCCCGGTCTCGAGCAGCGGGCCCAGCAGTGGGGCCTCGACGCCCCCGCCCGC
>JADGOH010000170.1 GCA_017883025.1 Acidimicrobiales bacterium
ACGCCGACAGGAGGAACGCGGTCAGCACCCAGGTGACGGTGTTCTGGGTCGTGTGCAGGTCGTGCTGGATGGTGGGGAGCACGGGCGACACGAGCGACTGCAGGAGCGAGTAGGCGATCGTCCCGAGGAGCAGCACCGCGAACGTGACCTTGTAGGTGGATCGCGTGGACGACGGTGCCATGGTGCTCCAGGGGGAGAGGAGGTGGTCGCGCAACGCCCCGTGGGTGGTCGCGCGGCCCTCATCATGCCACCGGCCCGGCCCGCCGGGCAGTCCTATGTCAGGAGTTGCACGACTCGCCGGGGAGCCGGTCGACCGGTGGCCCGTCTGACCACTCGGCTGACGGGCAAGGAGCGCGACCAGCGTTGCGTGCCACCAGTGCGGCCGTCGGAGCCGGCGGCCGCACTGGCCCTCAGGCGCGCACGACCGGCACCGGGCTGTCGATTTCGACCGTCCCGTCCGCACGGGCCTCGACGGTCACCGGACCGTGCGGTGTCGGCACGGTGGCCCGGGCCCACGCCAGGTCGCCGAGGGCCGGGACCACCCGGACGGCGGCGTAGCCGGGCTCGGCCGGCGTGATCCCGAGGGTGTGGACGACGAGGTCCCGGGTCGGAGTGGACGACCAGCCGTGACAGCGGGTCCCGCCGACCCAGCACTCCGGCCAGGTGGTCTCGCCGGCGTCGAGGAAGACCGACCAGTCCCGGCACAGCCCGGCGACCAGGTCGGCCCGTCCCGCCCGTGCCAGTCCGTCGTGCAGCACGTACCGGAAGAAGGGCTCGGACTCGACCATCTGCTCCTCGGCGTCCCACGTCGGCTCGGGGTAGCCGGTGACCAGGTGGACGAAGCCCGTCGAGCCGCCCTCGACCGTCACCGAGTCCATGACCCACGAGTGGCGCACCAGGCGCGACCGGTCGATGAGGCGGGCGATGACCGCAACCAGCCGGTCGTCGGGGACCAGCCCGGCAGCCAGCGCGGCGGCACCGCCGTGCTGGGCCGCCTCGGGACGACGGACGCCTTCCACCAGGTGGTCGACATAGACGGCCCGGCCCGGGTCATAGAAGGCGTCGAACCCGGCACGCACCCCGGCGTACCGGCCCCGGGCCCAGTCGGCGGTGCCGTCGTTGCCCAACCATGCGGCGACCTCCGCCAGGTCCTCGAGTGCACGCGCCCACAGGGCGTTGAGCGTGGACGAGGTGCCGTTGCCGTAGACGCTGGCCCAGTCGAGCAGGGTCCAGCCGGACACGTCGTGCACCAGGCCGTCCGCGCCCAGGTACGACTCGAACCACCGCAGGGTCCGCTCGGCGACCGGCAGGAGCTCCGCCGCCAGCCCGCGGTCACCGGTGTACCGGTAGAGGTTGTGGAGGGACCGGACCCAGTGGAGCGACCAGTCGGGTACGAACGTCCGGTCGTCGGCCCAGAAGTCCGAGGCCGGGGCCATGGCCAGCATCCCGTCGGATCGGGCCGAGGCCGCCAGCTCGGGGTGCCACCGGGCCATCGACCAGTCGGGGTTGGACACCAGGTCGACCATCTGGTGGACCACCGAGTCGCCGGTCCACGCCCGCTGCTCCCGGGTCGGACAGTCGACGTAGGCGTCGAGCGCGCACAGGTCGACGGTGCGGAGACCGGTGGCGTGGACCTGCTCGAGCAACGGGTCGGAGCAGGCGAACGATGCACCCGGCGGTCGGGGCCGGTGGCGGTCCTGGACGGTGAGTCCGAGCGAGGGGAGGGGTCCGCCAGCGGTGCGCACACTGGCGTGCAGGTGGCGGGTGCCGAGGACGTCGAAGGTCTCGAACCGCTCGGTCCCTCCCCGGCACACGTAGCGGAACCCGGCGTGCTGCCCGAGGGGTGCCAGCCGGGCCGCGTCGTCCAGGTGCTCGGCTGCGGCCACGTCGATCGTGGTACCGGCTTCGGCGCCGGTCACGTCGAGCACCACCGTGCCGGCGACGATCCGGCCCAGGTCGAACGAGGCCACGGCGATGTCGCCGTCCCCCGACCAGATGCCGTCGGCCTGCTCGTCGGCCAGGACCTGGCGCACCGGGTCGTCCACCCGGTCGGCGCCCGGGGACCGGCGGAGCCCATCGCTCGCGGCGGTGTGCCGCTGGCCGCCGGGGAAGGCCGACCGGACCGGGGGCAGGAGCATCCCGAACGGCTCGCTCGGCGGCCGGGGGTCACCGGAGGCGCCGGTGTGGAACGGGACGATCTCGACCGCATTCCGCCATCCGGCGAGGTCGTGGCCAGGGGCCTCCCACCCGACGGGGTGCCGGCCGGCATCGAATGACTCGAGCGGGAGGCAGGCGACGTCGCCCGGCACGGGCACCGGTGTCCAGGCGTCACCGTCGTGGCACGCCCACGACCGGTCGCTCACGAACCAGTCGCCGTCGACGGCCGCCTCGAACACCAGACAGCCGGCCCCGAGCGAGTATGTCGGCGGGACGGGTGTCCACCACGACGTGGCCTCGCCGAAGTGGCGAGCGGTCACGGCCAGGACGTTGGTGCCCGCCCGCAGTACGCCCGTCAGGTCCACCACGTCGTAGCGGGCACGCCGTGGGTCCGACCGCACCGGGCCGCGGGCGACTTCGCTGCCGTTCACCACGAGCACGTAGCGTCCGTCGACCCACAGCCGGCAGCTGGCACTCGACGGGTCGACGTCGAGCTCGAGCTCCCTCCGGAAGAGGGCGACGGTGTCGACCGGGTCGTCGAGGACGGGACGGGTGGCGGTGGCGGCCCGGATGGCCGGGCGGCGGTGCCAGATCCACCGGCCGCGCCACCGCGGGCCGAAGGGTTCCGGGTGGGTCGGTCGCATGCGCGCACCCTACCGCCGGGTGTCCGCCTCGGAGTAGCGTCTCGCGCACCGGCGGGCCACCGCCGCGGCCGGTCGCCGGTCGAGGAGCCCGAGGAAGGATTGTTCCGTGTCCGACAAGCCGACCTGGACGTTCCTCACCAATCACGCGCATGTGCTCGTGTGCATCGCCGAGGAGCCCGATATCCGTGGTCGGGACGTCGCCCAGCGCGTCGGGATCACCGAACGGGCCGCTCAGGCAATCATCGCCAGTCTCGTGTCCGACGGGTACATCACCCGCCGTCGCGAGGGACGGCGAAACCGCTACACGGTCCACGAGGGCTCGCCGCTCCGGCACCCCATCGAGTCCGACCACACCGTGGGTGAGCTCCTGGCCATGCTCGGGCGCCTCCGACCGCCGAGGAATCAGGCGACGCATCGCTCCCCGACCGCCTCGACCTGAACCAGGGAACGCGCTCCGGTGCAACGTCGCCGGTGACGCGATCCGGATGGCATTCGTCCTGGGGGTTGGGGTCCCGCATGGAGGCCTCCGTACCGTCGCCGGCTCGGCGGTGATCCACTGGGAGGCCTGCGCCGGCAAGCTGTCCCGGCCGAAGCTACGGTCGCCGTGTCCGCCGTGGTCGGGGCTTACGCCGCTGGCGGCAACGGCTCGATCGGCATCGCGCCAGGGACGGCCACCGTCACCGGCGACTTCGCAGGTACCGATGCCCGTGCGTCCTCGAGCCTGTGCGCCGAGTCGATCCAGACGGTCGCCCGGCTGGAGGCCAAGGCGTCCGGCACGGGGATCAAGCAGATCGATCTGGGCACCGGCGCCACCCACGCCACGGGCAACGTGCTGACCCTGGGCTGACGGCCCTCGGTGCCGCGACATGGCGGAGTGCCGGACATGTGCCCGCCCTCCGGTCGCGCCCGCAGGGCGGTGAGCCAGTCCGCCGTACAGGTCCGCGACCTACCCTTGTCCATGGCCTCCGGACCTCCGACGCGCACCGTGACCGCCGCCAACCTGGCCGCAGCGCGCCGGGACCTGGACGCGGCCCGTGCGGCCGAGGACACGGCCCGGGCCGAGCTGCTCGAGGCGCTCCTGGCCTGTGGTGGCTCGTTGCTCATCTACCTGCCGTCTCGCGACCACTACGGCGTAGAGCTGGGCAGCATCGAAGACGCCCTCCACGTGGCCGTCCTCGTCCCTGGGGTGGGGACCGACGTGAACCTCGCGAACCAGTGGCTCCCGTCGGCCCGCAACCTCTTCGAGGCGGCCGAGGCAACCGCGGTCATCCTGTGGAAGGCCTACGACGAGCCGGCCGACCTGGCGGCGGCGGCCGCCCGGACCGTGGCGTGCGACGACGAACTGCACACGGCCGCTGCCGGGCTCACCGGGTTCGTGCGGTCGCTGCCGTTGCGTCCGTCCCAGAGCCTGACCGTCGTCGCCCACAGCTTCGGCTCGGTGGTCACCGGGGCGGCCCTGGCACACCACGGGCTCGAGTGCTCCGCGGTGGTCGTGGCCGGTAGCCCGGGCATGACCGTGGACGACCTCCGCCAGCTCCACCTCGACGCTGCCCACTTCTATTCCGAGCGGGCGCCGGGCGACCCGGTGGCGGAGCTCGGCGTGTTCGGGGCCGAGCCGACATCGCCGGTGTTCGGGGGAACCCGGATGCGGACCAACGCCCCCGGGCACGTAGCGGTCCGGGCCCACTCCGCCTACTTCGAGCCGGGGTCGGAGTCACTGGAGAACATCGCGGACGTGGTGACCGGCCGCTACCGCGACATCGCCGTCCACCAGGCGTCGCTGGCCGAGTCCGCCGGCGGCCTCGTTGCCTGGGCGCTGCGCCTGCCGACCATGCCCATCGGCGTCGTGGCCCGCCGCTACCGGGGCCCGGGATTCCGGGTGCTGGCCAACGCCCGCCACCTGGTCGACATGACCGCCAGTCAGGCCGGCAACGCGGTGTGCGAAGGCCTCGACACCGGTGGCCGGGTCATCGCCTGGGCCGAGCGTCACCTGGCCGGGCCGTCGGGCGGCAGTAGGGTCGCCGGCGGGCCGTCGGTGCCCACCACGCCAACCGAATGGAGCCGGGACACGCCATGACATTCGCCCACCGCATCGAGGACGTCGTCCAGGTGGTCGAGGCCGTCGGCGTGGCCGTGCTCGTGCTGGGCGGGCTCGTGGTGCTCGTCCGGTCCGCGTGGATGGCGATCCGGCCCGAGACCCGGTCGAGTGCCTATGGCTTCTGCCGCCGACACCTCGGACGGGTGATCCTGCTCGGCCTCGAGATCCTGATCGTGGCCGACATCATCCGCACCGTCATCGTCGACCAGACACCCGCCAGTGTCGCCGTGCTCGCCACCATCGTGATCATCCGGATCGTGCTGAGCTGGTCGCTCGCCGTGGAGATCGACGGGACGTGGCCGTGGAACAAGGCGGCGCTCGACGCCGAGCAGGACCCCGGCCCGGACCGCCGGACCTGAGGCCATCGGCTGGACCCGCGGCGCCGGCGGTCGGAGCCTTCAGGACTGGAGCGCCGCCACGATCTGCGGGAATGCCTTCGACCAGTAGTCGTAGGCGTGCTGGGTGCCGGGAATGATGTCCTCGGTCACCTGGCAGCCGGTGATCCGGAGTGCGGCAGCGAGCTCGTCGGCCTGTGCGACAGGCTGGTCCTCAAGTGTCTCGTTGAGGACGAGCCAGTGCGACGGACAGTCCGCTGACGTCACCCGGGTCGCCGGCGACCAGACGGTGGCGGGCGACCCGCACGCGGCTGCCGTGCAACCCAGCGCCTGCGTGATGTTCTTGACGTGCAGCTTGCCTACGGGGCCTGCCGTCTGCGTCCAGAACGCCAGAGCCGTCGCCAGGTCGTTCGTCCCGCTGAGGCTCACCACGGCATGTACTTGGCCGGGCAGGAGCTCTGCGGCATCGGCGACGATGGTGCCTCCCGCCGATCCGCCGATCAGATTCACGTCGTTCGGGTTCCCGTGGTACTCCGCTGCGTGTGCGATCGCCCATTCGGTCCCGTCGACCACGTCGCCCACCTCGTCGGGGAAGGCCGGCTGCGTCGCCGAGTCCGTTCGGTAGTTGACATTGAACACCGCGAACCCGGCGTTCGACAGCTGGGTGGACTGGAGTGCCAGCTTCCTGGCATCGCCGGCGCTCGATCGGAACCCGCCGCCATGGACGATGACCACCACGGGCTCGTCGGCGCCCGGTGCAGTCCACGCCTGGACCGTCTGCAGGGGATCCGCCCCGTAGCTCTGGATGGGCGGTTGCCGGGCCGAGGCCACGCCGGTGTCGAGGAGGGCGATCAGGACGGCGGCGAGCACCAGTAGCGCGTTCCACGCCGTCCGGTGTCGGATGGTTCCCATGTCATCGACTCCCTCCGGTCGATCGGCCCTTGCGCCACCGGGCTCAGAGGATCTTGCGGAAGATCTTGGCCTTGCGGTCGTTGTAGGGCGGGTAGGGGAGTGACGGGTCCATCGCCGTGCCCCGGGTGAGCACGGGCTTCAGGTGTTGGAACAGCCGGACGCCGGACTCGCCGTGGTAGCCGCCCATGCCGCTCTCGCCCACGCCGCCGAACGGCAGGTGCGGATTCGTGAAGTGGAGCATCGTCCCGTTGACGGTCACTCCGCCCGACGTGGTGCGGGCCAGGACGTCGTCCACCACGGCCTTGTCGCCGGCGAACACGTAGAGGGCGAGCGGATGGTCGCGGCCGTTGACGAAGTCGACGGCCGCGCGGGCCGACGTCACGGTGAGGATCGGCAGCAGGGGTCCGAAGATCTCCTCCTGCATGATCGGCGACGCCGGGTCCACATCGACCAGGACGGTCGGGGCGATGTAGCGCTCGGGTGCCTCCGTGCGGCCGCCGACGGCCACGGTGGCGCCCTGCTGCAGCGCGACCAGGCGGTCGAAGTGGCGGTCGGAGACGATGCGGCCGTAGTCGGCGCTGGCATGGGGGTCGTTGCCGTAGAAGGCGGTCATCGCCGACGTGAGCTCCTCCAGGAACCGGTCGCGCACCTGCTCGTGCACCAGGACGTAGTCGGGGGCGATGCAGGTCTGGCCGGCGTTCAGCCACTTGCCCCATGCCACTCGGCGCGCCGTCACCTTCAGGTTCGCCGACCTGTCGACGATGACCGGGCTCTTTCCGCCGAGCTCGAGGGTCACCGGCGTGAGGTGTTTGGCGGCGGCGGCCATGACCACCCGGCCCACCGTGCCGTTGCCCGTGTAGAAGATGTGGTCGAACCGCTCGGCGAGCAGCTCGGTGGTCTCGGCCACGCCGCCCTCGACGAGGGCGATGGCCGTCGGGTCGAGGTAGGTCGGGACGAGGCGGCCGAGCAGGGCCGAGGTGGCCGCCGAGATCTCGGACGGCTTCATGACCACGGTGTTGCCGGCGGCGATGGCCCCGGCAGCCGGGGCCAGCAGGAGCTGGACCGGGTAGTTCCACGGCGCGATGACGAGCACCACGCCGAGGGGCTCGGGCACGAGCTTCGACCGGGCCGGGAGGGTCACCAGAGGGGACGGGACCCGCTTCGGCCGGTTCCACTTGGTCAGGTGCTTGAGCATCGACTCGATCTCGCTCAGCACGAAGGCGATGTCGGTGATGAAGCCCTCCACGGCCGGCTTGCCGAGGTCGACCTTCAGCGCCTCGAGGAACGCGGCCTCGTTCTCCTCGAGCATCCGGGCCATCTGCTCGAGCTGGCGCCGGCGCCACGCCAGCGGCCGGGTCACGCCCGACCGGTAGGTGGCGCGCAGGGTCTCCACGGTCGAGGTGAGCAAGTCGGTGGGGGTGTCAGTCGTTGCGGTCATGCCACCAGTCAACCAGGAAGGTCCCCGTCAGTCACCCCATGGGCGGGAGCGCGAACTCGCACCTCGGGCCTGACGCCCGGGCGAGCCTGCTGTCCAAGGTGGCGAGCGGGACCCCGAGCTCCTCCGCCAGGGCGACGTACCAGGCGTCGTAGGCGGTCACCGTGTCGCGGAGCTCCCAGGAGCGGGCGCCGAGCGGACCGTAGGGGAAGAGCTCGACTCGCAGGTGGAGGAGGTCACCGTGGGCCAGCGACACCAGGTCGGGCGAGGCGTCGCCCGCCCGCCCCATCCGCCGCAGGATGTTTGCCGTCTCGACGGGGAGGAGGTGTGGCGCGGCGAGTGGGCCGGCGAGCAGGACCGACTCCGCCCACGTGCCGACCGGACCGGAATCGACCAGTGCGGCGACCACCACCGACGCGTCGACGACCGTGGTCACCGGCGCTCGGCGTCGCGGTGCCCGAGGATCTGGTCGATCGTTACCCCGGAACCAGTCGCGAGCTTCCGGGCCCGCACGGTCCGGACGAACTGCTCGGCATCGGGGGTCGAGGCCAGATCGATCAGGCGGTCGCGCAGGTACTCCTGCAGCGACCGGCCGGACGCCGCCGCCCGGGCGGCGAGCTCGGCCGTCGTCTCGTCGGGGACGTCCCGAACGGTGATCGACTTGGGCATACATGCAGAGTACCAGTGAGACATGCACTATGCAGGTGCCCGGCAGGCACGAATGCATCGGCCGATCGGGCCAGGACCGGGCCGTGACCGGCCCTCCGCAGGCGCCCCCCCGGCGCGTCGGTTTCGTCGGTAGGCTCCGCAGGTGCGAATTCCACGGGGGGCTCTCGCGCTTACCGCTGTGATCGTGGCCGCGACCGCGCTCGTCACCGTACGGGCGACCGCAGGGGCCTCGACGCCAGCGACAGCGCAACACGTCACGACCATCACGCTCGCGTCGGCGCGGGCCTACCAGCCCAAGGCACAGCCGGGCTCGACGGACGACTACCACTGCACGGTGCTCGACCCGCACGTGACGAAGAGCTCCTACATCCTGTCGAGCCAGTTCCGACCGGGAAGCAACGAAGACCACCACGCCGCGCTCTTCCTGGTGCCGCCGAACATCGCCGCACAGGCCCGTCGCCACCACGTGATCGGGACGAGTTGGACCTGCTTCGGCGAAGCGGCGCTGCCGGGCACCACGCTCGCCCAATTCCTGCAGGCGCCCTTCTTGAGCGAGTGGGCGCCGGGCCACGGCGCCGACGTGCTGCCGAAGGGGACCGGGATCCCGCTGCCCACCGGCAGCCTGGTCATCATCCAGGTCCACTACAACCTGCTCGTCGGGCACAGGCCGGTCAAGGACTCGCTGGTCCTGCACACGGTTCCCGTGACCAAGTCGGTGCTGCCGCTGAGCATCCACCTGACACTGGCCCCGCCCGACGTCCCGTGTCCGGCCGGCGTGACCGGGCCGCTGTGTGACCGGGCGGCGTCCGTGGCCAACCAGGGAGCACGCTTCGGGGCGACCGCCATGGAGTACGTCTCCGGTATCGAGGAGATGTGCGGGAACGACCCGGTGCACCCGCCGACCGGCGATTCGACCACCTGCACCTCGACGGTCGGGAGCCCCGGCTACGTCGTCCGGACCCAGGCCCACATGCACCTGCTCGGAGTCAGCTTCTCCATGGTCCTCGACCCGGGAACCGCCAAGCAGCGCACGATCCTGGACGTCCCGCGGTACGACTTCCACAACCAGAAGGCCTACAACCTGGGCGAGCCGATCCCGGTGGCGAAGGGGGACACGGTGAAGATCACCTGCACCTACGACCCGACGCTGGCCCAGGAGCTTCCGTCGTTGCGCAAGGCACCGCCCCACTTCGTCACCTGGGGCGACGGCTCGTCGGACGAGATGTGCATCGGCCTCATGTGGATGTCGAAGGCGGCGCCGCCCAAGGCCGCCTGACCCGGGTCGCGTCGCCAGGACCGATCAGCCGGTCGGGACGCCGCCCCCGTCGAGCACACGGCGCGCCGCCGCCAAGGTCTGCTCCATGCCGGCGCGGAGCATGGCGCACCGGCCGGCCATGATCGCCTCGACGTCCTCGGGCCTCCGGTCGACCCGCATCCGGACATAGCTGACCCCGGGCCCGTGGCGGAACCGCTGGACGACGATCGTCGTGGCACCGGATCCGCCGGACGACCGGTCGCCCGGGCCCTCGGACAGCGTGTAGGACCACGTGGAGGAGTGCTCGGGGGCGGTCCCGACGGTCCATTCGAGGAACTGAGGCGGCCGGCACCCGGTGACGACGCACCGGACGTCCCACTCGAAGTCACCGTTCCGGTTCCAGCCGGTGAAGCGGGCACCGGCGGCCGGGCCGGAGGTGTCCCAGGCGGCCCGGTAGTGCTCGGGGCCGAGGCCGGCCATGCGCTCGACGTCGGACAGCAGCGCCCACACCTCGTCGATCGGCGCATCGAACGTGGCGGTGACCTCGACGGCCATGTCGGCGAGGGCGTCGGCGCTCATGCGGGCACCAGGGGGAAGGAGCCGAGGAGCGCTGCATCCCCGGTGACCGTCAGCCCCGTGGCCCGGGCCTCGTCGAGGGTGCGGGCGCCGGACAGCAGCCCGAGGATGAGCTGGGCAGGTCCCTCGAGCGTGAGGTCGGGCTCGACTGCGATTCCCTCGCGGACGTCCGGTCCGTCCGGACCAACGGCGATGGCCCAGGAGCCGATCGGGGTGACCAGTTGCAGCGTCGCCGGGGGTGCGTCGGGGTCGCGGTCGCGCAGGAACGTCGAGACGGAGAACGGATACCAGTACGGCCGGAATTCGTCCCCGGGAGCCGGTGTGACCTCGACGTACGGGATGCCCCAACGCGCCAGGGCAGCCACGAACGGCTCGGTCGCCCGGCCCCGTTCGGTGAGGTGGAACAGCGTCGAGGCGACCGGGGGAGGGGCGGCCTCGCGCCGCACGAGTCCGGCCTCCTCGAGGGAGCGCATGCGGTCGGACAACAGGTTGGAGGCGATGCCGGGGAGCCCGTTGGCCAGGTCGGTGTACCGGCACGGACCCTGGAGCAGGAGCTCGCGGAGGATGAGGATGGTCCACCGGTCGCCGATGACATCGAGCGCCTTGGCGACCGAGCAGAACTGGCCGTACGTCTTCACAGTCCCAGCATACCGGCCTGGTACTTGACAATCAATGCCAAGTACTTGACTTTCTCTTGTAAAAGCTCCGATACTGCAGTCATGCGATCGAAGCCTGTCGTCCTCATATCCCTCCTCGTCGCCTCGTTCCTGATCAACCTGGAGACGACCATGGTCAACGTGGCGCTCCCGGTACTGGTCCGGGAGCTGCACGCCTCGACCACCCAGCTCCAGTGGATCGTCGACGCCTACAGCTTGGTGTTCGCCGCACTGCTGCTGACCGCCGGCAGCCTGTCCGACCGCTTCGGACGCAAGGGGATGCTGCTGGCCGGCCTGGCCGTCTTCGGGGCGGCCAGCACCGTCGGAGGGGTGGTGACCACCCCGGGGGCGCTGATCGCCGCCCGTGCCGTAATGGGGTTGGGCGCGGCCTTGACGTTCCCGCCCACGCTGTCGATCCTCACCAACGTGTTCACCGGCCGGAGCGAGCGGGCACAGGCCATCGGACTGTGGGGCGCCACGGCGGGCGCGGCGATCGCCATCGGGCCGATCGTCGGCGGGTTCCTGCTGGAGCACTACTCCTGGTCGAGCATCTTCTTCGCCATGGGCCCGGTGGCCGCCATCGGCATCGGCGCCATCGCCCTGTGCGTGCCCACGTCCCGCGACCAGGACGCCGACACCATCGACCTCCCGGGACTGGTGCTGTCCGCCGCATTCATGGCGATGATCGTCTACACGGTCATCGAGGCCCCGACCAACGGCTGGACATCGGGGCGCACCGTCGCCGGGTTCGTCATCGGGATCGCGTTGCTCGGCGGATTCATCTTGGCCGAGTACCGGACGGACCACCCGATGCTCGACGTGCG
>JADGOH010000044.1 GCA_017883025.1 Acidimicrobiales bacterium
AGCGGACTCTGCGGCGTGGCACCGCTGAGGCCCTTGGCGACCTCGGTCAGCGCCGTCACCGTGTTGGGCTGGAAGATGACCGGCAGCTGCTCGGCCAGGTAGTTCTCGTACTGGGTCAGCGGTGCCTGGGTCTGGTTGGTGGCCAGGATGTTGGCGTCGTTGGTGGCGTCCGAGTAGCTGCCCGAGTTCGAGCCGGCCCCGGTCTGGAAGATCGACTCGCCGGTCGGGTAGTAGTCCGGCGCGAAGATCCATCCGGCGCCCCAGTTGCCGAGCTGCCAGGCACATTCCGTTCCCGTGGTGCACGGGACCGTGTTGCCGATGACGGTGTTGAACGACTGCTGCGACAGGGTCATGTCGATCCCGGCCGTTGCCCACGAGGCCTTTTCGGCATTCATGAGCTGGACCAGGTTGTCCGAACCGCTGGCATAGGGCAGGTCGAAGGCGAGCTTCGCCCCGGCCGGGATGCCGGCGCCGCACTGGTTGGCCGCCGTGCCCGGCGATTCGCAGGTGGTGGTCCCGTTGGGAACGACCTTCCAGCCGTGGTCCGTCAGCAGCGACACGGCCTTCGTCGGGTTGTACGGATACGGGTTGTTCTTCACCTCGGCCGACACGAAGGAGTTGGCCGGCTCGCTCGGAACGGGCCCGAAGGTGCCGACGCCGTAGCCCTTGTCGATCTTCTTGATGTAGAGCGGCTGGTCGACCAGCAGCTGGATGGCTTGGCGGACGTACAGCTGGCTGAAGATCTTGCCGGCGTTGCCGCCGTCACCGTTCGAGTTGAAGTTGTACGGGAAGTAGTTGATGGCCCAGGTGTAGAGCGGGTCCATGTTGTACGTGCTCGACAGGCGGGGATTGTTCGGACCGGCCTTGAGGGCGTCGGTCGTCGGCGACGTCACGTCGCCGGTCGGCAGGTAGCCCACGTCGACCTTGCCGCCGACCAGGGCGTTGAACTCGGCTGCGTCCGACGTGTACGGCAGCTCCTTGAAGGTCGTGATCGTCGGCTTGACCGGACCCGAGTAGGACTTGTTGACGTTGAACGTCACGTTGCCGCTGGCATCGAAGTTCGTCAGCTTCCACGGGCCGTCGACGACGCCCCACAGTGGGTTGGTGGCGTAGGTCGACAGCGAGTTGTTCGCCGACTTCGGGTTGGCGGGGTCGTAGCCGGACTGCTTGGACAGGAACGTGTAGACGGCGGTGCAGGCCGCGTCGGCGGTCCCGTAGGCGGCTGCGGCGCAACCGCCCGAGTTCGGGGCCCCGCCGGTGGCGGTCACGTCCCACGCATTCGGCATGGGGGTGATCTGCGACAGCTGGTTGTAGGTGAACCAGTAGGAGTTCACCGCACCGGTCAACGTCATGGTGAGCTGCGTAGGACTGTCGACCGTCATGCTCTGGATGTTGTCCGGAATGGTGCCCGGCGCATAGCCGGCCCAGTTGGCCTTCTGGGCGTGCAGCATGTTCATCCAGAACATGACGTTCTGCGCCGTGACGGTCTCGCCGTTCGACCACTTGTACGGCTTCAAGGTGAGGGTGACCGTCGTGCCATTGGCGGAGTAGGCCGGCGGATCGGCCAGCGAGAGCGACGGGTTCAGATTGGGGGTCGCACCCTGACCGAACCAGTAGAGCGGCCGGTACATGAGGTTCTGGAACTGCTCCGTGTTGGAGACGCTGAAGAACGCCAGGCTCATGAACGGGAAGATGAAGTTGGGCGGTGTCTGCGGCGCCTCGGCCCAGGTGGCGGTGGTCTGGGTGGCCGAAGTGTCGGCGGCCGTTCCGCTCGACCCCGAACTGCAGCCTGCGGCCAGAGCGCCGGTGGCCAGGACGACGACGACCAGTCCCACTCGGACGCCATTGCGGAGCTTGCCCACTGGCTTCATGCCTCACCCGATTTCTCTTGAGCGGTCGGTACCCCGTGCGTTTACCGGGAGTTCAGCCGCTGTTCACCTGTTGGTTGGGCACACTAAACCACGCACAGAGGCAACTCAACTACATCGCCTCGGGAGCTTTTCCGCACCTGAACCGTTGTCTGACTCGCGGTCTCACCAGGCAATCGACCGAAACGCGCTGGATACAGAAACCGGTTCCTTTTTCCACCTCCCTGCGCGAAGATTGCCCTACGGGTCCCGTCCGGGACCGGTCCGGGGGTGGCGCGTGGATGCCGCTCCGTAAGGGGGAGACATGCTGGTTTCGGCGATTCTCGAGACCAAGGGGGACGTGGTCGCCACCGTTCAACGGACGGCCACGCTGGGTGACGCGGTCTCCGATCTGGTGCGCCACCGCGTGGGCGCCCTGGTGGTCTCCCCGGGCGACGGGACCATCGACGGCATCGTGTCCGAGCGTGACATCGTCCGCTGCCTGAGCGAACTCCGCGCGGATGTGCTCGACCAGCCGGTATTCACCGTCATGTCCTCGTCGGTCCACCTGTGCGCGCCGGGCGACACGGTCGACTCGATCATGAACCTCATGACCGAGCAGCGGATCCGCCACGTCCCGGTCGTCAGCGACGGACTCCTCTGCGGGATCATCAGCATCGGCGATGTCGTCAAGAGCCGGATGGGCGAGCTGGAGAAGGACCGCGACGAACTCATGGAGTACATCACCGCTCGCTGAGCGACCGACGGTCGGCCGGACGGTGACCCCGGTCAGTCCACGCGCTCGGGTTCCGCAGCACCGGCGTCCGAGGTGTCGTCGGCGAACCGGTATCCCGCGCCCCGCACGGTGACGAGCAACGGTTCGAGTTCGGGCTTGTTCAGCTTGCGCCGCAGGTAGCCCACGTAGACGTCGACGACGTTGCTCCCGGTCTCGAAGGTCTGGTCCCACACGCTGGAGAGGATCTGGGCCCGCGACAGCACCTGGTGGGGGTGGCGCATGAACAGCTCGAGCAGCGCCCACTCGCGCGGGGCGAGCTCGATGCGTTGGCCGGCGCGCCACGCCACCTTGGTCAGGAGGTCCAGTCGGAGGTCCCCCACCACCAGTTCCGACGAGCTCGGCTGCTCGGCGGTGCGCAGGGTGGCCCGCACCCGGGCCAGCAGCTCGTCGAAGGAGAACGGCTTGGTCACGTAGTCGTTGGCCCCGGCATTGAGGCCCTGGACCTTCTGCTCGACCTCGGCCCTCGCGGTCAGGATGATCACCGGGGTGGCCAGTCCCCTGCCGCGCATCCAGGACAGCACGTCGCCCCCTTCGCCACCGGGCAGCCCGAGGTCGAGCAGCACCAGGTCGGCCGGTGGGTCGGCGATCTCCACCGCCAGCCGGGCCTCGTCGGGCGTCCCGGCCACGGTTGTCGCATACCCCTCGGCCCGCAGCCCCTTCTCCAGGAACGAGGTGATCCCCCGGTCGTCCTCCACGATCAGGATGTGCATCAGACCCCCACGGGCGAGCGCTCCGCGCCCATCGTCACGCGGGACGCCGGCAGCGAGATGGCCGCCCGACAGCCACCGAGCTCGGAGCGACCCAGCGTGAAGGTCCCGCCATGGGCCTCGGCCACCGCGGTCACGATGGCGAGGCCGAGGCCGCTCCCCTCGCGGTCGGCACTGCCCAGCCGGCCGAATCGGGCCAGCACGGTCAGGAGTTGCTCGTCGGGGATACCCGGGCCCGAGTCCTCGACGGACAGGACCAGCGAGCCGTCCAGAGGCGACCGGATGGCACGGACCTCGACAGCGTCGTCGGGGGTGGTGGCGCCCACCGCATTGTCGACGAGGTTGAGCAGCGCGCCCCGCAGCTTGGCGACATCGACCTCGAGCACCACGTCGGGCACCGGTGCGAGCGACCAGTGGCGGGGAGCGAGCACGCGTGCGGCGTCGGACAGGTCGGACAGGAACGTGCGCAGGTCGAGCCGCTCCACCTGCAGGAAGTCGGGCTCGAGGGCGCGCCCGAGCAGGAGCAGGCGCTCGACCAGGGACCGCATGTGGTCGAGCTCGTCGACCACCACCGCCACCGTCTCCCGGACCTCCTCCATGTCGGCGTGCGGCTGGCGGGCCAGGACCTCGAGGTGGCCTCGGGCGACGGTCAACGGGGTCCGCAGCTGGTGGGAGACGTCGGACAGGAGGCGCCGCTGGACCACCATGGCCGCCTGCAGCCGGTCGAGCATCGAGTCGAAGGTGGCGGCGAGCTTGCCGACCTCGTCGTCGGTCCCCTGGTCGCCCAGGCGGCGGTCGAGGTCGCCGTTCTCGATCGAGGACGCCGTGTCGGTGATGCTGCCCACGGTACGGAGCAGTCGGCGGAGCAACAGGTAGGCGCCGGCGACCGCGGCGAACAGGGCCACCAGGGCCTCCCCCACGCCCAGCACCAGCACCCGCTGCTGATCGGCGTGCAGCTGGGACAGGTCGGCAGCCACGATGAGCGTGCCGACGGTGGCGGCCCCCTGATGGATCGGACTGGCCAGGAGCAGGGTGTCGGCACCGTCGAGCGTCAGCCGTCGGGTGCTGGTCGCGGACGGGGGCGAGTCCAGCAGTCGGCGGACCCGGGGGTCGCCGAGCAGGGCTGCGGAGCCGGCCGACCCGAAGCGCCTGCCCGAGTCGAGCCCGATCATGAGCGACTCGCCCTGCACGAGCACCCTGCCCTGCAGGTAGGCGACCGTGGCCGGCTCGAGCGATGACGTGCTGGCCTTCGCCGTGGCCCGGCTGAAGCTGTCCACCTCGGAGCCGAGGTTGCGCGTCGTCGACGCGATCGACTGGTTGGTGAACGCCCGCTCGGTCTCGTATGCGGTGACCGAGAGGATCACCGCGAGCAGGATGGCCAGGAACGCGGCGAGGCGGCTCGCCGAGCCGAGCCGCCGGCGCCGGTTCGCGCCGGTGCCGGTTGCGGTCACGTGTCCCCTGGCTCGTGTCCCGGACTGGTGGTGGTGGTCGTCAGGGGCGTCGGGGGCGTCGTGATCGTGCCGGCTTCGGTGGTGTCTGTCGTCCCGCCCACCGGGCTGGCGGACGGCTCCGTGGCGCCGTTGGCGTCGGCCGGGAGCTGCGGAACGGCCGCGCCCCCCTCGCCGGAGGTCGAGGCGCCACCTCCGGAGGACGAGGTGGAGGCCGCAGCGGAGCTGGCCGCCTCGGTGACCACGGCGTGCACCGGTGCCACGACCGTGACCGCCGGCGCGGGCCGCGTCCCCACCGTCGCCGGCGTGCCGACGGCTGGTGCCAGGCGGGGGCCGACCGGGAGTACCACATGCCCGCCGGCGAGGGATCCCTGGGCAGCGACCGCGATGATGCCGGCACCCAGCAGGGCCCCGAGGCCGGGCGCCACCCACCAGGGGCGTCTGGTCCGCATCCTCGTCATCGGTTTGACCGTCGGCATGACGGGCGACCTCGTTGTCGTCGGGTACACCGGGGTCCGGCAAGCCGACCCGGCAGCGGTGCCGTACGACCTGAGGTTACCAACCGGCCGTGTCCGTGGGGTGGTCGGCACCCACGGGCACCGCCTCCCCGTGCTCGGTGACGACGACGGCACCGTTGGGGCAGGCGGCCGCTGCCCGCAGCGCCTTGCGGACCGCGCGCCTGGTCGTCAGCGTGGGCTCGACGACGCGCCCGAACCCCCACTGGTCGATCTCCACGCCGTCGGAGAAGTAGAGGGCGCAGATGGCGTGCCCACGGCAGAGGGTGGGGTCGATGCGGACGACGGTGGTCATGAGAAGTGCTCCTGGGGTCGGGGGCCGGCACCGGCCGGGTGCGGGACCGGCACGGGCAGCACCGGCGGATGGTCCGCCCCCCGGCACTGCTCGCCGGCCAGGTGGCGGACGACGTCGTCGCGGAACACCTCGAGCGTGGACCGCACCAGGCGGACCACACCGTCCGGATGGGCGCAGGCCCCGCTGCCCAGCAGCTCGTCGCCCAGGGTCTCGATGCGCCGGAGCCCGCGTCGGCGGAAGGTGCCGTCGGCCAGCGACGACATGGCGGATGCCAGCCGCGGCAGCCCGGCCACGCAGGTCCCGCACTGTCCCGCCGACTCCCCCGCCAGGTAACCGACGATGCGGGCCGTCTCGACCAGGGCGCAGGCGCCGTGCGGCAGCACGCCGAGCAGCCCGCATCCCGGACCGGCCCCCAGGCATGCGAGCGCGGACCGCTCGTAGGGCGCCTGCCATGCCTCGTCACCGGACAGCCAGGTGCCGGCGAACCCACCGACGAGCACGGCGGCCGGCGCGGCCGTGCAACCCGTGCCCGCCAGCACGTCCCCGACGGTGCCGGGCCCGACCAGCTCGACCACCCGGCCGGGGCGGTCCACGGCGCCGGCCACGGTCAGGAGCCGTGGACCGGGCGAGCCGCCCGTCCCGAGGGCCGCCCATGCCCGCGGCCCGATCCGGGCCATGACCCCGAGCTGGGCGACGGTCTCGGCGTTCACCACGACGGTCGGCCGACCGGTCGGGCCCTCGACAGCCAGGGGGGCCATGGCGAACCGCGGCCTGGCGTCGCCGTCGTGCACGTAGCCGGCGATGGCCGAGGCCTCACCCGAGACGTACCGGTCGGGCCCGAGCGACACGGTCCAGGCCACGACGTCGTGACCCCCGCCGCGGCGCTCGGCGACGGCCCGGGAGATGCCGTCGACCGGTGCGCCCGCCCCGCGATGGAGGTGCACCACGACATGATCCACGCCGAGGGCAGCTGCCACCAGCGCCGCACCGTCGAGCACGAGGTGTGGCCGGCATGCGCACAAGGTGGCGTCCTTCGCGCTGGCGGGCTCGCTTTCGCTGGCGTTCACGAGCAACACCGGCGGGCCACCGGAAGCCAGTGCGGCCGCCACCTTGCGGGCCAGGGGGAACCCGCCGCCGCCCCGGCCGTCGAGTCCGCCCGCCCGCAGCAGCGCCAGGACCTGCGCGCCGTCGAGCACGGGGAGCCCGGCCCAGCGGTCCAGGTGGGCGTCGAGGGACTCGGGCCCGGACCCGGTCCCCGGGCCCGAGAGCAGGACCGTCCCGGGGTCCCCGAGCCCACCGACGGCCACGGCGTCGGGCGCACGCCCACCGGGCGCCGCCGACACCTGGGCCGATGCCGCCAGGAGGTCGGCCAGGTCGATCACTCGAGCACCGCGGCAGCACCGTGCCCGGCACGCCCGCCGATCCACCGGGTGGCCTGCAGAACCAGGACGACCCCGCCCGTGGCGACGTACACCCAGCGCAGGGAGTACGCGTCGCTGCCGGCCAGGATCCCGTGGGCCAGCGTCAGGCAGAACACGAGCACCGACACCGTGTGGATCGGGAACCAGATCCGGCGGCCGATCGACCCGGCCAGGGCGGCCGTGCCGGCCACGAGCAGGAGGGCATAGAGGGCCAGCGTGCCGAGCGCGGTCGGTGTCGGACGGTACTGGGCACCCCACGGCACGAAGACCCCGGTCCAACCGACCCCGGCGTACGTATCGGCGGCCAGGGCGGTCAGATGGCCGGCCAGCAGCGTCACCGTGGCTGCAGCCAACGTGACGTGGGCCCAGAGGATCGACGACGCCGCCGGTCGCCGGAACCGGGCCCGCCACGGGTGCCGGAGCCACAGCCCCAGGACGACGAGTGCGGCCAGCGCAAGGTACGAGGCGACGCCCAGGCTCCGTCCGAGGATCCACGGGAGCATCTTGTTGTGCACGAGGGTCCGGCCGTGGACGCCGAGGAGGGAGCCGAGCACCACCGAGGCGCCGAGCACCACGGCCAGGACCGCAATGGTCCGCGCCGCCTCACGTGCCCGTCCCGGGGTGACCCCGGGGTCATCCGTGGCAGCGACGGCGCCGGACCCGTCGATGCGGAGGTCAGCGGCACGTCGGTCGGCCAGCAGCTCGTCGAGGTCGGGGACCGGCTGGGGGGCGCGACCGGACGGTCGGGTCACCATTGTCATGATGCCCGCCAGACGACGTACCGGTCCATGCGCGCGCTGGTCGACACCGATCCGTCGGCGTCGACCCACAGTGCGGCCACCGAGCGCCGGCGCGCCTCGGCGGCGATCCCGTTGGTCCCGCACAGGAACAGTGCCTTGGTCGACACCTCGGCTTCTGCCGGGTCGGCGTCCACGACCGTGACCGCGGACAGGCCGTCGCCGCCCGGGAGCCCGGTGCGCGGGTCGATCAGGTGGTGGGCGGGCACCCCGTCGGCCGTCCACCGGCGCAGCCGGGTCGACGACGTGGCCACAGCGCGGTCGCGGAGCGCGAGGACTGCGACCGGGTCACCGGGCCCGGCCGGGTACTCGACACCCACCCGCCAGCCGTCGACCTCGGCCCCCGGACCCCGGCACAGGCAGTCGCCACCGGCATCGATGAGGAACGAAGGCAGCGTGGCCAGGCGGTCCCCGGCCCATCGCAGGGCGAGGCCCTTGCCGATGCCGCCGAGGTCGACGGGTTCGCCCCCGAGGTGAAGCTCGGGTCGGCTGCCACCCCGAAAGCGCGGGCGCCACCGGCCGCGGGCATGGCGGGCGCGGGCGGTGTCGTCGGTGGCCACCGGGCCGTCCTCGAACTCCAGGCTGCGGTCGTACCCGAGGCGCTCGAGGTCGCCGATCACCCGGGGGTCGAACCGGCCGCGGGTGCGCACGTAGGCACCGTGTGCCTCCCGCACGGCGTCGTACAGGACGGTCGGGACCGGGTGCCACCGGTCGGGCGCGGCGTTGGCCCGGCACAGCGGGCTGTCCTCGTCGAAGCGGGTGCAGGCCCGGTGGACGGCCCGGAACACGCGCAGGGCGGCTTCGACCGCAACGTCGGCCCCGCGCCCCACCTCCCCATCGGGGACGTGGACGGTGACGTCGCAGGCCATGGCACGCACGGTGCCGGCAACGGCGGTCTCGGTCACGACGGCGGCCGGATCAGGCCTTCGCCCCCGACGCCCCGGTGGTCGCGGTGACGGGCGGCGGAGGCGCGGTGACCGGGGTCGTCGCGGGCGGGGCGGTGGGGACGGGCGCCGGCGAGGTCGCGGGCGGGGCGGTGGGTGCCGGGGCCGATCCCCCGGTGGCGGGGACGGCGACCGCCGGGGCTGGGGCGGAGCCAGCCCCGGCGGCCACCGTCGAAGTGCCGCCGGAGGCGCCGTTGCCGCCGGCCGATGCCCCGGTGGCCGGCACCCCCGGCACCCCCGGCGCCCCGGGGACGGTCGAGCCGGGGGTGCCCGCGGTGACCGGCGGCGACGTGCCGTCGGTGGCGAACGCGGCGAGCTGCCGGTCCGTGGTGGAGATGGATTGGCGCAGCCGGGTGATGGCTGCCTGGTCGGCGGCGATCTGCTGGGCGACCTGGGACGCGGCACCGGCGGCCGAACCCGTGGACGGGGCGGTGGTGCCCACCGCCCACGAGAGGGTCAGTCCGGTGACGCCGACCGTGGCCGCGGCAACGACTGCCGACGAGACCACATGACGCGAGCGCCGACCCGGCCGGCGCGACGTGGCGCGCTCAGTCATTGGTCCCGTGGCCACCGTTGTCGTCGGGATAGGTGGTGGTCGTGGTGGGGCCCGTCGTGGTGGTGGTCGGGCCCGTGGTGGTCGTGGTGGTGGTCGGCTCGGGCTCGGTGGTCGGCTCGGTCAGCACGGTGTGGTCACCCCCGGAGCCGGCGGGTGCCGTCGACGGGGCGGTCGTCGACTCCCACGAGGACGAGCCGGTGGCGACCTGCGAGGCCCCCTCACCCTGGACGGCGGTGGCCCCCGGGGCCACGACCGTCGTCGGGGGTGCGTGGTGCTTGGCGCGCAGTGTGGCCTGGAGCGCCTGCTCCTTGTCGGTCAGTCCGACCACCAGGGTGTGGAGCCTGGCTTCTTCGGCCGACGTGGCGGCCACCGGCGACGACGTGCGCAGCGGCGCGGCCGAGGCGGTGGCGACCCCGGCGACGATGCCGCCGGTGGCGAGTGCGGTGATCACGATCTTCTTTGCGGTGCGTGGCATTTCGTGTCCGTTCCACTGTTCGGCGGGCGCCCCTGCGGTCACCCTCGTGCCGATGAGTGTGACGGCGGTATCTAAGCGGGCCATGAACTGGTGATGAGAGACCTCTCACGCCGCCCGCGCCCGGAGCTCGGCCCCGGGCCGTCCGCCGTCCGGCTCGGTAGAGTCCCCGCATGCCCTCCGATCCCCGTGACCTCGACATCGTGCTGCTGGGAGCCACCGGATTCACCGGCGGGCTCATTGCCGCCTATCTGGCCGACCGGGCGCCGTCATCCGTGCGGATCGGGCTCGCCGGCCGCGACCGGGCGAAGCTCGAGGGCGTCCGGGACCGGACCGGCGGGGACCACGAGCTGGTCACCGTCGACGCCGGCGACGCAACCGCGCTGCGGGCACTGACCGCCCGCACCCGGGTCCTCATCACGACGGTCGGGCCCTACATCGTCCACGGCGACCCCGTGGTGGCGGCCTGCGCCGACACCGGCACCGACTACCTCGACCTCACGGGCGAGCCCGAGTTCGTCGACGTCAGCTACCTCAAGCACCACGCCCGCGCCGTGACCACCGGGGCCCGGCTGCTCCACGCCTGCGGCTTCGACTCGGTGCCCCACGACCTCGGGGCCCAGTACACCGTCGACCAATTGCCCGAAGGCGTGCCGCTCACCGTCCGGGGCTACGTGCGCATGCAGGGCACCTTCTCGGGCGGTACCGCCGCGTCCGCCCTCGAGATCATGGGACGGATGCGCCAGGGCCGGGCCGTCCACGACATCCGCCGCCAGGTCGAGCCCGACCCCGTGGGTCGGCGGGTGACCGTCGACACCGGCAAGGTCGGACACGACCGCGGGACCGGATGGTGGGTGGCCCCGATGCCGACCATCGACCCGCTGATCGTGGCCGAGTCGGCCCGCCAGCTCCCGCGCTACGGACCCGACTTCCACTACGGCCACAACTGGGCGGGCGACAGCCCCGTCGCGCTCGCCGCCCTGCTCGGCGGGGTCGGCGCACTCGTGGCCGTGGCTCAGGTGCCGGCCGCCCGCCGGGCACTGGCCAGGCTCCGCCCCTCCGGCAGCGGACCGACAGCCGCCCAGCGCGAGGCCGCATGGTTCGCCGTGCGCTTCGTCGGCGAGGGCGGAGGCGCACGGGTGGTGACCGAGGTGGCCGGCGGCGACCCCGGTTACACCGAGACGTCGAAGATGATCAGCGAGGCCGCCCTCTCCCTCGCCCTCGACGACCTGCCCGACACGGCCGGGCAGGTCACCACGGCGTCCGCCCTCGGCCCGGCACTTCGCACCCGTCTCCAGGCGGCCGGGATGGCCTTCAGCGTGCTCGACCGGGCGCGCTGACTACGGTGGACCGGTGATGAGTGAGCTCCCGCCGGTCTCCCCTGGTGGCAACGGCGTGCCGGCCTACGGGCCGGCCGACGTCCCGGACTGGTGGGCGACGGGGTCACCCGGGCACGAGCGTGACGACCGCGTGGCGTGGGGCGTGCAGTCGGACAGCGAGCCGCGGTGGCCGGCCGTCCTGGCCGTCCTCGTCGCCATCGGCTTCCAGGTCGCCCTGCCGGAACGGGTGATCCGTGGCCTCGGGCCCCGGTGGCTGATCCCCGTGCTCGAGGGTGTGCTCCTGGCTGCCCTCCTGATCGCCCGGCCGCACAGGGTCGACCGCGAGGAGTCTGCGCTGCGGTGGCTCTCCCTCGCGCTGATCGCCGTCATCACCGCCGTCAACATGGTCGCGCTGGGCGAGCTCATCCGGGCGCTCCTCCTCCATACCTCGACCACCGGGGGCCGGACGCTCGTATTCGCGTCGGTCCCCATCTGGCTCACCAACGTGATCGTGTTCGGGCTGTGGTTCTGGGAACTCGACCGGGGCGGCGTGACCGCACGGCTGCAGCCGACCCACCGCCGGCCCGACTTCCTCTTCCCCCAGATGACCGTGCCCGGGTCGGCGCCGAACTGGGCGCCCCAGTTCCTCGACTACCTCTACACCTCGTTCACCAACGCCACGGCGTTCAGCCCGACCGACACCATGCCGCTCTCCCCGTGGGCGAAGCTGCTGATGATGGTGCAGTCGCTGGCCTCGCTGCTGACCGTGGCACTCGTGATCTCGCGGGCGGTCAACATCCTCAATTGAGGGCTCGGGGGCCGGGGGCTCAGGCCTGACGGGGTTCCTGGCCCTGCATCTCCTCGAGGATCCACGCCGGGTAGGGCGAGTCGTAGGCGACGACCCCGAGCCGGTCCCGGATCTCGGGGATGGGCAGCGCCCACAGCGACTCCCATTCGACCCCCAGCAGCGGCGGGGACTCGCGGCCGTGCCGGTACCCGGTGAGGATCGTGTCGAGGGTGAACGTCGTGATCTCGGGCGGCTGGGTGAAGGCCATCTTGGTCAGGAGCATGCCGAGGAACATCGAGGAGTACTGGTGGCCGAACTGGGCCATCTGGAATCCGGACACCGAGACCTCGTGCAGCCCGGACGTCGCGTGGCCCGCCACCAGGTGCCAGATGTCGTGGCACTGGAGGATCCGGACGTTGCAGTAGTCGAGCGGCGGCGGCAGTTCCTGCAGGCCCAACGAGTCCCGGTCGAGCACCTCGAGGTCGAAGCCGTTGTCGACCACGAACGCGTGCATCGAACCCCCGAGCGAGTCCCGGGGGCAGACGGCGAGCTCGTCGAGCGTGAACCGGGGCGGGATGCCGTCGGCCGCCGCCTCGGCCACGCCCGGATAACGCAGGGCCATGTCCGCCACCCGCTCATGGAATTCCGGCGAGAGGAACTCGGTGAGGGCGGCCGTCCGCACGGTGATCAGCGCGGGATCGCGCCCGGCGTCGGGGTCGAACACCAGTGCCCACAGTCCATCCCACAGCTGATCGGACACGGTTCCGGGCTGCGCGGCACCGGTGACCGCCGGGCCGTCGGGCGCCATACCGAGCCATCCTTCGGTGAGCCCGTCGTAGACCTCGACCACCAGTTCGGGGGCCACCACGGCCACGGAGAGGGCGAGGGCCGCCACCTCGTAGCGCGCGGACACGTCGCCGGCCCGCAGCGCCGAGGCGGCCCGGACGGCGTCGGCCCGGTCGCCCCCGGACAGCACCCGGACCTGGTAGTCGTCCGTCGCCGATTCGGTCGTCGTCATCATGTCCCCCTTCGATGCGTGCCCCCGCGACCACCGTACTGCGGGGCCGGCGCACGACGCAGCCGGACGGGTGCGGCGCCGACCGGGCCGATGTGGAATCCTGCGGCGATGAGCACCTCCGGCGGCGCACTCGACCCGGCAGCGTGGGACCCGACCGACCGGGCCTTCCGCGACGACCCCGTCCCCTGGTACCGCGTGCTTCGCGAACAGGCACCGGTGTTGACGCACCCCGACATCGGCGTCGTCCTGTCCCGCTACCGGGACATCGATGCCGTGCTGCGTGACCGGCGGTTCGGCGTGGCGACGCCGTCACCGTGGCGCGAGGTCTTCGCCGCCGGCGCGCCGCCCTCGATGCACCTGTTATCGGAGAACTCGCTCCTCTTCGTCGACCCGCCCCAGCACCGCCGGGTGCGTGGGCTCGTCGCCCAGGCATTCACCCCCCGGCGCATCGAGGCCATGCGGCCACGCATCGAGGCATCGGTCACGGCGATCCTCGACCGGATCGAGGACGTACCGACCTTCGATGTGCTCGAGGAGATCGCCTGGCCCGTCCCGATCACGGCCGTCACCGACCTCCTCGGGGTGCCCGCCACCGACCAGGGCCTGCTGCACTCGTGGACCCACGCGATCACGGCGGTGGACGAGCTCCCGCTCGACTTCGAGGTGCTGCCCGCCGCCGGCGTGGCCGCCGACGAGTTCCTGGCCTACGCCGGCGACCTGGTCGACGCCAGGAAGCGGAGCCCGGGCGACGACTTGATCTCGGGACTCATCGCCGCCGAGGAGGACGGCGAGCGCCTGACCCGGGACGAGCTGCTGTCGATGATCGTGCTCATCCTGCTGGCCGGGCACGACACCACGGCCAGCCTGATCTCCACCGGCCTCTGGCTCCTGCTGGCCCACCCGGATGCGGCCGCGGAGGTGCGCGTCGACCCGGGTGCCGTGGGCAACGCCGTCGAGGAGGTGCTCCGGTACCTGGGTCCGCTCCAGGTGGCGTCCGGGGGCGGGCGCTGGCCCGACGAACCGGTGACCATCAGGGACACCGTGATCGAGCCGGGTACCCCGGTGCGGCTCCTGCTCGGCTCGGCCAACCGCGACCCCGACCAGTACGGCGACCCGGACCGGTTCGACATCCACCGCGGGTCGATCCGCCACCTGGCCTTCGGTCGGGGCCTGCACGTGTGCCTGGGCGCGGCGCTGGGCCGACTCGAGGCCCAGGTGGTGCTTCCCGCCGTGCTGCAGCGGTTCCCCGACCTGGCTCTCGTCGACGACAGGCCGACCTGGCGCCCGTCGTTCGTGGTGCGCCAGCTGGCCACGCTGCCGGTGGCGACGGGCCGCAGCTGACGGGCCACACGTCGATGGGCCGGGCCGGAGGAACGGGACCGACCGGCGATCGGTCACCGTGCAGGGGGCCGGGTCGTCGGACCACCCGCCAGGGGACCGGGTCGGGTCGGGATCAGGACCCGGGCGGCGATGCCGCTGCCGGGACCTGAACCCGTTCCCACTCGAAGTCCGTCAGCTCTTGGAGCCGCCGCCGGTGCGGAACCGGATGACCTGGCCCGCTCCGGCCGTCGTGCTGTCCGACATGTTCGACACGTAGACCGCACCTGCGTCGTCGACTGCCACGCCGTTCGGAAGGGCGAGTTGGCCCCGACCGATCACGGTGCGCCCGGTCGCCGGATGCGAGAACGGAGCCTTGACCACGTCACCGACGAACATCTCGGCGGCATAGAAGTTCCCGTGCTCGTCGAACGTGCAGCCGGTGATGGTGCTGAATCCGGTGGCCCATACGGTCGCCACGTTCAGGACGCTCCGCAGGTTCCCCGGATTCGTCGCAGCGGGGTCCACCCGGTAGACCTTGGCCGTTCCCGGACCGGCGGCGAAGAAGTCGGCGAGGGCCAGGATCCCGACGTACAGCGCACCGTCAGGTCCCTGCGCCACGCAGGTCGGCACGGAGTCGCTGAACGGGGTATTGGGGAAGTACGCCAGGATCTTCACGGTTCCGTTGGGGAGCACCTGGTCCAGGGTGTTCGACGCAGCATCTGCCACGTAGGTGCGGCCGTTCGCGACGAGGACGCCGTAGGGGTCCGAGTCGGGGAACTGGCCGACGGGGGCCCAGGGTGCGTTCTTGTACTTGCCGCTCCAGGCGAGGTCGGCGGCGCCGACGTCGCCCAGCACGACGGGTGCATGCCCGCCGGAGACGCCGAGGAGCTGACCGAGGCCGGGTCCACCGGCCGCGCCGATGACGGTGTCGAACCCGGAATTGGAACCTCCGCCCCACGCGGCCACGCCGTCGGGACCGAGCGCCTCGAGTTGGCCCTGCTCGACCTGGGCGGCGGACGGCAGGCCGGTGACCACACGCGTCGGGCTCGGGCTCGACGAGCCGGAGCGACTGATGGCAGTGACGGAACCGGTGGCCCCGATCCCTGGCTGGACGCCGGCGGACGCGCTGCCGGCCCCGAGGCCTGCCTCGGCGACGTAGAGGGTGTTCTTCGCCCCGAGTGACAGACCACGCGGGTTGTTGAGTCCGGACGCGATCACCACGCCCTTGGCAGCGGGGACGCCCGACGCCTGGGCGGCGGTCGAGACCCCTACGGCCCCTCCGATCATGGCCAGTGATGCCGCAGCCGAGACGACTGCCATCCGGTGACGTGACATGGGGACCTCCTGGTGCCTGGTCGGAACTGGTGGCTGGTCGGAACTGGTGGCCGGTCGGAACTGGTGGAACCGCCCAGCCGAGCGGCCTCACCCATCACCTCCCAATTTGCCGGAAGCCCTGCGCTCCGATCGTCCCCAGAATTGACGAACTTTCGCACTGGAGCGGCGGCGACCTCCCGCCGTGGGGCCATTCGTGCGCTTGGCACCACTGAGTGTGACCGGACCAGCTCGGGGAGTGTCAACCGGTCCGTCGTATGCGTGGTCGACGGGTCGGGCAGATCAGGTCGATGCGGTCCCGGTCAGCAGACGCCGCGAGCGCTTCACCTTCGGGCACGAAGCGGCCCGGTTGCCGTCCGCGGCCGCAGCGCACACCCGGCACGTCCAGTCACCATCGGCGACCCGCCACAGCACCGAGCCGCAGGACGGGCACACCTGTCGGCCCTCGCTGCACTCGGTGCCGGCGTACCGGCTCGACGACAGCGGGCACCCGCGGCCGTGGCATACGGCCCAGTCGGCATCGGGCACCAGCCCGTCGACCGGACAGACCACGAGGCACTTCTGGCAGTCGTTGCAGAGCAGCGGGTCCACCTCGTAGACGACGGGGAATGCGCCGCCCTGGGTGACGGCCCCCTGCGGGCAGGCCGACTCGCAGGCGCCGCACCCGAGGCACTCCTCGATGTCGATCTCGAGTGCCACGTCAGACCGTCCCGACAGGGACGGGACTCTCCGATCCGGCCGCGTCGAACACGGCCTGCAGGGTGCCCATGAACCGGTAGAACTTGTCGCTGCCCATGGCGTCGGACGACCGGGCCTCGAAGGGGATCCCGGCGATCGAGAGGCCGTTCAACGAGTGGGCGCTGTCTGCGGGCCCGTGGGCCTCGATCCACCGGATCATCTCGGTCCAGGCGTCGAGCTGGCCGCTGAACACCAGCTCGGGCGCGAAGGTCCCTTCATCCATGGGGCCGACCGCGGTGATGTCGTAGCCGTCGAGCACGAGCCCGAACAGTGGGCGGGTGCCGTCGGGCAGCACGATCTCCATGCCGAACCGGAACTCGGCGATCCCGAGCCGTTCGATGGCGCCCGTGTCGGCGGTGGCTCGGGCGACGAGCTCCTCGAACCAGGGGCCCGACGGGAACGGTGCGCTGATGGCCGGCATCACGCCGCTGCCCCGGCCATCGCCCCCGGCACGCCCTGGACGATGGCGTCGGGCAGATGGAGGCGTCCCCGCCGATCGAGGCCTGCGTGGTCGCAGCGCTTCAGGTAGTCGCCGACGATCTGCAGGCGCAGGACATCCCCTGCCGCAGCGCCCAGATCACGGGCCGCCTCGACGCTGCCGGCGGCCAGGATGGCGGTGGGCTCGACGATTTCGGGAGTGGTGAAGATCATGGCCATGATCTCCTCGCCCTTGTCGAGGTAGGCGTGGAAGTCCTCGGCCATCGACGGGTCCCGCTCGAGTCGGTAGCGCAGGTGCATCGTGCCGTAGGCGACGTGGCGTGCCTCGTCCTGCATGCACAGCCGGAAGATCTGCTGCTCGACCGGCGACGGCGCCAGGGCGGCGCCTGCCCGGAACAGTGACAGGACGATCCCTTCCCCCAGCAGGTGCATGAGCGCGGAGCCCTCGTCGTACGAGTCGGCGTCGAGGATCAGCTGGAGGAACCGCTCGACCACCGCGGTGGCCTTCCCGAGCCCGCCGCCGTTGGCCAGGGCCCGCTTGCGGAACACCTCGGTGTGGCGCGCCTCGTCCATCACCTGTGTGCAGAGGAACATCTTCGCCTCGACGAAGTCGTGGTTGATCCGCCACAGCCACTTGGCCGGGAAGTCGGCGGCGACCATCTCGACCTCGGACAGGACGGTGGCCAGCTGGCACATGGCGTGCTCGACATCGGGGTCGAGCGGGGCCAGGTCACCCCAGGGGATGTCACGGGTGGCGCTCCACTGGCGGCTCACCGCCTCCTCGTAGAGGTCGAGTACGTTGTCCGACCACACCTCGGACTTGTCGTTGATCGTGTACCCCATGTCCGGCACGTCGGGGGCCACGTCGGAGCCGCGGGGCGCCATCGTGCGCAGCGGCGCATGCTCGGGCACCTCGCCGTAGGAGCCGATGAAGATGTCCCGCATCGTGAGTCCGGTCTTCGACGGCACGGCCCGCACGCCCCATTCGGTGTCGGTGTCCCGCAGCCATCCCAGATCGAACTCCCCACGGGCGGAGCGCTCGAGATAGCTCAGGTCCAGTCCCAGTGACATGCTGTACCCCCTTCGTCTGCCATGCATTGATGAGACACATTGTGCCTTCGTGTACCAGCACGTCCCAGGATGCAGAACCGGGCTGCACGGGACCAGGGTCCAAAGTCCCTACGTGGCGTGGGTGGGATGCCGACGGCTCGTCGTCGGCCCGCATGCGGAAACGGAGCCGACAGGCATGCTCAGGTCCCGTCGCCGTCTCCGGAAGAAGTCCGAGCGCGGTAACTGAGCCCGTAGACCGAGCCGCGGAGCTGCAGGATCTCGTCGTCCGGGTCGACGGCGACGCCGGTGACCACGTTGTTCGGGTCGAAGATCATCGGCCCGGCGTCGGCGGCCAGGGCGTCGAGCTGCAGGCGTCCCACCACCAGGCCCGGGCGCTCGGGCCAGAGGGCGGTCGGATCACCGGTCGGGTCCCCGGGTGTCCCGAGGTGGACGACGAGGTCGAAGGCGACGCGCTCGGGCGGCCCGGCCAGGCGCCCTGCGAGCTCGACGGCCAGATCGAAGCCGTCGGGCGGTTCCTCGAGGAACTGCTCGCCGCCCACCGGCACCCACGAGTAGCGGAATGGCTGACGGGCCCCGGCGCTGTCCACCAGGAAGAACGTGTGCAGTCCGTTGTAGGTGAGGGTGGCGTAACTTGCCGGCACCCGGGCGGCCATGGCGGCCTGCACCGCCGGGAGCGACTCCGGATGGGACTCGACGAAGGCGAGCATGCGGGCCGGGTCCGGTGCCCCGGTGTCCGGGTCCGGTGCCCGGGCGGCCAGCAGCTCCAGGAACGAGGCGCCATCGCGCACGAGGAAGGCCGGCGAGCTGACCGCCACCAGGTCGTGGCTGCCCGTGGGCGTGCGGAGCTTGACCGCGATGCCCCGTCCGCTCGGGACGGCGTCGGCTACGTCGGGATCGCCCCCGGGATGGGAGAACCGGACGACGGCCGGGATCGACCCCTCGACCAGATGGGGCGCCGATGTCCGACCGGTGAGCGCGCCGGTCGCCGTGAACCTCCCCTGGGCCAGCACGCCCTTGGCGTGCAGCGCCCGGTGGGAGGGCGAGCTGGTGGGCGCGGAGCGGAGCGCGGCGTGGATGCGGGCCGCCGTGGCGTCGAGGTCGGTGCTCATGGAGGCGAGGGTACCGGCGGTGCGCCGCCTGCGCAGCTGACCGAACGTCCCCAGGGTCAGGGGCGGAGCGGGATCGGCTGGTGACCCCAGCGGCTGATCCGGTCGTAGCGGCGGTTGTCCGTCCATGGCGCAGTGATCACCCGGGTGCCGTGACCAACCTCGACCAGGAAGCCGGCCGCGCTGGCCACGTAGAAGCTGAAGGCCCCCTCGTTGTCATGCACGCCGATGCCGTTGGCGAAGCGCAGTCCGGCGTCCCACGCTCGGTCGAAGGCCCGGCCCACGTCATCGCGTCGGTTGGTCTCGAACTGGACGTGATGGAGTGCCTTGCCGATGTCGAAGGGGACCTTGGCCACGGCCACCGAGTGGTGCCGACGGTTGCAGTGGTAGAAGCGGACCTCGAGCGGGACGCCCTCCATGAGCTCCGCCTCGATCCAGTCCGACTGGACCATGCCCAGCCCGTCGAGCAGGAAGCGCTCCGTGTCGGCGAAGTCGAGCACGGCGAACACCGCATGGCCGAACCCCACGCCATCGGTCTGGAACCCGCCCGGCACGAGTGGCGACTCGAAGGGAACGGCCGCCGCCTGGTCGAGGGCCAGCTCGAACCGGGGCACCCACGGGGTGGTGCCGTGGGCCAGCCGGCCCACACCACGGGTGGCAGCCTCGCCGGCCGTGCCCTCGGTCAGCGGGAACCCGGCACTGTCCAGCCTCGCTGCCACCGCGTCGAAGGTGGCCGCGTCGCTGGCGATGAACCCCAGGAGCGTGCAGTCGTCGGCCGGCCCCTCCTCGATGAACACGCGTGCGGCGCGGTCGTCGTTTCGGTAGGCAGCGGCCCCGAACGCAGCGCCGGCGGGCACCAGGCCCACCACATCGGTCAACAGGGCACCGAGCCCCGCCGGATCGGCGACCTCGAGGCCGACGTAGCCGATCTCCAGCTCATGGTCCATCGGGTGCTCCTCCTGCTCGTCGGGTCGCTGCTCGTCCACGTGCGTGCTCACAACGCCAGCGGCCCCCGGCCGGGCACACAACGGTTGCGCAGCTCGCCGATGACCTCGGCACCGGTCACGACGACCTCGCCCGGGGCGAGGTACCGCCCACGGGCCATCCCGACCCCGGACGGCGTCCCGGTGAAGATGAGGTCGCCGGGGTAGAGCGTCGTGACCGAGGACAGGTAGGCCACCAGCGTCGGGACGGTGAAGATGAGGAGGCTGCTGCGGGACTCCTGCATGCGCTCGTCGGCCACCTCGCACCACAAGCCGATGTCGTCGGGGTCGGCGAAGCTGTCCACCGACACCAGCGCGGGACCGGTCGGTCCGTAGGCGGCGAAGCTCTTCCCCAGGCAGAACTGGGCGGGACTGCCCGTGAGCTGCACCTCCCGATCGGAGATGTCCTGGCCCAGCATCAACCCGGCCACCGCCTCCCAGGCCCCGTCGACGGGGACGGCCGACACCTCGGTGCCGATGACCGCCACCAGCTCGGCCTCCCAGTCGACCAGCGCGCCGGACAACGGGACCTCGTCGTGCGGACCGGCGATGCAGCTGGGGAACTTCGTGAAGGTCAGCGGCGCCGGGGGCAGGTCCATGCCGCTCTCCCCCGCGTGGGCGCGGTAGTTGAGCCCGATGCCGAACACCTGACGCGGGGTCGGGACCGGTGGCCCGAGGCGCGCCCCGGCCACCGGCCCGCCCGGCTCGGTCGACGCGCAGCGCTCCGACAGGTCGTGGAGCTCGGCGGACCGGGCGACCGCGGCCATCGGGTCAGCCAGGGTCGGGTCATCCGACAGGTCGGCGAGGTCGAACCAACTTGCCTCGTCCTCGAGTGCGGCTCGGCCGTCGACGTTCAGCAGTCGGTACATCGTGCTCCTCGGTTCGGTGGGCGGACGGTCATGGATGGCGTCGGCAGCAGGTCACGCCGGGGAGCCGGGCGCACCGGCCAAGCGGGCCGTGTTCAGCAGCCGGGTCAGTTCCCGCAGCTCTTCGAGGGTGAGCCCGCTCCACTGGGTGCGGTGCAGAGCCTTGATCCGCGCGGTCAGGCGCTCGAAGATCGCACGGCCGCGGACCGTGGGGGCGACGAGCACCACCCTGCGGTCACCGGGGGCCGGCTGCCGGGTGACCAGTCCGGCCGTGAGCAGGCGGTCCACCAGCCGGGTGGCATCGGCCGCCCGGTTGAGCAGCCCGTCGGCCAGTGCGCCCATCGGCAGCCCGTCCGGGGCATCGGCCAGGCACAGTACCCACAGCACGGTGTACTGCGGGTGCGAGACCCCCTCGGTCCGGCAGCACTGCTCGATCTGTTCGGTGAACCGGTTGCTCGCCAGGAACAGGGAGATGAACGCATCACGTCCGAGCCGGTCCCGGCGGTCCTCGGGCTCCCGTTCGCACATGGCCGTCCCCCCTGCGTCACGTGATCGGTCCGGAGGGCTCATCGAGCGGCCACGCCCACAGGAAACACCGGGACTGGTACTTCGGTCGCGGTCATCGGACTGCCTCCCCCATGCGTTGCGGTCGCCGACAGTTATACCGTGCCCCGATGTTCGTTGCAACACCTAACCTCACCCGGCCGGGGCCCGGGCGGTTGGGCCCGGGTCGGCGGGCTCAGCCTCGGGTCGGCGGACCGTGCAGGAAGTAGACGGCGTGCGTCGTGGTACCGGCGTGCCGGTGCTCGGCCAGGGCACGGTACTCGGGCGACTCCCACCACCCCATCAGGGCATCCTCGGAGTCGAATTCGATCATCACCGTGCGCCCGTCGGCGCGGGCGCCCTCGAGCACCACCGGCGCGTCGTCATAGGTGAGGAACCGGCCACCGTGCGCACGGAGGATGGGGAAGAACCCCTTCTCGTAGACGCGGTAGCGCTCCGGATCGTCGACGGTGAAGTGGGCGATGAACCGCACGGGCTGTGCGTCACTCATGGGAAGGGTTCCTTTCGGTTGGGGCGGTGTTGCGGTACTGGTCGGACGGGAAGCAGGCGGTCAGCAGTTGGTCGACGGCTGCGACCAGACCGGGCCGTCCGGTACGGGCGAGCACCAGGAGCCCCTCGAACGCGAGGAGCAGGGCACCCGCCAGCGTGTCGGGATCGGTCCCGGCAGCGGTGCGGCCCATGGCGACGGCCCGGCCGACCTGGACCCGAAGGGCGGCTTCGACGGACCCGAGCCCGGCGTCGACCGCGGTCCGCACCCGGGGGGTGGTGGTGGCGACCTGCCCGGCGGTCACCGTCAGCAGGCAGCCGCGCGCGATGGACTCGCCCTGCGCCGGTTCGAGGGCGGAGATGAAGAACGAGCGCAGGCCGGCCACCGGGTCGGCGGCGCCGTCGAGGTGGCGGCGGATGCGGCCGCCCACGACGCGTTCGACGTAGCGGTCGACCGAGCGGGCGATCAGCTCCTCGCGGCTGTGGAACCGCCGGTAGATGGAGGGCGCCTTCAGGTCGAGCGCCTCCTCGAGGTCCCGGATCGACACCGCGTCGCAGCCGTCGCGCCACAGCAGGTCGTAGGAGCGGTCGAGGAGGTCGGTGTCGTCGTACTTCGCCGGTCGGGACACGGTCGCTCCTCTCCTGTGGTGGTTCCTGCGGTCGGTCGTCCTCGGAGCCGGATGGCTTGACGAATGATAGCACTTGCTACTAAACACGGGCGCCATGGACACCGCACCGCTCACCAAGACGTTCCGGACCGTCGCGGGGAGGCAGATGGCCGTCCACGACGTCGGCACCGGCGATCCGGTCGTCTTCCTCCACGGCAACCCCACCTCGTCCTACCTGTGGCGCAACGTGATCCCCCACGTGTCCGGCCGGGCCCGCTGCGTCGTACCCGACCTCATCGGCCACGGCGACTCCGACAAGCTCGGCGATCCCGGCCGGAATTCGTACACCTTCGTCGAGCACCGGCGGTACCTCGATGGCCTGCTCGACCAACTCGACCTCGGCGACCGGGTCACCCTGGTGCTCCACGACTGGGGCTCGGCCCTCGGGTTCGACTGGGCCAATCGCCACCGCCACCGCGTCGCCGGCATCGCCTACATGGAGGCGATCGTCCGTCCGGTCAGCTGGGACGACTGGCCCGAGTCGGCCCGGTCGATCTTCCAGGCGATGCGCTCCGACGCCGGCGAGCAGATCGTCCTCGAGAAGAACCTCTTCGTCGAGGCCATCCTGCCCTCCTCGATCCTCCGCACGCTCGACGAGGCCGAGCTCGCAGAGTACCGGCGTCCGTTCGCCGACGCCGGCGAGGACCGCCGTCCCACGCTCACGTGGCCGCGGCAGATTCCCATCGACGGCGAGCCGGCCGACGTCGTGGCCATCGTCGCCGGCTACGCGGCCTGGTTGGCGGCGTCGCCCGTTCCCAAGCTCTTCGTGAATGCCGACCCGGGCTCGATCCTCGTCGGCGCTCAACGGGAGTTCTGCCGGATGTGGCCGAACCAGACCGAGGTCACGGTCCCCGGTCTGCACTTCGTCCAGGAGGACAGCCCGGACCTGATCGGTGCCGCCGTGTCGGACTGGCTCCGCGACCGAGCCGGGGCCTGAGCGGGCCGCCGGGCCGCCGGTTCAGCGACCGGCGACGCCACCACGAAGCAGCGCCAGCAACCGGTCTCGCACCACAGCCACCGGCGAACCGTGCGCGCACTGCCTCGCCCCTGCGTCGACCAGCGCGGACACGAGCTCGGCCACCGGCTCGGGGTCGACGACACCGAGGTCGGCCAGCGCAACCACGAGCGGGGCCCGTTGGACGCGGCGCAACTCCTCCAGGCGGGCCGCACACATCCGCGGCAGCTCGGCGTGGTCGAGGGCGCGCATCGCCCGCGCCGGCGTGCTCGAGGCCGTCGTGAGCACGGCGGTGACATAGGCGCCGATCGTGGCCTCGGGTCCGTCCGCTGCCGCTGCCGCGGCCGCCCGGGCCACGGCGCCCTCGACGTCAGCCTGGGCCGCCTCGACCGCCGTGGCCAGGAGGGCGGCGCCCGAATCGAAGTACTGGTAGGTACTCGAGCGGGCCAGTGATGCCCGGCTCCCGGCCGACGCCGGCGTCAGCGCGGCCACGCCCTCGTCGGCCAGGATCTCGATGGCCGCAGCCACCAGGGCGTGCCGCTGGTAGGCCTGGTGTTCGGCGAGCGTCGGGGCGTTGATCTTGGGCATCGCGCCCTACCGGTCCCGTCCGACGGGCACCGTCCGGGTCACGACGTCCCGTCCCCGGTGGCGGAAGGTGCGTCGTCCACCGGCACCGGGCCCGCCGCCTCGAACTCCGGCGGGATCGGGGGCAGCGCCAGGGTGGCCGCCAGTCCGATGAGGATGAAGGCCGCGGCCACGAACGAGACGTCCCGGGTGGCTGCCACCACCGAGTCGGCCGCCGCCAGCACGATCGCCGGGCCGTGGGGCAGGGCGGCGAGGGAGTGCAGCGCGGCGCCGCCGCTGGCCCGCACGACGCCGGCCGCCCGGCCGGCGTCCTCGGGCGAGACCCCGGGGATGGAGCTGACCGCAGACTTGGTGCGGGTGCCGATCTGGGTGACGAAGATGGTGCCGAGGACGGCGATGCCCAGTGCGGAGCCGACCTGCCGCGAGGTGCTCTGGATGCCGGAGGCCTGGCCGCTCTGGGCCACCGGGACGTCGGTCAGGATGACCCCGGTGAGCTGGGCCGTCGCCATGCCCACGCCCAGCCCGTAGACGAACAACCAGGGCACGAGGTCCCATGCGCCGACCGTCGCCGACACGAATACGCCCAGTCCCACGATGCCGACGGCCTCGAGCGCCAGGCCGAGGCGGGCCACCCCGCGTGCACCGATCCGCTTCGCCAGCTGCGGGGTCGCCCCGCCGGCGACGAACGTGCCGATGGCCAGCGACAGCAGGAGGACCCCGGTGCGCAGCGCGCTGTAGGCCAGCACGCCCTGGAGGAAGAGGGGCAGGATGAACAGCAGCCCGAATTCGCCCAGCGCCACCACCAGGGCGGCCACGTTGCCGACGCCGAAGCTCCGGATCCCGAAGAGCCGGAGGTCGACCAGGACGACCTGGTCGCGCCGACGCCGGGACGACTCGACGACCACGAAGAGGACGAGGCTGGCGACCCCGACCGCGCAGATGACCGGGATCGGCGAGATCCACCCGCTCGGCCAGGTGGCGCCGCCGAGCGCGAACGGCTCCGTCTGGGTCCACCAGCCGTAGTGGACACCCTCGATGAGCGAGAACACGAGTGCGCCGAAGCCCACGACGACGAGCAGGTTGCCGGGGACGTCCACGCCCCGCCGCACCGACGGGTCCGACGTCTCGGGGATGAACAGGACGATGCCCACCACGATCAGCACCCCGATGGGCACGTTGACCAGGAATGCCCACCGCCAGCTGGCGTCGGTGGTCAACCAGCCCCCGATCAACGGGCCGATGGCAGCGAACCCGCCGATCGTCGACCCCCAGATGGCGAAGGCCACGGCGCGCTCCTTGCCCACGAAGAGGGCGTTGACCGTGGACAGGGTGGCGGGCAGGATCATCGCCCCGCCGATCCCCTGGAGGAACCGGCCGAGGATGAGGACCGACCCGGTGGGCGCAGTGGCCGCCACCAGGCTCGCCCCGACGAAGACCACGACACCGGTGAGGAAGAGCCGGCGACGGCCCCACCGGTCGCCGACGTGGCCGAGGGTGATCAGGAGGGCGGCGAACACCAGCGAGTAGATCGAGTTCAGCCACTCGGCCTCGGTGGCCGTGAGGTGGAGCTCGCGGATGATCGTCGGGACGGCGACGTTCACGATGGTGGCGTCCACGATGATCATGGCCACGCCCATGGCGATGAAGGGCATGGCGAGCCATCGGCGGCTGGTGTCGGGACCAGTAGCCGGCGGAGCGTCCGACGTAGGGGTGTCCGCGTGCATGCCCCCAGCATACCGACACAAGTGTCGGGAACGGAACCGCACGCCGCCCGCGGCCGCTGTGGTCAGATGGGCCGATGGACGCCGTCGGCCGATGCCGGACGACCGTGCGTGGTGGTGCCGCGCTCGTCGTGGCCGCCCTCCTGAGCAGTGCCTGCTCGACGTCGACCATCGGTCCCCCACTGCAGCCGGCACCCTCCCGCATCCGACCTCGGTTCCGGGTGGTCGCCCGCGTCCGTCGCGTCCGTCGCGTCCGTCCGGTGCGCCGGGTTCCCGTCCGCCGGGTCGATGATGGGAACCGGCGTGACCTCCGCCCGGTTCGACCGGCCCGGCGGCAGCCCGTCGATGGCCGAGTACGCCCTGCATGCCCGGAACGTCAGGACGGCGTATGCCTCGACCGTCGGCTACCTGCAGCGCACGGGGTCGTGCCGGCAGACGACGTCGGGCCGCTCCGGCGGTCCCACCTTCGTGGGGGTACTCCCCCTCCCCCGTTCGGGCGCTCTGAGCGTGTGCATGCTGTTCGACGACTCCGTCGCCGGCGTCACGTCCCAATCGGGCTACGAGGTCGTCCGACAGGGGTCCATCGTGCTGGTGGTCGGCTATGCCAACCCCGGCACGCTCGACGTCGCCGCGCTGCAGCACACCACGGCCATGGCCGTGCAGAAGCTCGGTGGCTGAGGCGCCCGAAACGGGTGAGCCGGCGACCCCGAGGCACCCGTGCCTTCGAGTCCGCCGCGGCGTGACCCGCCATCGACGCCATCGCGTCGGCGGCATCGACCGGGCTGCCCGCGTAGGGTGCCCGCATGACGCCGGGACGGATGGAAGCGTTCAGCGACGGCGTGCTCGCCATCATCATCACGATCATGGTGCTCGAGTTGCGCCTACCAGACGGCTCGTCGTTCGCGTCGTTGCGCAGCGTGGTGCCGGCGATGCTGGCCTACGTGCTCAGCTTCGCCTTCATCGGCATCTACTGGGCCAACCACCATCACCTGCTGAAGACGGTGGACCATGTGACCGGCGGCATCCTGTGGGCGAACCTCGACCTCCTGTTCTGGCTGTCGCTCTTCCCCTTCGCGTCCCGGTGGATGGCCGTCGAGCACTTCGCCCGCGCCCCGGTCGTCGTCTACGGGGTCGTGCTGTTCCTGGCCGGCGCCGCCTACTTCATCCTCCAGCAGGTGATCATCCGCTCCCAGGGCCCCGACTCGGCGCTGCGGGCCGCCATCGGTCGCGACGTCAAGGGGAACCTGTCGGTCGTGCTCTTCGCCGCCGGGGTCGCCCTGGCCTTCGTGGCCACGTGGCTGGCGCTCGCCGTCTACGCCACGGTGGCCGTCATGTGGCTGGTGCCGGACCGGCGCCTGGAGCGGGTGATCGGGGGGCAGGATCCGGAGCCGACCGGCTGACCCCCTGATCAGGGCCCGTGAATGGTCGAGTGACCATCACTTGTAATGTTGTAACTATGATTACTCACTCAGACCACACGAAGCTCGAGGAGCATGTCTCCCCGATGATCCCCGGCGGGTGGTTCGACGGTCCGCCCCGACTGACCGTCGACGACGACGAGATCCTGATCGTCGGCACGCTCGCAGCGGGCGGACCCGGTGAGGGCGATCCCGCGGCCTTCCGCGAGGCGACCCGTGCCGCCCGCATGGAGATCGCCGACCGCGTGCAGCCGGCGACGGGACGTTCGGTGGCCTGGGGCGTCCGCTCGGGCGACGCCACGACGGTCTTCACCAGTCTGGGCGTGCCGGTCATGACCCGGCTGCGGATCGGCGAACGCGAAGTGCTGGACACGCTGCTCGCCGCCGGCGTGGCCAAGAGCCGGAGCGAGGCACTGGCGTGGTGCGTGCGCTTCGTCGGCCAGCGCGAGGCGACCTGGCTGCAGGAGCTCCGCACCTCGATCGAGAGTGTCTCGAAGGTGCGGTCCGAGGGCCCGGCGCTCGACTAGCTGCGTGGGCCCGGGAGCCGGGCACGGCGGTGGGTGATCGGCCACCGCCACCACCCCGGTCGCCGCCACCCGTGGCGTCACCGAGCACGGTGCCACCGACGAGGGCGGGCCGCCTGTCGTCGGTCAGCTCCGTAACCTGGCCCGATGGCCGCCCCCACCCATCGCCCTGGCACGACAGTCGCCGGTGCACTGGCCGTGGTCGTCCTGGCGACGGCGCTGGCCTCGTGCAGCACCACTGGAGCCCCGGGACCGTCCGCCGTCACGACGACGACGCCGAAGGCGCGGCCCGCTGCGACGGGACCGTCCCGGACAGTCCGACCGGTGTCGGGCGGCCTCGGCACCCCACTGCGGGCGCCGGCGGCCCTCGCCCCGTTCACCGCCCTCGCTGTTCCGGGCGAGGGCGAGTGGCACGGTGCCGGGCGGCTCGTCGACGGGGTGCCCGCCGTCTACGAGACCGCACTCGCTCCCCCCGGCGGGTCCGAACCCGCCGCAGTGGCCTGGATGGACACCCATCTGCTGGCCGCCCGGCTCTACTCCGGCTCGGGGAGCCCCGGCGGCGGTCCGTACCGGTACACCGCCCCGGTCCTGCCGGCCGAGGCCACGTCGCTGGTGGCGGCGTTCAACGGCGGGTTCCTCATGGACACGGCCGGCGGGGGCTACTACACCGAGGGCCGCGTGGTCGTCCCGCTGGTCCCCGGCGCGGCGTCCCTGGTGATCCGGGCCGACGGGACCGTCGACGTGGGTGCCTGGGGGGCAGACGTCTCGATGACCCCGGGCGTCGTGGCGGTGCGCCAGAACCTCCAGCCGCTGGTCGCCGGCGGCCGACCGACCGACGCGGCCACGGGCCCCGACTGGCAGGCCTGGGGAAACACCTGCGGCGCCACGTCGTGCGCCCACTCGGTACCCGGCGTCGAGCAGCAGTGGCGATCGGGCGCCGGGGTCACGGCGGACGGGGCCCTCGTCTACGCCACGGGTCCCCTCCTCGCCCCGGCACAGTTGGCCCAGCTCCTGATCCACGCGGGCGCGGTCCGGGCCATGGAACTCGACATCAACCCGTCGTGGACGGTGCTCGCCACCTACGACCCGCCCGTCCCGGGCGGTCCCGCGAGCCCCGACAACGGCAGCCGCCTGCTGCCCACCACCGTCCAGGGCCCGGCCACGTTCTTCGAGCCGACGTGGGCGCGCGACTTCGTGACCCTGTCGACGCGGCCGCCGGCGACCCGGGGCTGACCCGGCGGCCCTCCCCGCCAGACCGACAGCCCCTTGATCTCCGGCCCTCCGAGGCGCACGATGTCGGGTGGGCGGGCCGCCCCGTGACGGGCCCGCGCCGAGGAGGGTGCGCCATGTACGCAGAAGTCGGTGACCGGTTGGTCAAGGATGGGCTGCAGGCCGGGCTCGGCCAGCAGCTGGGCGTGATCGTCGAGGTCCGCAACAGCGACGGCAGTCCCCCGTACCTCGTCCAGTGGGATGCGGACGGGACCGAGTCCCTCCACTACCCCGAACCGGGTACGTTCGTCATGCGGGGTCGGAACATCGAGGTCTAGCCAGCTCGCACGACCCACGCGTCACGGTCCCGGACAGGCCCGATCAACCACCGCGTGCCTCGACCCGCTCAAGGACCACCACGGCCGGCTCGTCCGCCCGCGTGTCTTCGGGCAGGTCGACCGACAGCCCGGCCGCCGTGTCGGCCCAACGCAGCGATCGGCCCCCGGCGGTCGTGACCGCCGTGGTGGGCGTGGGGCGCACGTCGCCCAGCACGACGGCGCCCGGCGCGGCGCGGACGAGTGCGAACACCGCCTCGCCACGGGCGGTGTAGCGCACGGGCGCTCCCTCGGCGGTCGTCGTTCCCGGACGGATCCAGGGCCGGGTGCCCAGCAAGGCGCGGTGGTGGGGCACGACCCACTCCCCCAGCCACCCGAGGCGGTCGAGCTGCTCCTCGGGGATCGCCCCGTCGACGCCACGGGGGCCCACGTTGAGGAGCAGGTTGCCCCCCTTGGCCGCGATGTCGGCCAGCAGCCACAGCAGGTCACCGCGGTCGATGAAGTCCTCCGGACGGGACGCGGCGTTGAAGCCGAAGCTGTGATCCATACCCCGGACGCACTCCCACGGGGTGGCCTGGACCTCGTCGAACACCACGTACTCGGGAGTGCGAACGTCGAAGTGGGGCGGCTTGGGCGGCACGATCCCCCCGTCGGCCGCAGTCATCCGGCCGACGCCGGCATCGATGGCCCGCCGGACCACCGACGACTGTGCTGCGGCCAGCAGCGGGGTCCACGGCATCCACCGGTCGTTGACCACGCCGTCGGGCACGGTGGCGTAGTAGTGCGCGAAGAGCGGCCACAGCCGGCTGCCGCGGGTGGGCCAGGCGATGTCGTTCCACAGGACGCTCGGACGGTAGCGGTCGATCAGCTCGCGCACCTGGGCCTCGGCGTACGCCGGGTAGTCCCCCCGGGGCACGGCGGCCAGCATGTCGGCGAGTGACCCCATCGGACGGTCGTCGAACGTCCAGTCGAGGCCGCCGCTGTAGTAGATCCCGAAGCGCATGCCGGCACGCCGGACGGCCTCGGCCAGCTCGCCCACCACGTCACGACGGCTGTGCCATCCGGGTCGGCGGGGGTTGGCGACGTCGGTGGGCCACAAGCAGTACCCGTCGTGGTGCTTGGCCACCAGCACGACGTACCGGGCACCGGTGGCGGCGAACGCGGCGGCCCACGCCTCGGGGTCCCACTGGTCGATCCCGGCCTCGAACGGCTCGCGGAACGCGGTGTACGGCTGGTCGCCGTAGGTGGCCCGGTGGTGACGGCCCGCAGGGCTCCCGGGGAACCGGATCGAGTTCTCGTACCACTCCGTGTACGGCGACCAGGCGAACGCATCCCGCCGATGCGACCCGATGAGGTCGCCCATCTCGTCGCCGACCGGGGCGAAGGCGGGCACCGCGGCCATCGTCCAGTGGACGAAGACGCCCAATTTGGCGTCGAGCCACCATGCGGGCACGGCGTGGCGGTGCAGTTGCTTCAACCGGCTGTCCCGAGTCGCCACGGCAGGCAACCTACCGGCACCATGCCGCCCGTGCCGGTACGGGCGTCGGGGCGCGTATCCGTGGCACACGACCCCTCGGGCTGGCATGCTGCTGGCACGACGCCGGCCCCGGGGGAACCGCCCGGTCGTGACCACGTGGCCCCGGCCACCGGTGACGACCCACGGCGGACGGGGCGGGCAGACAAGGGGGAGGACCGGAATGGCAGCACGCGGCATGGACCGCCGGACATTCCTCGGCCGGAGCGCGGCGGCGGGTGGCGTGCTGGCGCTGGGGGGCACTGCGGCCACCGCGTTGTCCGGCTGCTCGTCGGACACCGGTGCGACACCTGCCACGACGGGGGCGTCCGCCGCGGGCAGGCCCACCCGCGGCGGCTCCCTGACGGTCGCGACCATGGCCGAGATCGACGGCTTCTCACCGTCGCAGAACCGATGGGACACCAACGGACTGCTGTACGCCAACACCGTCTACGACCCCCTGATGGCCGTGGCCGTGGACGGCACCATCCAGCCGTACCTGGCGCGGTCACTGACGCCCAACGCCACCTACGACCAGTGGACGCTCACGCTCCGGCCGGGCGTCGTCTTCCACGACGGCTCGGCGCTGACCGCCACGGTGGTCAGGAACAACTTCGCCGCCCTGCAGTCGTCCGCCCTGACCGGCGGCGCGCTCAAGGGGGTGTCGTCGGTCACCACGCCCGACGACCGCACCGTGGTGTTCGCCCTGACGGCGCCGACGACCGGGTTTGCCGCAGCGCTCACCACCCAGGCCGGCTACATCGTCGCCCAGTCCACGCTCGACCGCCCGACGGCGCCGCCGGTCGGGACCGGACCGTTCGTGTACGTCGAGTGGCAGCCCAACGGGCACTTTTCCGCGACACGGAACCCGCACTACTGGCAGGCCGGGCTCCCCTACCTCGACCGGATCACCTTTCGGCCGGTCCCCGACACGACCCAGCGCGAGGACTCCCTCAAGACGGGCGCCGTCGACGCCATCGTGTCGATCGACCCGCAGACCTACCAGCAGTTCCACGGCACCCCCGGCTACGAGGCACTGATCCAGACGTCGCCCGTGGTCGGCTCGCCGACCATGGGGTTCATCCTCCTGAACTGCGCGCGGCCGCCAACCGACGACGCCCGGGTCCGCCTGGCGCTGGCCAAGGCCACCGATCAGCGGGCCGTCCAGAAGGTGTTCGGCGACGGGACGATCGAGACGATCAACGGGATGTTCCTGCCCGACTCGCCCTACTACAGCCCCACCGGCTATCCGGCCCACGACCCGGGCGGGGCAGCCTCGCTCATCCGCGAGTACACGAGCCAGCACGGGCCGCCGGTCATCGAGCTGAGCACGACACCCGACCCCCGCATCACCCAACTCGTCCAGGTCATCCAGCAGATGTGGTCCCGGGTGGGCGTCCAGTCGACCATCACGATCGTCCAGCAGGCCGACGCCATCGTCAACCTGTTGACGGGCAAGTTCCAGGCGGTCCCCTCGGCGCAGTTCGGCGCGGTCGACCCCGGCCTCAACTATCCGTGGCTCAGCACGACCACGGTCCAGCCGATCGGAACCATCGGGCTCAACTTCGCCCGCAACTCCGACCCGGCCGTCGAGGCGGCGCTGCTGGAGGGGCGGTCGACGACCGATCGCTCCGCCCGGGTGAACGCCTATCGGACGGTCAACGAGCGCCTGGCGAGGGATCTGCCGTACCTGTGGATCGGACGGGACGTGTTCCCCTTCGCCGCCTCGACCCGCGTCCGGGGGATCACCCAGCGGCGACTGCCCGACGGCAAGCCGGGCTACGCCTACAACGAGGGCGTGTTCTTTCCTGCGGTGCTCTGGCTCGGGAGCTGACGCGGCGGGGGCGACCGGGCGCGTCCCGCTCGACGGGGGTTCGCCGTACGCTGGACCCATGAGGCGACAGGACCAGCCACGATGAGCGGATGCGGGGCGGCCGACGCCCGGAAGCTGGACCAGTGTGAGTGCGACCTGCCTCCGGGTCACCCGCCGCCCCACCGGTGTGAGGACTGCGGGCGGTCCTGGCTCGAGCCGGGCGCACCGGCCGCACGGGCCGCAGAACTGCAGCCCTGACGAAGTCGGCGGGCTGCCGGGTCCGTCGCGCCGCCACGACTCGACGACCGGTTGGGAAGTGGTGGGCCATGACGACGCCCAGGCACCCGCCCACCGCGCCTCACCGGAACGCATGATGACGGCGGCCCGCGGGAACTTGCCTCCCAGCCGCCTCGATGAGCGCCTCCGAGCCGGCGCTGCGGGAGATCCTGGCGATCCGCGCACGGCCGCAAACGTCGACGCCACGGTGATCAGGCGGAGCTGCCGATCCGCCGCGCGCCGGCACGGGACCTGGAGGGAACTGGTCCGGCACCCGTCGCCGGCGGTGCGCGCACCGGCCCGGAACCAGAGGTCTCGGGCCGCGGTCGTCGTCGTCCTCGACAGTGCCGGCCCCGGGACAGCGATCGGGAACGTGACCACGTCGCACCACCGTGGCTGCGTCCGAGGACTCCTCAGCGTGGGGAGCACACCACCTGGGGTCACTGCCCGTGACTGCTCGCAACTCTCCCTCCGATCAGTACCAGGCCCGCCCGTGCAATTGGTCCTGCCCCGAGTGCACCGATGGTGGTTCAGCAGTCGCTTCTGATCGGAATCAATGCAAGGCTGGGGATCCGGCGGGAGCGGCGTCCCGACGAGGGGAAGGCGTGCATGAGGATTCCGAAGAGCATCGTCCTGGTGGTCGTCGCCGCGCTCGCCGGTGCCACGCTCGCCACCGGCGGGGTCGCCGGAGCGAAGGGCACCAGGCTCAAGAAGCCCGGTGCACCCACGTCGCTCGTCGTCACGCCCCTCGATGCGGCGATCACGGCGTCCTGGTCGGCCCCTGCCTCTGACGGGGGTTCTGCCGTCATCGGCTATCGGGTGGCCGCCACCCCCGGCAGCGCGACCTGTATCACCGCGGCGACCACCTGCACGGTGACCGGACTCACCAACGGCAAGAAGTACACCGTGAAGGTCAGCGCAGTCAATGGTGTGGGCCAGGGCAAGGCAGTCAAGCAGACCAAGGTCGTTCCGGTTCCAAGGAACACGTACTGCGGCACGAAGCACGGCGCTCCGACCACCTCCAAACTGATGGTCATCTACGAGGAGAACACCGACGCCACCTCCATCTACGGCTCACGACTGGCCCCGAACATCAACAGGTACGCCGCTGAGTGTGGATCGGCCCAGAACTATCAGACACTGACCCATCCGTCGCTGCCGAACTACCTGGCCTCCACCTCTGGACTGCCCTACGCCGCGTCCCCCTGGACGAGTGACTGCGACCCCGGTGGCACCTGCCTCACCGGCAACGACAACATCTTCCATCAGGTCGGGGCATCGGGCTGGAAGGCGTTTGCGGAATCGATGTCGGGCGACTGCTCCACCAGCGGCACCGCCTACGCCTCCAAGCACAACCCCGCCGAGTACTACACCGACGTGAGCCCCCAGTGCCCCGTGAACGACGTGCCGATGGGGACGACGGCCTCAGGTGCCCTGCACGACGACGTGGTGAGGGGCGCACTGCCGACATTCGCAACGGTCACGCCGAACCTCGGCAACGACATGCACGACGGGACGAGACGGCACGCCGTCCGGCAGGGCGACACGTGGCTGGCGGGATGGATGGACCAGATCGTCGCCGGACCCGACTACCAGTCAGGGCGTCTGACGGTGCTCATCGTCTGGGACGAAGGGGGGGGCGGTAGCGCCCCCAACACCGTGGCGATGATCGCGATCTCCCCCTACGTCGTCCCCGGCACCACGTCATCGACCTACCTCACCCACTACTCCGTGCTGAAGGCCGCCGAGGACGTGGCTCACGTGCCTGAGCTTGGTGGGGCCGCCACCGCCGACAGCCTGCGGGCGGCGTTCGGATTCTGATTGGTACCGGCCGGCGCCGAGGAGGCCCACGGTCGGCGATGTGCTGCGGTGGCCGCCCGAGCGCTCACCTGGACCGGGGCGGTTCGGGCCTGGCCCCAGCCCGACCGTTCGACCGGAACGGAGTAGCTCACCACGATCGAGCGCGACGGCCGGAAGGCGCACGTAGCGAGTGCGGAGGACGGCGACGATCAGCAGCCATACGGCCACCAACCAGACGCCCGCCAGCGGAGCGGACCTCAGAGCCCGAACGCGCTGCGCAAACCGGGAGAGGCGGCGGCGTTGTTCAATGGCGCCACCCCGGCATTGTCCGACAGCCACCGCGACAGGCTGTAGTGGTTGAACGCCCCGGTCACGACCTTGCCGCTGAGTGCCTGGTTGACGACGACGAAGGCGACATTGTTGCCTGCGGAGAAATCGTCTTCGTCCGTCGTGATGACGATGGTGAGATTGCCCGAGGCGTAGTCGGAACCGGCCTGCAGCTTCGGAATCCAGTTCTGCAGAAACGCATCGGCCTGGGCGTCCGTGCCCTTGTCCCCGTCATCGTTCAGGTTCGGGGTGATGAGTCCGGTCACCGGGAGGTTGCCGGTGGTGATGTCACCCTGCAGGGCGGTCAGGGGCACGTCGTTCGCCAGGCAATTGGCGCGGCTGACGCCGTTCGTCCAGTAGGGCCACGGGCCGTGCCTCGGGACGTAGGCAGTCGACCCCTGCGTGGTGGTGCAGTTCTTGGGCATCGACTCCTCGTAGGCCTTGGCCGTCTTGCCGGCATCGAGTGTCTCGTCCCACACGGTGCGGCTGGTGGCCGCAGTGGGACCACAACCGACCGGGCAGTAGCCGGGGACTCCGTAGGTACTGCCCCCGAAGACCGCCAGGTAGTTCGGCAGGCTCGGGTGTCCGACCGACTTGTAGTTGGTCGCCTTGCCGTAGGTGGCTCCGAGGCTGGCGAGGTACGGCATCTGGGAGAACGTTTCCGCCTGGGAATCGTTCTCCTCCATGATGACGATGACCTTGCCCACGGCCGATGCATCGGTGCCACGTGGCGTGTCCGAAATCGCCGCTCGGGCTGACGAGGCAGCCGGGACACTCCACAGGGTTGCCGCCACGACGGCCACCGCCAGACCTGATG
>JADGOH010000171.1 GCA_017883025.1 Acidimicrobiales bacterium
ATTGATCAGCCAGGCGTAGAACTGCACGCCGGCCCGGCGGAACCGGTCGGTCGTCTGGTCGGTGCCGAGCCGTCGGGAGGCGATCACGAAGTCGGCGCTGTCGTCGAGCAGCGGCTCGAGCATCACCGGCAGCTCGGACGGGTCGTTCTGCCCGTCGGCGTCGAGGGTCACCACGTAACGGGCGCCATGGGCGGCGGCCAGCCCGTAGCCGAGGCGGAGGGCGGCGCCCTGGCCGAGGTTGACCGGCACCACGCACGTGAACGCACCGGCGTCCAGGGCGACCTGGGCCGTGCCGTCGCTGCCGCCGTCGACGATCACGAGGGTCGACACCTCGAGGTCGTCGACCAGCGTGGGCATCGCCTTCAGGACAGGCCCGATGTTGGCCTCCTCCTCATACGCGGCGATCAGCCCCACCACGGGGCCGAACCGGACGTTCGGGTAGCGCTCGGAAAAGTCGGCGCGGGCCTGGTCGAGCACGTAGCCCATCAGGCGTTCCGAGCGGCGGGCCGCACGGCTGTCGGGCAGGGTCAGCCACCGGTGCCGCTGGGTGGGCGCCATCAGAAGCTGTGGGGGGTGGCGAACACGGAGCGGACCGCAGGCTCGAAGTGGGCCAGCGGCTCCGTCGGGTAGTCCGGGTCGAAGCTGGTCTGGTCCCACTCGTCGGCGAACTGCTCGGCCAGCGGGTACCAGGGCTCGTTCCGGTGGCCGTCCCGCAGATTCGGGTCCATGTCGAAGTGGTGGAAGTAGTGCCGACCCTGGAACTCCTGGTGGTAGAGGATCGCCTGGGTCACCTCGTCGCGTACATAGGGGCGCAGGATCTCGGCCGCGATCCGGGGGTGGTTGGGCACCGAGATCGCCTTGCCGATGTCATGGCACAGCGAGGCGACCACGACCTGCTCGTCGGCCCCGGCCCGCTCCGCCCGCGTGGCGGTCTGGAGGCAGTGGGTGAGCTGGTCGACGGCGAAGCCGTCGACCACATCGGCCAGGGACCCGAGCAGGAGCAGGACACGGTCGGCTACCCGCCCCTGGTGCTTCGCCGTCTCGGCGCCGACCACGGCCCACTGTTCGGCGGTGGAGACGTCCATGCTGGTGAACGACGCGGTGGCGGGCGTGGTGGCAGGTGAGACGGTCATGGTGACAGTCTCGCGCCGATCGTGTGACGGCGAGTCCCCAGGTGGGACCACCTAGCCGAGGGCGGCGATCTGCTCGAGCACGTCGGCGGCTGCAGTCGTCCGGTCGTCGGCCAGCACCCGCCGCACGGGGGCGTCGGCGGTCGCACCGGGGCCCGGCACCGAGTTCAGGAGCCCGAGCGCGGCCTCGAGCCCTCGCAGGAGCTCCCGCAACTCGGGCGGTGGCGGGAAGTACTCCTCCTCGACGGTGACGGCAGCACGCTCGATGCCCGAGACGGGGGCCAGGCGGGCCACGACAGCGTCGACGAGGGCCTCGGGGGCCGACGCCCCGGCCGTGACGCCGACCGTCCCGGACAGGTCGTCGGGCAGCTCGGAGGCGTCGTTGACCCGGACGACCCGGGGGCAGCCGAAGTCTTCGGCCACCTGGGCCAGTGCGACGGTGTTCGAGGAGTTGTCGGAGCCGATCACCACCACGGCATCGCACCGGCCGGCCAGCGCCTTGAGGGCGGCCTGCCGGTTCGTGGTGGCGAAACACAGGTCGCTCCGGTTTGGCATCCACAGGTCCGGGAAGCGCTCCCGGGCACGGTCGACGATGCCGGCCCACTCGTCGTGGCTCAGGGTGGTCTGGGCCAGGAGCGCCACCTCGGGACCACTCCCGTCCGCGCCTCCCGGGAGGTCCAGGGCGTCCACGTCGGCCGCCCGCTCGAGCAGGCGGACCGATGCCGGGGCAACGGCCATCGTGCCGACGGCCTCCTCGTGGCCGTGGTGGCCCACGTAGAGCACGGTGTAGCCCTTGCGGGCGCGGACCTTCAGCTCGTGGTGGACCTTGGTCACCAGGGGGCACACCGCGTCGACCACCACCCGGCCGTCGGCGCGGGCGGCGTCCACCACCTCGGGGGCGGACCCGTGGGCCGACAGCATGAGCGGGGCCCCAGGCGGGACGTCGGACACGTCGTCGACGAACACCACGCCCTGGGCCTCGAACTGGTCGACCACGTGACGGTTGTGGACGATCTCGTGGTAGCAGTAGACGGGCGGCTCGAATACCCGGACCATCCAGGCCAGGGCCTTGATCGCCTTCTCCACCCCGGCGCAGAACCCACGGGGCTCGGCCAGGATCACGCGTTCGACGGGCACCTGCCCAGGCTACCGGTGCCCGCCCGGGGGCGAAGCCGGGACGACGGGCTGCACCGGGTAGCCTGGAGGGCATGTCGGCGCCCCGCGTGACGACGGCACCCAAGGTGGTCGCCGTCACGGAATCGTCTCCGGCCGCGCTGTCCGGGCTCCGGTCCGGGGACGAGCTGCTCTCGCTCAACGGCCGATCGCCGCGTGACGTCATCGAATACAGCCTCCTGGTGGACGAGCCCGAGCTGGACCTCGTGGTCCGGCGCCGGGGCGTGCCCGAACCCATGCTCGTCGCCGTCCACAAGGAGCCCGGCGAGCCCCTCGGCGTCGAGGTGTCCTCCGCCGTCTTCGACCGGGTCCGGACGTGCGACAACCACTGCGAATTCTGCTTCATCCACCAGTTGCCGAAGGGGATGCGGCGCAGCCTGTCGATGAAGGACGACGACTACCGCCTGTCGTTCCTGTACGGCAACTTCACCACCCTGACCCGGTTCACCGAGATGGACCTCGAGCGGGTGTTGACCGAGCGGCTCAGCCCGCTCTTCGTCTCGATCCACGCCACCGACCCCGACGTCCGGTCCGGGCTGCTGCGCAACCGCCGGGGGGCGACCAGCCTGCGGTGGCTGGGCGCGCTGCTCGACGGCGGCATCGAGGTCCATGGGCAGATCGTCGTGTGCCCCGGCCGCAACGACGCAGCTGTCCTGGAGGACACCCTGGCCGGCGTGCTCGACCGCTACCCGGGGCTGGCCACGGTGGCGTGTGTGCCACTCGGGGTCAGCACGTTCTCCCACGAGGACGCCATGCGCCCGCACACCGTGGACGAGGCGGCCGCCGTCTGCGACCTGGTGGAGCGGTGGCAGCAGGTGTTCCTCGAGTCGGTCGGCCGCAGGATGGTGTACGCCGCCGACGAGTACTACCTGATGGCCGAGCGCCCGTTTCCGCCCGCCGCCACCTACGAGGGGTTCCCGCAGCATGAGAACGGGCTCGGCATGGCCCGGGCCTTCGAAGCCGCCTTCGGCGGTGACGAGCACGCCGCGCTCGGGGTGCGGCCGGGATTCTTCGCCTCCGTCGACGGCGCCCCGGCGGCCGGCTACCGCTCCACTCGTCAGTCACCCCACGGAGCCCGGGGAACCGGGACGCCCGCCGATGGTTCGGACGCCGGCGCCACCGCGCCCGTCGCCATCCTGACCGGCGAGTACGGCGCTCTGGTGCTGGCGCCCCTCGTCGACTCGCTCGGGCGCGAGGACATCCGCCTCGTGCCCGTGACCAACCACTTCTTCGGCGGCAACATCGGTGTCTCGGGCCTGCTCACGGGTACGGACCTCGCCGCTGTCCTGGCCGACCAGCCCGAGGGCCACCGCTACCTGCTGCCCGACTCGTGCCTGTCCGAGGGACGCTTCCTCGACGACCTGACGGTGGCGGACCTCCCGCGTGCCGTCGAAGTGGTGCCCACAGACGGGCTGTCGCTCCGCCGGGCCCTCGACGGCCCGGCACCCGCCGTCGGGCGCGCGCCGGACGCGTCGGCCCCCGCCCGTGTACCCGTGACCCTGGGAGCCCCCCGATGACGCCACCGACCAACGAGACCCCCGAACGGACCCTGCCCCTGGTGGTCGTGGCCGGCAGGCCCAACGTGGGCAAGTCCACCCTGGTCAACCGCATCGTCGGCCGCCGCGCCGCCGTGGTCGAGGAGCGGCCCGGGGTCACCCGTGACCGCAAGGAGCTGGACGCCGAGTGGTGCGGGCACCACTTCACCATCGTCGACACCGGCGGGTGGCTGGCCACCGACGACCCGCTCGACGCCCAGGTGAGCGCGCAAGCCGAGCGGGCTATGGACGAGGCCGACGTGATCCTCTTCGTGGTCGACGTGACGGTGGGCCTGACCGACGAGGATCTCGACGTGGCCAAGGTACTGAAGCGGTCCAAGCGGCCGGTCCGCGTCGTGGTGAACAAGGTCGACTCGGACCAGCGCGAGGCCGACGTGTGGGACGCGCTCTCCCTCGGGCTCGGCGATCCGTGGCCGGTCAGTGCGCTCCACGGGCGGGGCACCGGGGACCTGCTGGACGACGTCGTCCTCGCCCTGCCGTCGTCGGCCGCGGACGCCCGGACAGCTGACGAGCCCGCCGATCCGGGGTCCGAGGAAGGCGAGGACGCTCTCGTCGACCTGGTGGGCGCAATCGAGGCCGACGAGACCGTGCCCCGGGTGGCCCTGGTCGGCCGGCCCAACGTGGGCAAGTCGACGCTGTTCAACCGGCTGGTCGGCGACGAGCGCTCGATCACCCACGACGCCCCTGGCACCACGCGGGACACGGTCGACACCATCGTGGAGACCCCCGAGGGGACCATCTGCTTCATCGACACGGCCGGCATGCGCCGCAAGTCGAAGACCGAGCGCGGCACCGAGTACTTCTCGGTCTTGCGCGCCCTCGACGCCCTCGACCGGGCCGACATCGCCCTCCTGGTGATCGACGCGACGGCGGGCGTCACCCACCAGGACCAGCGCCTAGCCGAGCGCATCGGCGCCTCGGGCTGCCCTGTCGTGGTGGTGCTCAACAAGTGGGAGCTGATCCCGACGGAGGACCGGGTCGGCATCCTGGTCGACGTGGGGGACCGGCTGGCCTTCCTGGGCGAGGCCCCGGTGCTGAAGATCAGCGCACTGTCCGGCCTGGGCGTGCACCACATCCTGCCCGCCGTGGCCGCTGCCGAGGAGGCCTACCACTCGCGGATCCCGACCGGTGAGCTGAACCGGGCCCTCAAGTCGATCCAGCTGGCCCACCCGCCGGTCGGCGCCCGGATCCAGTACGGGGTCCAGGGGGCCAACGACCCACCGACCTTCACGCTGTTCACCAACGGGCGCCTCCAGCCCACCTACCTCCGCTACGTCGAGCGCGGGCTGCGGGAGCGGTTCGAACTCGGACCGACCCCGATCAAGATCCGGGTCCGGGCGAAGGGCGCGAACGGGGGCGGGGGCCGAAAGCGGTGACGGGGCCGAACACGGTGACGGGGCCGAAC
>JADGOH010000045.1 GCA_017883025.1 Acidimicrobiales bacterium
CGTCGACTCGGCCCTCGAGGACCGTCGGCTCCTGACCCATCCGTTCTACCGTCGGTGGGAGGCCGGTGAGCTCACGTCCGCCGAGCTGGCCGAGTACGCCGTCCACTACCGGGCCTTCGAGGCCGTGCTGCCCGAGGTGCTCGCCGTCGTCGTCGACGAGTTGATGGCCGAGGCGGAGTACGACGCTGCCGAGCTGGTCGCCCGCAACCTGGCCGACGAGCTCGGGCATCCCGAGCCGCACCTGGCGCTGTTCGACGGGTTCGCCGCTGCACTTCCGGTGGCCCCGGTCGCCACCGGGCCCGGATCGGCCGCCCGCGAGCTGGCCGAGACGTACCGCGGGCTGGCCCGTACGTCGCCGGTGGCCGCCATCGCCGGTCTGGCCGCCTACGAGTCCCAGGCCGCCGAGATTGCCGCCACCAAGGGCGACGGGCTCCGTCGCTGGTACGGCATGGACGCCGCCGGCACCCGATTCTGGGACGTGCACACCTCCATGGACGCCGAACACGGCGACTGGGCCGTCGAGGCGCTGGCGCTGCTCGGCGCCGGCGCCGACGAGGTGGCCGACGGCGCCCGTCGGGCCGCCGACGCCTGGTGGACTCTGCTGGACGAGCGCGAGTCCGAGGGCGCCGCCGCCTGACGAGCTCCAGCCCGCTCCCCCTGGGCGGTCGGGCCGTGCTGGCCGCCGGTCGCGTGGTGGTCGTGGGCGGCACGGCGACCGTCCTGGCGTCGCTGCTCGTGCAACGGGCGCCCCGTGAGGAGGTCGCCGGTATCGGCCTCGCCTCGATCATGGCGGGAATGATGGTGGTGCTGACCGGCAACTACCTCCGCCACGCCGCCGAGCGGGCGGAGGGTCGCACCGGGCACGTCGGCCCGGGCGACGTGCCGGACGGAGGCGGTCAGCCGAGTTCGGTGCCGACCACGGACACGAACGACACCATCTCGCCCGGGTAGCCCCCGAGGTTGTGGGTCAGCGCCAGTGTCTTGTCCGTGTCGATCTGGCGCTCCGGCGTGGCCTCGTGGCGCAGCTGCAGCCACGCCTCGAAGAACATCCGGAGGCCCGACGCGCCGACCGGGTGGCCGAAGCTCTTCAGTCCGCCGTCCGGATTGATCGGGAGGGCGCCGGTGCGGTCGAACGTGCCGGCCAGCACCTCCTTCCACGCCGTGCCCCGGGGGGCGAAGCCCAGGTCCTCCATGAGGACCAGCTCGGTCGGGGTGAAGCAGTCGTGGACCTCGGCCATGGCCAGCTGGTGCCGGGGATCGGTGATCCCGGCCTGGGCGTAGGCGTCCTGGGCGGCGGCCGCGCACTCGGGGAACCACGTGTAGTCGTACTCGGGGTCGATGAGTCCCGACCCGCTGCCCGCGGCGAACGAGAGGGCCTTGATGTAGACCGGCGTGTCCGTGTACTTGTGCGCGTCCTCGGCCCGCACGACGATGGCGGCGGCGGCGCCGTCGGCCACGCCCGCACAGTCGAACACGCCGAGCCGGCCGGCCACACGGGGCGACGCGCAGATGGTCTCGGTGGAGACCTCCTTGCGGAATTGGGCCCGCGGGTTGCGGGCGCCGTTCTGGTGGTTCTTCCACGAGATACGGGCCAGCACCTCGGTGAGCTCGTCCTCGCCCACCCCGTACTTCTTGCCGTATGCGGGGGCGACCATCGAGAACATTGCGGCCGCCGTCAGGGTGCGAGCCGTCCCGTCGTTCGGGATGGGGAAGGCGTTGAGTCCCTGGTACCCCGAGTCCTTCACCTTTTCGGCGCCCAGGGCCATGGCCACGTCGTAGGCCCCGGACGCCACCGCGTAGGCGGCGGCGCGCAGCGCCTCGGACCCGGTGGTGCAGTAGTTCTCGACCCGGGTGACCGGCTTGCGGTCGATCTGGAGGGGTCGGGCCATGGTGATGCCGCTCATCCCGGACTGGGCCGTTCCGAACCAGAAGGCGTCGACGTCGTCCTTGGTCACCCCGGCCGACGCGAACGTCTCCTCGGCGGCGTCGACGATGAGGTCGTCGAGGCTCTTGTCCCAGTGCTCGGCGAACCGCGTGCACCCCATCCCGACGATCGCCACCCGGTCCTTGATCCCGTGCGAAGCCATTGCTCTCCTTGCCTTCTTCCTGCGTCTACGTGTGCGTGTGTGCCGGTGCCGTCAGTCGGCCGCGTCGCCCGACGCTACGCGGACCGGCTTGGCCTTCCAGAAGTAGTCATGGATGCCGTCCGCGGTGTACAGCTTGCGGAAGGTCATCGCCACCCGGTCGCCGATGTCGACGGTGTCCGGGTCGACATCGGTCAGCTCCACCGGAAACCGGCCGCCGCCGTCGAAGTCGAGGACGGCGAAGACGATGGGCGGACTCGGCGAGTAGGCCAGTCGGTCGATGGTGTACGTGGCGATCGTGGCCTCGGCGTCGGCCCGGTCGATCGGGACCATGTCGTCGACGGCGCCGCCGGCCATCGACACCCGCGACGGAGGGAGGTGGACAGCGCCGGACGAGCGGTCCTGGCTGCCGACGAACCCGAACTTCCATTCCTCGTTGCGCCAGGCGGCCGACGACGACACCCGCTGGGGCTCGGGCCGCCGGGGCGGCTCGGGGGTGACCATGCCCCGCCACGTCAGGAACTTGCCGTACGGGAGGTCCGCCCCGGCGGCGACCTGCGCAGCGACCGGGTCGGCGGGCGACCACGCGGCGATCGCCGGGGTGGTGCGGAGGACGAGCACGTCGGCGCCGTCGGCCAGGGACACGACGGCGACGACCTCCCCGGGACCCGACTGTTCGAGCATGGCGGCCAGCACCAGGCCGGCGTGGGCCGCACCCGTCTGGCCCACGGTCAGTGCGAGGTCGTCGGCCAGGACGCCGTCGCGCACGCCCAGGGCGCGGCCGACGGCCTTGGCTGCCCGCCCGTGCATGCCGGTGACGACGACCCGGTCGACCTCGTCGGCGGCCACACCGGCCGCCTTGAGGCCGGCCTGCCAGGCCTCGGCGCCGAGCGGGACGTAGCGGGTCTCGCCGAAGCGTTCCTCCCACGTCCGCGAACGCCGGTCGCCGGCGGTCCGCCAGCGGTCGAGGAATTCGTCGCTCACCGAGGCGCCGCCCAGGTACTGGGCGATGACCGGCGTGCCCGGCCCGTCGTCGGCGACCAGGACGGCGGCGGCACCGTCGCCCCCGGCCGACTCGTCGGCCGACGTGGGCAGCCCGTCGCGCCGGTCGGACACCACCACCAGCGTGGCGCCCGGGCCCCCGGACTCGAGGGCGGTGCGCAGCGCGCCGGGCCCCGACCGCAGCGCCCCGCCGAAGTCGAAGGCGGCCACGTCGGCCGGCTGGCGCAGCGCGGCGTGCAGCGTGGTGGCGTTGGTCTTGTCGAGGTACGCCGGGGTGGCGGTCGCGAACCACAGGGCCGAGGGGGCACTGCCCGGGGCGGACCGCAGGGCGAGCCGGGCCGCCTCGACCCCCATCGTGGTGGTGTCCTCGTCGTGGGACGCGACGGCGCGGGCGCCCTTGCCCCCGCCGCTCCCGAAGACCGCGGCCACGGCGGACCGCTGGAGCCGACGGAAGGGGACGTACCCGGCGATACTGACGACGCCCCTGGTCATGGGCGCACCCAAGTCGAATTCGCCTGCTGCATGATGATCCTGGTCCCTTCGTCGTGGTGCCGGCCGCGGCGTCGTGGCGCCGTCGGCCCATGTGGCAGCCGCCGGGCGGGCGGTGGCAACTTCTGCCCGGTCATCCTATGATGACCACAGTATCTGACGGTCAGTCAGATAACCACAGCGGCGCTGGCCGCACGGTTGAGGATGGAGGCCGGACCATGGACTTCGAGTTCACCCCCGAACAGCTCGAGTTCGTCAAGGACGTGGAGCAGTTCCTCGACGACAACTACGACCCCGAGGTCTTCGACGTCACCCGCGAGAACATGGCCCAGATCGTGGACACGCCCAAGCGCCGCCAGTTCATGGCCAAGTTGGGGGACAAGGGCTGGCTGGGCATCACCTGGCCCAAGGAGTACGGCGGCAAGGACGGCGACGGTGTCTACGAGTACCTGCTCAACGAGGCGCTGGCCGCCCGCGGCGGGCCCCAGATCGGCAAGGGCGTCGGCATCATCGGCAAGACCATCATCAGCCACGGCAGCGACAAGCTGAAGGCCGAATTCCTCCCCAAGATCCTGAAGAACGAGGTCGAGTTCGCCGTCGGCTACTCCGAGCCCAACGCCGGTTCCGACGCCGCCTCGATGCAGCTCAAGGCCACCCGCGACGGCGACGGCTGGCGCCTCAACGGCCAGAAGACGTGGACGACCTCGGCCCACTTCGCCGACTGGTACTGGGTGGGCGCCCGGACCGACCCGAATGCCCCGAAGCACAGCGGCATCACCCTGTTCCTGGTGCCGATGGACCACCCGGGCATCACGGTCAAGGCCATCTGGACGATGGGCGACGAGCGGACCAACGAGGTCTATCTCGACGACGTGTGGGTGTCCGACGACTACGTCGTGGGCGAGCTCAACCGCGGGTTCCAGTACATCTCGGAGGCACTCGACCTCGAGCGGTTCACCCTGTTCACGTACTCGCCGACGGCCCAGCGCCTGAGCCTGTTGACCGAGTACGTGAAGGGAGCCACCCGTGACGGTGAGCCCATGAAGGACGACGCCCAGGTGCGGTCGCAGGTCGCCCGCCTGCACACCGAGGCCGAGGTGGCCCGCGTGCTCGGGCTCAAGTTCGTTGCCGCGGCCAACGCCGGGGGTTCGCCCCCGACGTCCGAGGCCTCGGAATACAAGCTGTTCACCACGGAGTACTCGCGTCGGCTGGCCAATGCCTCGATGGACCTCGCCGGGCCCGGCGGCCAGCTCCGGGTCCACACCGAGGAAGCCCCCATGGCCGGGCGCTCGGAGTCGACCTACCGCTACACGGTGATCGACACCATCGGTGGAGGTTCCTCCGAGATCCAGAAGAACATCCTCGCCCGTCGCAAGCTCGGGCTGCCCAAGAACTTCTGAGCCGCACCCGACCGTGACCGCCCCGCCCGAGACCTCTGCCGCCGCGCCCACCGTGCCGGTGCCGGCGCGCGGCCAGGCGGACGGTCCCCTCGCCGGTGTGGTCGTACTGGACCTGGCCGCCTTCGGCCCGGCGGCCCGGTGCACCCGCATCCTGGCCGACTACGGCGCGACGGTCGTGAAGGTGGGATCCGTGCCCGGCAGCGGCGTCGAGCCCATGCGGACGCCGTACTACCTCTACAGCGGGGCGCGCCACCTCCGGCACGTCGCCGCCGACCTCAAGGACCCGGACGGCCGCGACGCCTTCCTGGACCTCGTCCGGGGGGCCGACGTGGTCGTCGAGAGCTTCCGTCCCGGCGTGGTCGACCGGCTCGGCATCGGGTTCACGGCACTGACCGAGGTCAACCCGCGGGTGATCCTGTGCTCCACCACCGGCTACGGCCAGGACGGGCCCCGTTCCACCTGGGCCGGGCACGACATCAACTACCTGGCGGTAGGCGGCTACCTGGGCGCCACCGAGCCGGCGGCCGACGGCGGTCCACCGGTGTCGGGGGCGACCATCGCCGACGCGGCCGGCGGCGGGATGCACGCGGCGCTGGCGGTGATGGCCGCGCTGATCGGTCGGGGAGCCGACGGTCCCGGGGTGCACCTCGACGTGTCGATCGCCGACGGCGTGCTGTGGCTCGAGTCGCTCCCGGTCGACGAGTACCTGGCCACCGGGTCGAACGTCGGCTTCGGACACGACGTCATCAGCGGCCGCTACGCCTGTTACGACACCTACCGGTGCGCCGACGGCCGGTGGCTGGCGGTCGGTGCCATCGAGGCGAAGTTCTTCGCCAACCTCTGCCGACTCCTCGGGTGCGAGCAGTGGCCGGGGCGCCAGTACGACGACGGCGCCCAGGACGACATCCGGGCCGACCTGGCCGCCGCCTTCGCCACCCGGGGCCGCGACGAGTGGGTCGATCAGCTGGCCGCGGCCGACACCTGCGTCAGCCCCGTGCTGACCGCGGCCGAGCTGGCGGACGATGCCCAGTTCCGGGCCAGGGGGGCGATCATCGAGGCCGCGCTGCCCGAGGGTGCCCGCACGGACGGCGAGCCCGCGTCGTTCCGCCAGGTGGGCCCGGTGCTCGCCGGCATGCCCGGTCGTGGTGCGCCGGTGGTGGCGGGCGACCCGTCCCGGTCGGACGCCGAGGAGCTGTTGGGGGCCGCCGGCATGGCGGCCGACCGGATCGCCGCACTGCGGACGAAAGGAGTGGTGGCATGAGCGCCATCGGCATCGACGACATCCAAGGGGCCCTCGGCGTCAGCCAGTACGAGGAGGTGGGGGAGTTCCCCGTCGAGCAGGGCTACATCTGGACGACGTGCTCCTCGGTCGAGAACGGGAACCCGCTCTTCTGGGACCCGGACGTGGCCGAGGAGATCACCGGCGGGCCCATCGCCCCGCCCACCATGGTCTCGGTGTGGTTCCGGCCCCACCACTGGGCGCCCGACCGGTCGACGCCGGGCCTGCCCCTGCAGGTCCACTTCGACCTGAAGGAGGGACTGGGGCTGCCCGAGGCGGTCATGAGCGACAACACCATCGTGTTCTACGAGCCGGTGCGCCCCGGTGACCGCCTCACCACCCGCCAGATCCTCAAGTCGGTGAGCGACGAGAAGACCACCAAGCTCGGGACGGGGCGGTTCTGGGTGATCGACGTCGAGTACCGCAATCAGCGCGGTGACCTCGTGGCCGTGGAGAGCTACACCGGGTTCGGCTACCGTCGGGCCGGCGAGGAGGTGGGCGCATGACCACCCCCACCCTGCTGCAGGGCAGCGTCTCGGTCGGCGACACGCTGCCCGAGCTCGCCTACCCGGTGACCGCCACCACCATCGTCCTCGGGGCCCTTGCCGCCCGTGACTGGCGCCCGATGCACCATGACAAGGACTTCGCGGTCAACCGGAACGGCACCCGGGACATCTTCCTCAACACCCCGAACCTGGCGGCGTGGTTCGAGCGGTACCTCACCGACTGGACGGGCCCCTACGGTCGGCTGCGGCGGGTGACCTTCCGGATGCACGGGTCCATCTTCCCGGGGGACACCATGGTGTTCCGGGGGACCGTGACCGACACCGGCGTCGACGACACGGGGTGCGGCTGGGCGGCCCTCGACATCGCCGTGTCCGTGGACGGTGACCCCAAGACGACGTGCACGGCGACCGTGGCCCTGCCGCTCGATGCCGAAGACAACCCGTGGGCCCGCTCGGGCGACCGCTGGACGCCCTGACCGACCCCGACCCGCACCTGCAACGCAGCACCGCACGACCGACACCGGCGGCACGACCGACCGCAGCACCACCAGAGGAGAGCACGACATGTTGGACCTGACCTTCAGCCCCGAGCAGGAGATGCTCCGTGAGACGGTGCGCGGCGTCGTCGCCACCACCAGCCCGCTCAGCGTGGTGCGCGAGCTCGAGGACGACCCCACGGGCTACTCGCCCGAGCTGTGGAAGCAGCTCGGCCACCTCGACCTCATCGGGCTCCAGCTCCCCGAGGAGTACGGCGGCTCGGGCATGACCACGCTCGAGACCGTGGTCCTGTACGAGGAGTTCGGACGGGCCATCGCCCCGTCGCCCCACTTCGTCAGCTCCATCCTGTCGGGAGGCGCTCTGGCCCGCTCGGGCAGCGACGAGCAGAAGCAGGCGTGGCTGCCGGCCATCGTGTCCGGCGAGGCCATCCTGACGCCGGCGTGGCTCGAGCCCGAGAACAGCTCCGGCCCCCGGGGCGTGCAGCTGCGTGCCGAGCCCGACGGGGACGGATGGACCCTCACCGGAGCGAAGCGGCACGTGGCGTTCGCGTCGTCGGCCAGCCGGCTCGTCGTGCTGGCCCGCACCGGCGACGGCAACGAGGACGTCGACCTGTTCCTGGTGGACCCGGGCGCCGACGGGGTCACGCTCACCCAGCAGCTGACGATCGCGTCGGACGCGCAGTACCGGGTGGAGCTGGCGGGGGTCCGGGTGACCGAGGCCGACCGCATCGGGGCGGCGGGGTCCGGATGGGTCACCTGGAGCGCCGTCATGCACGAGGCGATCATCCTGGCTGCGGCCCAGGCCGTGGGCGGCGCCCAGTACACCATGGACATCACGGTGCAGTACGCCAAGGACCGCCACCAGTTCGACAAGCCCCTCGGCGCCTTCCAGGCCCTCGCCCACTACCTGGCCGACGCCGCCACCAACGTGGACGGGGCCCAGGTGCTGGTGCACGAGGCCGCCTGGGCCCGGTCCGAGGGGCGCCCGGTGGCCAAGCTCGCCCCGATGGCCAAGCTCTACGCCTGCCAGACGTTCAGAGACGTGACCGCCACCGCCCAGCAGATCTTCGGTGGCATCGGGTTCACCGTGGAGTTCGACGTCCAGCTGTACTTCCGCCGGGCCAAGCAGCTCCAGATGTCGTGGTGGGAGCCGCGGGTGCTCGAGGAGCTCATCGCCGCCCAGGTGCTCGACCGCTAGGGGGCGCACCGGACCGCCCCTGTCCGGACGGCACCGTCGGCCGAGCAGGGTCGGAAGTCCCGAATTGTGTCGCGGTGCCTGGGTGGATTCGGTGCGCGGTGGCGCTCCTGCGCTACGGTCGGGCCTGCGCCCCGGGGAGGGCGGCACCGGATCCAGGGGGAGTGACATGGCACCAGATTCGCCCACCGCGTTGGGAACGACCAGCGCGACCAAGCAGCGCGGGGGGCTCTCGAAGTTCCTCTTTGTCCATGAGATCGACGAGTACCCGGGCAACGGCAAGCGCACCGCCTATCTGGCCCTCGCCGTGCTGGCGACGATCATCCTCTACTACACGTACTTCACCCAGACCGGGGTCACCCCCCAGATCCTGGTGTCGTACCACATGTCGTTCTCGTTCTACGTGTGGATCGTGGTCATCTCCAACCTGCTCGGTGCCTTCGCGTCACTGCCGGCGTCCAAGACGGACAAACTCGGGCGGTCCAACGTCGTCATCTACGGACTGCTGGTCATCGGCATCCTCGTGGCCTTCGGCGTGCCGGCCTGCTCGACCCAGTGGGAGTTCCTGTTCGTCATCTGCCTGCTGGGCGTCGTCGAGGGCGCCATCCTGGTGGCCACCCCCGCCCTGGTCCGTGATTTCAGCCCGCAGCTCGGCCGAGCCTCGGCCATGGGGTTCTGGACGGTCGGCCCGGTGGCCGGCAGCCTGATCACCTCGATCGTGGCCGCCCACACGCTCGACCACTTCCTGCACACCAGTGGAATCGACGGCTGGAAGAGCCAGTTCGTGATCTCCGGGGTCTCCTCCCTCGTCGTCTTCGTCCTGGCACTGTTCTTCATGAAGGACCTCTCCTCGCGCCTTCGTGACCAGCTGATGGTCAGCGAGCACGACCGTGCGCTGGTCGAGGCCAGGGCCCGCGGCCTGTCCGAGTCAGACCTGTTGGCCGCCACCGCCCACCCGTGGCGCCAGATCCTCAAGTTCGACCTGGTCGGTTCCGCCATCGGCATCTCCCTGTTCCTGCTGCTCTACTACGCGGCCTCGGCGTTCTTCACCATCTACTGGGCCACCGTCTTCAAGGACCCGAACGGACTGAACCTCACCACCGCCCAGGCCAACAACCTGAACTCCTGGTTCTGGTGGGCGGATCTGGTCGCCCTGATCGCCTTCGGCATCCTTTCCGACCTGCTCAAGGTGAGGAAGCCCCTCATGCTGGCCGGAGCCTTCGGATCGATCGCCATGCTGATCGTCTTCATCAACCTGGCCAACCATCCGCACTCCAGCACCCACACCATCATCCTGGTGGAGGTACTGCTGGCGGCGTGCATCTCCCTCTGCTATGCGCCGTGGATGGCCGGCTACACCGAGATGGTGGAGGCGAAGAACCCGGCCCTGGTCGGAACCGGCCTGGCCCTGTGGGGCTGGATCCTCCGACTGACCGTCGGACTGTCGTTCATCTTCCTGCCCCTGGTGGTGAACTCGGTCAACCCGGTGGTCGACAACTTGCAGTTCGCGCAGACGACGATCAACGGCCAACCGTTCAACGCCCAGCAGTTCCAGATCGACCACCCCGAGTCGGTGGCGTTCGCCCAGGCCAACGCCAGCTGGCTGAACGTCCTGAGCGAGCCGAAGAACGCGGCGATCGTGGCCGCGGCGAACAAGAACCCGACGCCCGCCAACCTGGCCGCCTTCTCCAAGGCGGTCGGGCCGGTCGTGTTCGCCAAGTCGGTGGCGAACCTGGCGAAGCTCAACAAGCTGGTCGTCCCCTACCAGTCCCAGCTGGTCTACCTGTCCCATCACCAGGACCAGTTGACGAGCCTGCTGAACGGCGTGGCCAAGTCGCCCAAGCAGTGGCAGAACTGGTTCTGGGTGTGCCTGGGCGGCATGGTCGTCTTCATCCCGACCATCTGGTTCAACCGTGGGCGGTGGAGCCCGGCCAAGGCCCGTGAGGACGAGAGGCAGCACAAGGCCGACGTCCAGGCCGAGCTCAAGAGCCTGGTCGGCGCCAACGCCTGACCGGACACCGGCGGCCCGTCCGCCGGCACCAACCGTACGAACCCGCCCGCCGGGCCCCTCAGGGTCCCGGCGGCGGCGCGTCCAGGGCCGGCAGGACCCGATCGGCGAACAGCTCCAGCGACCGCCACCCGACGTCGGGGTCGAGACCGCCGACCAGGGGCTTCAGCTGCAGGGCCGACCGCGGGTCGAGCGTGCGGACCAGTGCGACGCACTCCTCGGGGGTGACCACGGCGTACCGGCCCGATGCCCGTAGCTCCTCGACCGACTCGGCCGGTCGGAACGGGCTGGACCCTGGGACGGCGGCCGCCCATCGGCCGTAGCCGTTGGCCTCGTGCAGCGCGTGGGGGCCGAGCTCGGCCCAGGCGCGGTCGGGGTCGTCGGTGACGAAGACCCACATGGGTCCCGTCGGCCACAGCAGGATCCCGTCGCCCTTGCCCAGCCGCCGGCACTCGGCGACGTACGCCTCGGCCAAGGCCTCGTCGGGTACGGCCGGCAGGTAGGCGTCCCCCAGCCGGGCCGCCCGGCGCGGCGCGCCGCCGCCCACGATCACGAACGGACGGGGCCGCTGGACGGGCGGCGGGGTGACGGTGACGGTGCGGTCCCGGTACGTGGCCGGCCCTCCGGTGAGCGCGGTGGTGAACGCCTCCAGCTTCTCCTCGAACAGGGCGCCGCGGCCGTCGAAGGGGACGCCGAACATGGCGAACTCCTCGGCCACGTAGCCCGGCACGACGGTGAGCTCGACCCGGCCGTCGGACAGGGTGTCGAGCACGGCCACGTCCTCGGCGATCGAGAACGGGTCGTGCAGCGTGAGGACGAGGGCCGACACCATGATGCGGATGGTCGAGGTGCGGGCGGCCACGGCGGCCCCGAATACGAACGGCGACGGCAGGTACCCGTCGGCGACGCCGTGGTGCTCGGACAGCACGACACGGGGGCACCCGCGCGATTCTGCCCAGGCGGTCATGGCCAGGGCCTCGGCGTACAGCCGCACCCGGGGCGTGCCGAAGCCGGGTGCCCGCAGGTCGTGGTGCACGAGCCAGTTGTCCATCGTCCGTCCCCCTCGGGGCCGGCCCACCCGGTGGGGCCGGTCACGCCGCCGAGGCTAGGGCACGGTGGCTACATCCGACGCCTGCGATCGGCTCCCGTGGCAACTCGTTCGGGAACGGAAACGATAATGAGAATCATTGTCAGAGTGCCGTCTGGCGGGAATCGGACCGCCACGGCCGTCGCCACCGTGCCCACCGCGACCGACGATCCTGGCAGCACCGTGGCACAGGCACGATCTACGGTGTCCACCATGCAGCATGTCGCCGACCACCGGCCGGGGTTCGCGGTGGTGGACCTCGAGACCACCGGGTTCTCACCCCACCAGGAGCGGATCGTCGAGGTGGCCGTGGTGGTGCTCGACGCCTGGGGTGTGGAGCAGGACGCGTACTGCACGCTGGTCGACCCCGAACGCGACCCGGGCCCGACGCACATCCACGGGATCACGACCGAGATGCTTGCCGGGGCGCCCACGTTCGCCCAGGTGCACCCCTACGTGGCCCGCCTGCTGTCGGGGCGGGTGGTGGTCGGCCACAACGTCGACCGCTTCGACCTGGCCTTCCTGCTCGCCGAGTGCCGACGCCTCGGCGATGACGTGGCCCCCGAGGAGGTCACGACACTCGACACCCTGCAGGTGGCCCAGGCCTACCTGGACCTGCCCGGCAAGGCTCGGCTGGTCGACTGCTGCGACCGCTACCGGCTCACGTGGGACGACCACCACAGCGCGCTGGGGGACGCCCGGGTGACCGCCGCGCTGCTCGGGGCCATGCGGTCCGAGCTCGGTGACGACATGCTCGAGGTGGACCGGCTCCTCGACGAGGGGCTGACCCGGAGCTGGCCGGGGGAAGGTGACGCTCGACCCGTCGCCCACGTCCGGCCCCGGGCCCTGTCCGCCTGACCCGTTCGGCGACCGGACTCCGGTCGGGGTCTTCGGCCGGGCACCCCGATTCGACGGCAGGAGTGCTGTCAGGGCATCGCCTCGATCGGTGGAATCACCATGGCCCGCTCACGGGCGCCGCCCAGCATCTCGTCGTCGGTCTCGCCATCGGGCGATCCCGCCACCAGGGGCGACCGCGTGAGGACGACCACGCCCACGACGAGCACGGCCAGGGCCAGCACTTCGAGGCAGACCCACAGCGCCCCACCGCGCAGGACGTCGCCGAAGAGTGTGATCCCGAGCACGATGCTGACCAGGGGGTTGAGCGTGACGAGCGTCGTCCGCGACGCGGTGATCGGCCCGGCATGGAGGGCGTTCTGGAGCAGGAAGACGGTCCCGAGGCCGGTGACGGCGAGCATGTACGGCTGGAAGTGGGAGAACACTGCGCTCCAGCCGTGGTCCAGGTAGCCGGTGATGGCCTTGGTCAACGCCGCCCCGAACGCGGCGGTCACCGCCGTGGCCGCCCCGAACGCGGCTGCCCGCCACCAACGGGGGCCGCGCAGGCCGGCCAGGATGCAGCCGGCGATGGCGGCGAACAGGACGATGGTCGCCGCCACCCACTGGGAGGTGGACGGGAGGACCTGCCCCCCGTGGGGATGAGCGGCCAGGAAGAACCCGCCGAGGCCGGCCACCACGGTGACCGCCCCCAACCACTCCCGGACCCCCAGCCGGTAGCGGAACCAGACAGCCAGGATCAGCAGGAGGAACAGCAGCTCGGTCGTGAGCACGGGCTGCACCGTGCTCAGCTGGCCGTGCTTGAGCGCGGTCGCCTGGAGCCCGAACTGGACGAGCATGAGGGCGAAGCCGATCAACCAGATCTTCTGCTTGACGGCGTGGCCGATGAGGCTTGCCTTCATGGCGGACGACTCCGGGGCCGACTCCACGCCGATGCGCTGCAGCACCGACGTGACGGCGTTGGTGAAGGCGGCGAGCGCCGCGAGCAGGATGGCCACGAACCTGTTGTAGTCGCATTCGGGCCCAGACGTGTGAAAGGCGAGGCCGGAGGCGGTCCGGGCTCAGGCGGCGGGGGCGTCTCCTCCGGGGACCACCGGCATGTCCTCCACGTCGCCGTCGGCGTCGTGGAGTCCGTCGAGCCCGACGGCCGTGTCCATGTGCAGTCCGAGGGCGTAGCCCTCGAGGAACACGTCGGCATCCTGGCGACGGGGATAGCGGGACTCGAGGGCCCGGAATCGGGCGGTGTGGCCCGGCTCCAGCAGGTGGGCCAACTCGTGCACGATCACGGCATCGAGGACCCAGGTGGGTGCCGCCCGCAGACGTGACGAGACCCGGATCTCCCGTGTGCCCAGCGTGCACGACCCCCAGCGCTTGGTCTGGTTGGTGGCCCAGCGGATCGAGGACGGCTCGACCCCGTCCAGGTAGGTCCGACCGAGCTGACGGGCCCGGGTCGCCAACTCGTCGTCAGAGGCGTGGAGGTGGGGGCGGTGGCGGGCCAGGCGACGTGTGAGGTGGTCGACCATGTCGTCGCGCTCGGCGCCCCGCAGATGGGTCGGGACCACGACGACGATCCGGTCGCCCTCCCAATGGGCGCCGGCCGTCTTCTTCCTCCGCTTGGAGACGCGGACCTCCACCTCAGGATGGAACAGGGTGGCGGGCTCGGGCGACGACGTCATGGCGTCACGCTACGGCTGGGCTGTGACGGCGGCAGCGCTGGACCGGTTGCTACTCGTGCCGCCCGAACGGCGCCGGGGCGACGGCCTCCGACTCCGACTCCGACTCCTCGTCCGAGGCCGGCCGCACGGCCCGCCAGATGCCGGCGCCCAGGATGCCGCCGACGATCGGGAAGACGAGGAACACCCACAGCTGGCTGAGCGCCCAACTGCCCTGGAAGATGGCCGTGGAGAGGCTGCGGGCGGGGTTGACCGACGTGTTGTCGATCGGGATGGAGATGAGGTGGATGACCGCCAGGGTGAGGCCGACGGTGAGACCCGTCTGTCCGACCGGCATCGACTTCCGACTGGTCGAGGCGATGATGAACACGAAGATCGCCGTGAAGAAGATCTCGGCCAGGATCACCACGGCCAGCGGGAACCCGCCGGGGGAGTGGACGCCGTACCCGTTGGAGGCGAACCCGGTCGACTTGGCGCTGAACGTGCCGAGGTTGGTGGCGGTCGCCGAATGCACCCGGGTGGCGCTGGCGATGATGTAGATGACCAGCGCCCCGAAGATGCCGCCGACGACTTGGCCGACCACGTAGAAGGGAAGGTCCTTCGTCTTGGTCTTGCCGATCACCCATAGCCCGACCGTGACCGCCGGGTTGACGTGGCAGCCCGAGATCGAGCCGATGGCGTAGGCCGCCACCAGGAGGCTGAGGCCGAAGGCGAGGGCGACGCCGAGGATGCCGACCGTGGTCATCGAACCGGTGAAGTGCCCGGTGGCCAGGATGGCCGTGCCGGGGCCCCCGACGACGAGGATCATGGTGCCGATCGCCTCGGCGATCCCGATGCGCACGCCGTCGTTCATGGAAAGGTCCTTTCACTCGGTGCCACTGGGCACCATCGTCGTTCCCGGCCGGTCGGGAACGACGATGCTCGTCCCAGGCTAAACAGCGGGAGGCGTCGAGCGGTGGATGGAACCGATCCGCGAATGGGCTGCCAGCGGGGTCCCCGGTACGATGGTGGGGTGCGTCGCTACCTCTCGCCCCGGTGCATCGGCATGCACGTGACGCTGCTCGTGGTGCTGCCCCTGTTCGCATGGCTCACCTGGTGGCAATTGACCCGGGCCGAGAGCGGGAACGCCCTGAGCTGGGCCTATGTCGTCCTGTGGCCGGCATTCGCGGCCTACGCCGTCTACACCTGGTGGCAGCTGATCCACGACCAGGCCGCCCGGGTCCCGGGCCGGTCCGGCGCCGCACGCCCGACGTCGGCCGCCGGTGCCGCCGAGTCGACCGGCGACGTCCCGACCGGCGACGTCCCGAGGGCCGACGACACCGCGGCACGCCCTGCGGGCTGGGCCCTGACCGGGGGCCGGAAGGAGAACGTCGCCATCGCCGCCTCGGCGCCGATCGACGCCGCGACCGGCGGCCGAGGCGAGCGGTTCAGTGCCCAGACCACCGAGGAGGCGGCCCGCATGGCCGAGTACAACCGCTACCTGGCCGAGCTGGCATCCGAGGACGCCGCCGAGGCGTCGTCGTGACGTGCCGGTGACCGGCGGGACGGTGGGACAGCCCGTGTCGCCCGCGGACCTCGGTCGCCCGACCTGGGCCAAGCTCGTCCAGTGGGACGAGGTCGGCGCACTCGTCCGGTACCGGGTGATGGCCTTCATCGTGGGTGTGGGGCTGGTACTCCTCGTCTTCGTCGGCATGCCGTTGCAGTTCGCAGCCCACCAGAAGGCGGTGGTCCAGATCGTCGGGACGCTCCACGGATACCTCTACCTGCTCTACCTGATCGCCGCGGCCGACCTGGCCCGGCGGGCCCACTGGCGCCTCGGGCGGATCCTGGCCGTGGTGGCCGCCGGTTTCGTGCCCTTCCTGGCCTTCGTGGTCGAGCACCGGGTCTACCGCCAGATGCGCGAGGAGTACGCAGCGGGTGTCATCGGCGGCGTTCCGGGCGACGGGGTCGTGGCGCACGGTGGCGCCGACTGATCCGACGGGCCGACCTGGTCGCCCGCACCGATCTGTGGCGCAGCCGGTCAACCGGCCGGAGGTTCAGCGGGCGCCCCGCACCAGGGTGCCGGGGCGGGCGCCGGTGTCGACGCCCTCGGCAAACGTGGTCACCCCGGACTTGATGGTCTCCACGTAGCCCACCGCGCCCTGGAGCAGGCGCTTGCCGCCGGCCGGCAGGTCGTCGACGACCTCGGGGTTGGTCAGTTGGAGCCTGTCGTAGTCGATGAGGTTGAGATCGGCGAGGGCCCCGACCTCGATGGTGCCCCTGTCGGTCAGCCCGTAGAGGCGAGCGGTGTCGTGGGTCTGCTTCTTCACCATCCACTCGAGGGGGAGACGCTCGCCCCGCACCCGGTCGCGGGTCCAGTGGGTGAGCATGAACGTGGGCTGTGACGCGTCGCAGATGATCCCACAGTGGGCCCCGCCGTCACCCAGGCCGGCGGCGGCCCGGGGGTGGAGCAGCATCTCACGGGCGGCGTGCAGGTCGCCGTCGGAGTAGTTGAGGATCGGCACGTACAGCAGGCCCCGACCGTCGTCCTCGAGCATCGCGTCGTACGCCACCGACACGGCCGACCGGCCGGTGGACGCGGCGATCCCGGCGAGCGAGCGCTCGGGACCGGGCTCGTACTCGGGCGGGCTGCCGAGGATGTACGTCGTCTTGAACGCCTTCTCCATGGACTCGGCGGTCACCGGGTCCGGCTCCCAGGACTCGATGGCGTCGCGCACCTCGGGGGTGCGCAGCGCAGCGACCAGCTCGTCGGGCGCCAGTCCCTTCGCCTTCAGCTGCTGGTAGGCGGGGATCTGGTCGAGGAGGCTGTAGGTGGTGAAGTGCCCGGACAGGAGGCCGAAGCCCCGTCCGGCCACCTGGGGCCAGAGGTCGGCGCCCTCGTCGACGGCGCGCAGCGACTCGTCCATGAGCTCGCGCCACAGGTCGGGCGCGGCGTCGACCTGGACGAGGGCGAAGGTGACGGGGCGCCCGATGGCGGCCGACAGCCGCCGCATCCAGTCGACCTCCAACTTCGGGGCGAGGATGTCCTCGCCGGCCGTGCCCGCCGGAGCCAGCTCGAAGACGCCGGTTCCGAGCTCGCCGAGGGCAGCCCCGATCCCGAACAGCTCGTCCTCGGCGGCATAGGTGCCGGGCACCGGCTCGCCGTCGATGGCGAGGTGGGCGATCGTCCGCGACGTGGAGAAGCCGAGTGCGCCGGCGGCGATCGCGTCCTTGACCAGCTGCTTCATGGCGGAGATGTCGTCCGGGGTGGCCGGCTCGTTGCGGGCCCCCCGCTCGCCCATCACATAGGCGCGGACGGCCCCGTGGGCGATCTGGGTGCCGACGTCGACCGTCCAGCGGCGCTGGCCGAGTGCGTCCAGGTACTCAGGAAAGGTCTCCCAGTCCCAGGTCATGCCCTCCGACAGGGCCGTCCCCGGGATGTCCTCGACGCCCTCCATCAGTCCGATCAGCCACTCGTGGCGATCGGGGCGGGCCGGGGCGAACCCGACGCCGCAGTTCCCCGTGACCAGGGTGGTGACGCCGTGCCAGCTGCTGGGGGCGAGCACCTCGTCCCACGTGGCCTGGCCGTCGTAGTGGGTGTGGATGTCGACCCACCCCGGCGTGACCAGCAGTCCGTCGGCGTCGATGGTTCGTGCGGCCGCCTCACCCCGGTGGTCGCCCACGCCGGTGATGACGCCGCGACTCACGGTGATATCGGCCGTGCGGGCGGGCGCACCCGTGCCGTCGACGACGGTGCCGCCCTGGATGACGAGGTCGTGCATGGTCGTGTCTCCCCCTCCGGCATCCCCTCGGGACGTCCACGACGATGGTGGCACGCACGCCCGCCGCCGCGCAATGGCGCCGCCAGGGCGCACGGAGCGAGCCGTGCGGACCGGGATCGGGAGGGGCCCGTCAGGGGAGGGGGCGTCAGCGGGGCGGGATGGAGTACGTGACCTGGGCCTTGGCCACGAGCGCGCCGTCCGCGACCGTGTGCAGGGCCACGTCCACCACCCCGAGCCGCGATCCGAGCTTGAGCAGGGTGCCGACGGCCACGACGTCGACCAATGCGGGCTTGCGGAGGAAGTCGATGTGCAGGCTCGTGGTCACGGCCAGGGCCACCGGGCCGATCTGCCCGACCACGGCCAGCCAGGCCGCGCAGTCGGCGAGGGCCATGAGCGAGGGCCCGGACACCGTCCCACCGGGCCGCACGTTGGACTCGTCCACGGCGAGGCGGAGGCGGACACCGGTGTCGGACACCTCCTCCACGGTGTAGGGGAGGTCGGCGGGGAACGCGCCGTCGAGGAACACCTGGAGCTCGGGGACGTCCATGGCCGGGGGCATGCCCGCCGATGGTAGCCACCGCCGGAGGACCCCAGTCCGGGACAGGGGCGGGCTCCAGGTCCCCGGACCTGCTCCCCGTCGTGCAGACTGTCGGACGGGCCGGATCCGACCGGCACGGGACGGCTGATTGGGGAACGGTGACCGACGGGAACGACGTGGTGTCGAGCGGCTACAGCAGGAGCGACCATGAGGCCGCGGCGGATCTGGCCCGCCGGGCCGGCGAGGTCCTCCTCGAACTGCAGGGAGGTGGGCTCGAGGGCAAGGAGCTCGGCGCCGAGGGTGACCGGCGCTCCCACGAGCTGCTCGTGGCCCTGCTGGCCGAGCGGTTCCCGAATGACCGGGTCCGCTCCGAGGAGGACGACCAGTCCGAGGCGCTCCTCACCGATGTCGGCAGGGTGTGGATCATCGACCCCCTCGACGGGACCCGCGAGTATTCCGAGCGCCGCACCGATTGGGCGGTCCACGTGGCCCTCGCCGTGCACGGGGCGCCGGCGGTCGGCGCGGTCGCCCTGCCCGGCCTCGATCTCGTGCTGGGCACCGGCAACCCGCCGCCGCTGCCTGTGCTGCCGGCCCGGCCGCGGCTCGTGATGAGCCGCACCCGCCCGCCCGAGTTCGTCCCCTTCGTGGCCGAGCGCCTCGGGGCCGAGACGGTCCCGATGGGCTCCGCCGGCGCCAAGATCTCGGCCGTCGTCCGGGGCGAGGCCGAGGTCTACGTCCACGCCGGCGGGCAGTACGAGTGGGACTCGTGCGCTCCGGTGGCCGTGGCCCTGGCCGCAGGGCTGCACGCCAGCCGCATCGACGGCTCGCCCCTCCGCTACGCCCGACCCGACCCGTGGCTGCCGGACCTGATCGTGTGCCACCCGATGCTGGCCGACGCCGTGCTCGGTGCCGTGCGCGACTCGGGAATGGTCGGACGGGGGTGACCCGGTGACGGCCGACGGCCCAGGCGGCGTCCCGCCTGTCTTCGGACCGGCCCGGCTCGGACCGCTCACGTTGAAGAACCGGATCGTCAAGTCGGCCACTTTCGAAGGGGCGTCCCCGAAGGGCGTGGTCACCGACGAGCTCATCGCCTTCCACGAGCGGGTGGCCCGGGGCGGGGCGTCCATGACCACCGTCGCCTACCTGGCCGTCTCCCCGGAGGGGCGAACGGACCGCCACTGCGTCCTGCTGGGCGAGGGATCGCTTCCCGGCCTGTCGCGCCTGACCGGCGCCGTCCACGCGGCCGGAGCCCTCGCCTCGGCCCAGGTCGGACACGCCGGCCCGGTGGCCAACTCCAAGTCGAACGGGGCACCGGCGCTGTCGCCGTCCCGTCGGTTCGGGGCGTCGGGCTCGCTCACCCGGGCCGTCACCGGGTCGGACATCGACCGGATCACCGAGGACTACCGCCGGGGTGCCCGCACCGCCGTCGACGCCGGGTTCGACTGCATCGAGGTCCACCTCGGCCACAACTACCTGCTCAGCTCGTTCCTGAGTCCGAAGCTGAATCGGCGGTCGGATGGCTGGGGCGGCGCCCTCGAGGCCCGCGCCCGATTCGCTCGCCAGGTGGTCGCCGCAGTGCGCGACGGCGCCGGGCCCGCGGTCGCGGTGACGGCGAAGCTCAACATGGTCGACGGGGTCCCCGGTGGGTTCGACCTGCCCGAGAGCATCGACGTGGCCCGGATGCTCGAGGCCGACGGGCACCTCGATGCCCTCGAGCTGACCGGCGGGAGCTCGCTGTCCAACCCGATGTACCTGTTCCGAGGTGACGCCCCCCGGGCGGAGTTCGCCGCCACGCTGCCCCAGCCGCTTCGGCTCGGATTCAAGATGGTGGGCAAGCGCTTCATGAAGGAGTACCCGTTCGAGGAGGCCTACTTCCGACCCGAGGCCCGGAGGTTCCTCGGTGCCCTCGACGTGCCACTGATCCTGCTCGGCGGGATCAACCGGCTCGACACCGTCGAGTCGGCGCTGGCCGAGGGGTTCTCGTTCGTGGCCATGGCCCGGGCCCTGTTGCGCGAGCCGGACCTGGTGGCCCGGTGGGAGCAGGGCGAACGGGACGATGGCCGGTGCATCCACTGCAACCGCTGCATGCCGTCCATCTATACCGGCACGACATGCGTGGAAGCAGGCCCGGTACCAACCGGCTGAGACCGGGCGCCGGGCCCCGGCGTCAGCCGGCCCATGCCCGCCAAGCGGTCAACGCTCGGTGAGGCCCTCGCCGGTGTCGTCGACCGAATCGGTGGCCAGCGGGGCGTCGAGGTCCCAGCCCTCGGGGTCCTCCTCGCGCTGACGGGCGTGGGTCGACGGGCCGCCGGCACCGTCGGGGTCGTCGATCATCCCGTCGATCACCGCGATCTGCTCGGGGTCGTCGAGTTCGGCGCCGACCTCCTCGAGCTCGCGCTCGTCCACCTGGAAGTGCGGGTCGAGCGACGGGTCGATCTCGAGCACCTCCTCGAAGTCGGGGTCCAGGCGGGTCGACTCGTCGATGGCGTCGTCGCCCTGCTCGAAGATCTCGGTGCCCTCTGTGTCGTCGGTCATGGCTGCTCCACGTTCGTCCACCGGCCACGTCGGTCGCTGCCGGGTGCCCGATCCCGATCGTAGATCGGGCGCGCTCCGTGCCGTAGGGCCGTTCGGCCCGAGTGCGCCGGGTGCCGTTCGGCCCGAGTGGCGAGGGTCCTCAGTACTCGGCGATCGAACCGCCGGGCACGACGGCGAGCTCGGCGTGCTCGAGGTGGTGGGCCAGGTCGGGGTCGGACCCGACGCCTGGCGATCGCGGGATGAAGATCGCGGCCACGACAGCCACCACGGTCATCACCGCGAGGAAGCAGAAGCCGCGGGTGTAGTCGGCCTCGGCCGGATACCCGTCGGCGAGGATCTGCGAGGCGATGATGCTGGACATGACCGCGGCCCCGATGGCACCGCCGATGGTCCGGATGTTGGCGTTCATCCCGCTGGCCACACCGGTCTGGGCCATGGGGACCGCCTGGACGATCAGGTTGGACATGGCCGAGAAGGCGAGGCCGAGGCCGATGCCCAGCAGTGTGCTCGCCAGGTAGATCTGCCAGGCCTCGTGGTGTGCGAAGGCCAACAGGAGGTAGGCGCCGGTCGAGGCGATCGAACCGAGGATCACGGCCGACTTGGAGCCGATCGTGGCGGCGATCCGGCCGCTCAGGAGTCCACCGATGAACATGGTCACCGTCAGGGGGAGGAGGAACAGCCCGGACTGGACGATGCTCGCCCCGAACCCGTAGCCGGTCGACGTGGGGGTCTGGACGAATTCGGGGAGGAACCCGATCACCGCGTACATGCCCATCCCGAACATGAATGCCACGAGGTTGTTGGTCCACACGGCCCGCTGGCGCATCATCTGCATGTCGATGAGCGGCTCCTCGGCCCGGACCTCGACCACGATCCAGGCCGCGATCAGCACCAGGGCCAGTCCGACGAGCCCGAGGACCCGCGCCGAGCCCCATCCCCACGACGGGGCCTCACTCACCCCGAGCAGGAGCGCGACGAGCCACCCTGATAGGAGCACGGCCGCCAGCCAGCTGATCCGACCCGGGGTGCGCACCGGGGACTCGGGCACGAAAGCCCAGGCGCAGGCGGTGGCGATCACGGCGATGATCATCGGGATCCAGAACAGCCAGTGGTAATTCAGGTGCTCGACGATCGGGCCGGCGAGCACGATGCCCGCCCCGCCGCCGACGGCGGCCATCGCCGCGATGATCCCGACCGCTCCTGCGACCCGGACCCCGGGGAACTCGTCACGGACGATGCCGAACGAGAGTGGGAGCACGGCCCCACCGATCCCCTGCACGGCCCGGGCGACGATCAGCACGGTGATCGAGTGTGCAAGGCCGGCGATGACCGAGCCGGCCGCCAGCGCGGCCAGCGTCAGGACCAGCATCCGCTCCTTTCCCACCATGTCACCGACCCGCCCGAGGATGGGCGTGAAGATGGACGCCGACAGGAGGAACGCGGTCAGCACCCAGGTGACGGTGTTCTGGGTCGTGTGCAGGTCGTGCTGGATGGTGGGGAGCACGGGCGACACGAGCGACTGCAGGAGCGAGTAGGCGATCGTCCCGAG
>JADGOH010000172.1 GCA_017883025.1 Acidimicrobiales bacterium
CATTGACCGAACCGCCCGCCACCTCGCGGATGGCGCCGTTGCCCCGCGAGTCCATCCAGATGACGGCCCGCATGAGTGCCGTCCCGGCGGCGTCGACGGCGACCGTCCCCGACCACTGGGCCGTGCAACCCACCCCGACCAGCTCGACCGGGCCGGCCCCGGCCAGCGCACGGGCGGCCGCCGAGCAGATCGCCGACCACCAGTCGGCCGGGTCCTGCTCGGCACCGCCTCCGTCCAGGAGGTGGAGGGGAACCGACTCGGTGGCGTGGGCCACGATCCGGCCCGACTCGGCCACGACCGCCACCTTCGGGCCACCGGTCCCGAGGTCGACGGCAAGGACGCAGGCCTCGCCTCCCGTCGCGCTCACGTCCGCCCCGAGCCGGTCACGCCTTGCGCACCCAGATCGTCGCCGTGCGCACCGCGCCGCCGTCGTCGAGCTCGATCACGGTCCCCGCGCCCCCGTCGGCGGGGGGCGCCGCCGACACCTCGACGGCCAGGACCTCGCGGGCGATCACGTCGAACAGCGGGCGGAGGTCGTCGAGTCCGACCAGGTGGAGGAGGATGGTGTCGGACACCTCGAGCCCGCTCGCCTTCCGGAGGTCCTGGACGTTGCGGATCACCTCGCGAGCGAGGCCGCGGAGCCTCAGGTCGTCGTCGAGGGCGAGGTCCAGCGCCAGCACCTCGGCCCCGTCACGCGACACGGCGAACCCGGGCTGGGCCCGGACCCGAAGCTCCACCTCGTCGCCGCTCAGCTCGATCGGCCCGTCCGCCAACTCGACCACGACCGGGCGCCCCTCGGCCAGGTCGGCCGCCGCGGCGGCACCGTCGACGTTGGCCATGGCGGCCCGCAGGTCCTGGACCCGCTTGCCGATGCGGGGACCGAGCAGCTTGAAGTTGGGCACCAGCTCGTAGGCGAGGACGTCGCCCAGCTCGTCGGTCGCCTCCACCCGGTCGACGTTCAGCTCGTCCTCGACGACGCCGGGCGGCGGGACCGGACTGCCCGGGGGCAGATAGACGAGGGCGCGGGCGAGCGGCTGGCGGACCTTCACCCCGGCCTCGGCGCGGGCGGCACGGCCCAACGAGGACAGCCGCCGGGCCAGGGCCATGCCCGCCTCCAGGTCGGCGTCGAGCCGTGCCGCGTCCACCTCGGGCCAGTCGGCCAGGTGGACCGAGTCGGACTCGTCGGCGCCGGTCAGGTCCCGCCACATCCGGTCGGCGAGGAACGGTGTCATCGGGGCGAGCAGGCGGGCCACCGTGACCAGCACCTCGTGCAACGTCGCCTGGGCGCCGAGCGAGTCTGCCGGGTCGGCGCCGGGGTCGGTCCGCCAGAAGCGGCGGCGGCTGCGCCGCACGTACCAATTCGAGGTGTCGTCGATCAGCTCGGCGATGGCGGTGGCCGCCGGGAACGGCTCGTAGCCGTCGAGGGAGGCGGTGGCCCGCGCCACGGTGTCGTGCAGGCGGGACAGCATCCACCGGTCCAGCTCTGCACGGTCCGCCGGGGCTGGCACGACCGGATCGCTCGGGACGAAGCCGTTGAGCGCGGCATAGGTGGTGAAGAACGACCACGTGTTCCACAGGGTCAGGAGCGCGTCGCGCATCGAGGCGTCGATGGCCTCGAAGCTGACCCGGGTCGGCGTCCACGGTGACCCCTGGGAGAACATCCACCACCGGAGCGGGTCGGCGCCCCGGGTGGTCAGGATCTCCCACGGGTCGATGACGTTGCCCACGCTCTTCGACATCTTGCGACCGTCGGCGTCGACGATGTGACCGAGGCACAGCACGTTGCGGTAGGGGGTCGACCCCTGCACCAGGGTGTTCACGGCCAGCAGCGAGTAGAACCAGCCACGCGTCTGGTCGATGGCCTCGCAGATGAAGTCGGCCGGGTAGACGAACGACTCGTCGGAGCCGGGGGTTCCCGGGTAGCCCCACTGGGCCGTGGGCATCGACCCCGAGTCGAACCAGGCGTCGATGACGGGCTCCACCCGGTGCATGATCCCCACCGTGCCCGCAGCGGCGCAGTCCGGGCACGGGACGGTCACCTCGTCGATCGCCGGACGGTGCGGGTCGACGCCGGACACGTCGGCGCCGGCCAGCTCGGACAGCTCGGCCAGCGACCCGACGCAGCAGGTGTGGCCCTCGTCGCAGCGCCACACCGGGAGCGGCGTGCCCCAGAACCGGTCCCGCGAGAGCGCCCAGTCGACGTTGTTGGCCAGCCACTCGCCCATGCGGCCGTCACGGATGTGCTCAGGGTGCCAGCCGATGGTCTGGTTCTGTGCGACGAGTTCGGCCTTGCGGTCCGAGGTGCGGATGTACCAGCTCGGCTTGCCCCAGTAGATGAGCGCGGTGCCGCAACGCCAGCAGTGGGGATAGGGGTGGACGTACGGTTGCCGCCGCACCAGCAGGCCGGCCGCCTCGAGCCGGTCGTTGACGTCGCCATTCGTGTCGCGCACCGGCCGGCCCTCGAGCCACGCCACCGCATCGGTGAACCGGCCGTCGGGGCCCACGGGATTGAGGGTCGGGAGGTCGTTCGCCCGTCCCACCTGCCGGTCGACCTCGCCGAAGGCCGGGGCCAGGTGCACGATGCCGGTGCCCTCATCGGCCTCGACGAAGTCGCCGCCCACCACGCGCCACCCCTCGCGGCCGGCGTCGGCCGGGCCGGGGACGAGGTCATCGAACGGGCGGCGGTAGCGGAGTCCCACCAGCGCCGCTCCCGGCACGACGGCGTCCGACGGCGCGCCCTCGCCGAAGACCTGACCGACCAACGGAACGGCCACCACGGAGTCGCCCACCACGGCGTACTCGAGGCCGGGCCCGACGGCGGCCCCGGTGTTGGAGAGGAGGGTCCAGGGCGTCGTCGTCCAGGCGACCAGCGCCAGGCCCTCCAACGTGTCGCGCCCGAGGGAGGACCGGAGCCCGGCCGCCGCGTCACCGTCGTCGGTGAGTGGGAGGCGCACGTAGGCCGACTCGTCCTCCACCTCGCGGTAGACGTCGGGCTGGCCGAGCTCGTGGCTGCTCAGCGCGGTCCCGCACCGCGGGCAGTACGGGACGACCTTGATGTCCTCGTACAGGAGGGACTGGTCCCACAGCCGCTTCAGGTTGGCCCAGACCGACTCGACATAGTCGGCGTCAAAGGTCCAGTAGGCGTCGTCGATGTCGATCCAGTAGCCGATGCGCTCGGTGAGGGCCTTCCACTCCCCCACGTAGTTGCGGACCGACTCCTTGCAGAGGCGGGTGAACTCGGCGATCCCCACCTCCTCCTCGATCTGGTGCTTGGCGGTGATCCCGAGCTGCTTCTCCACCTCGACCTCGACCGGGAGCCCGTGGGTGTCCCAGCCCGCCTTGCGGGGCACGGCGTAGCCCCGCATCGTCCGGTACCGGCAGAACAGGTCCTTGTAGACGCGGGCCCACACGTGATGGAGGCCGGGCCGTCCGTTGGCGGTCGGCGGGCCCTCGTAGAAGCCCCACGGTGCGGCGCCCGCCCGCAGTTCCACGGACCGCTCGAAGACGCGGTGCGCGGCCCAACGGGCCAGTTCTTCGTCCTCGACGGCGGTGAAGTCGGCTTCGGCGGGTACCGGGCGGAACACGGGGCGCTTCCTTTGGGGTCGGGCGGTGGTGCGTCGGGACTCGGGTGGCGCTGCGGACCGACTGGCGGCACGGCGCCGAACGAGGTGCGGACCAGATACTACGGGCGCCCGGCCCGGTCGACGGAACCCGGAACACCACCTCCCGATCGGCGAGACTGGCCCCATGCCGCCGCCGCCATCGCTGGAAGGGTCCCACGTCCGCCTCGAGCCCCTGTCGGCCGACCACGTCGACGGCCTCATCGTGGCCGCCACCGGTGACCGGTCGTCGTTCGAGTACACCGTCGTGCCTGACGACCGGGACGCCATGGCCGACTACGTGGCGAGGGCGCTCGGGCATGCCGCGGACGGGGACCAGGTCCCCTTCGCCACCGTCTCCCTCGCCCTCGACCGGGTCGTAGGATCGACCCGGTTCTACGAGCTCGAACCGTGGGACTGGGCGGGCATCTCCCCCGATGCCGTGCCGGTGGCCCCCCTCGGGGCCGTCGACCGGGCATCGATCGGGCACACCTGGCTCGACCCGGCGGTCCAGCGATCGCCGGTCAACACCGAGGCCAAGCTGCTGATGCTCGACCATGCCTTCGACGCGTGGGGGGTCCGGGCGGTCCGGCTCCAGACCGACGCCCGCAACGCTCGGTCCCGGGCGGCAATCGCACGGCTCGGGTGCTCACTCGACGGCGTGCTCCGGGCCGACCGGCCGGCAGCTGACGGGACGGTCCGCGACTCGGCGGTCTTCTCCCTGCTGGCCGACGAGTGGCCGGCGGCCCGGGCGCGCCTGGTCGGGCGCCTCACCGGCTGATCCACCCGGGGCGTCACGGGTCCCACACGGTTCGCCGGCACCACCGTCCGCATACGCTGGGCAGGATGCCGATGTCGCCGTCCCCCTCGTCCGACGCGACCGCCGACGCCGCCGGCAGGGCGCGGTCGTCGGACACCGTGATCCTGATCGTCGTCTGCCTGGCCCAGTTCATGGTCGTGCTCGACGTCTCGATCGTCAACGTCGCCCTGCCCGCGATCCAGCGGACCCTCCACTTCCGGGCGGTCGACCTGCAGTGGGTGGTGACCGCCTACGCGCTGACCTTCGGTGGCCTGCTGCTGCTCGGCGGCCGACTCGCCGACCTGTTCGGACGACGCCGCATCTTCCTGGTGGGCCTTGGGCTCTTCACCGCGGCGAGCCTGCTCGGTGGGTTCGCCACCGATCAGGCGACACTGATCGCCGCACGCTCGCTCCAGGGCGTGGGTGCCGCCATCCTGTCCCCCGCAACGCTGACCATCCTCACGGTCACCTTCACCGATCAGCGGGCCCGAGCCAAGGCATTCGGGCTGTGGAGTGCCGTGGCAGCCGGCGGCGGCGCGGCGGGCGCCCTGTTCGGCGGCCTGCTCACCCAGTACCTGTCGTGGCGCTGGATCCTCTTCGTCAACGTCCCGATCGGCATCGCCCTGTTCGCCGTGGCCCGGCTCCGCCTCCACGAGTCCCGGGCGGAGGGGCCCCGACGCCGCCTCGACGTCGCCGGGGCGGCCACCATCACCGGCTCGCTGTTCCTGCTCGTCTACGCCATCTCCCACACGGACGTGGTGCCGTGGACGGCCACGTCGACGCTGGTCGTGCTGGCCGCTTCCGCCGTGCTGCTGGTCGCCTTCGTGGCGGTAGAGGCCCGCGCGGCCTCCCACCCGTTGGTGCCGCTGCGCCTGTTCCGGGTCCGGTCGGTCACCGGGGCAAATCTGGTCATGTTCTGCTTCGGGGTCGGGATGTTCGCCATGTGGTTCTTCCTCTCCCTCTACCTGCAGCAGGTGCTGGGCTACAGCCCCGTCACCACGGGGCTGACCTTCCTGCCCCAGACAGTGGCCATCGCTGCCGGCGCCACCCTGTCCGGACGACTTGCGCCACGGCTGGGCCCACGCAACGTGCTCATGGCAGGCGCCCTGATCGGATCGGGTGGCCTCTTCTGGCTCTCCTTCATCCAGGCCGGTGACTCCTACTGGTCGGGCGCGTGCGGCGGCGGCATCCTCGCCACCTTCGGAATGGGCCTCGCATTCACCCCTATCGCCCTCCTGGCCACGGGCGGCGTGCCACACGAGGACGCCGGCCTGGCGTCGGGCCTGGTCAACTGCAGCCGCCAGATCGGCGCCTCGGTCGGACTGGCCGCCCTGACCACCCTGGCCGCGTCGCGGACGGTGGACGTCCTGGCCCACGACGCCCACGGGCTCCACTCCACCGCACCTGCCGCGGCGCTGCAGGAGGCGATGACCGAGGGCTACGCCCGGGCGTTCCTCGTCGCCTCGGTCGTGGTACTGGCCGGCGGCCTGCTCGCCTTGGTCATCCCGCCGCCCCGTGCCGCCGCCACCGGCTGGGCCGGGGCCGAGGCCGATCAGGCCACCGGACCCGTCCTCGTCGACTGACGAAGCTCGGGCGGGGCGTCGGGTGGGGGCGGTCCCACCGGCCCTCGGAACGAGCGCGGCCAGAGCCGGCGCTCGACCACCACGTCGAGCTCGGCGGCCAACGCCGTCAGCACCGTGCCGATCCCGATCCACCACAGCAGGACGATGAACGTGGCGAACGTCCCGTACAGCGACTTGTAGTGGCGCAGCTCGTGGGTGATCAGCAGTGCGTCGACGAACTGCAGCGCGGTCCAGCCCACCCCGGCGACGACGGCGCCGAGCCACAGGGTCCGGTGCTCGTCGGGCACCGAGACGATCAGCGCGAACCCGGCCCAGAACATCATGATGTTGACCACGAGCGAGCCGACGAGCCCGACGAGTGTGGACGCCGGCCCGAGCCCGCCGAAGCTGCCGATGCCGGCCAGGGCGCCGCCGGCCACGAAGCCGACGCCGAGCACGAGCAGGAACCCGACGGCACGGGGCAGCCAACGGTCGAAGCGGGGCAGCCGGTCCCGGGGGACGTCCCACACGGTCGCCACCAGCACCTGGGCACTGCGGCTCAGCCGGAGGCAGCCGTAGACGAGCCACACGACCAGGCCCACGAGCAGCGCCGTGTTGCGGCCGGAGAGGCCGGTGATGTTGTGCCGCAGCTCCTCGCCGACGTCGGGGAACTGCCGAAGTGCCGCGTCGACGACCTCCTTCTGGGCCGACGGGTGGCCGAACAGCAGGACCTCGACCAGGGTCAGCAGGACGAGCACCAGGGGGAACACCGCCAGGAAGGCGGTGTAGGCGAGCAGGTTGGCCAGCAGCCCGGCCCGGTCGTCCCGGTACTTCGCGATCGTCGCGCCCAGCACCGCCGTGGGCCGGTGGCGTTGCTGGAAGGCGTCGAGCCGGTCGAGGACCCCGGGCCGGCCGCCGCCGGGGGCGGTATCGGCGTCGCCCCGCTCGGGGCCGTCCCCCGTCATCCGCCCACCAGACCGGCGCGGCCGTGGCGGCGGAACTCGTCCAGGAGCCCGGCGGCGTCCGCCGGCTCCAGCGGGACGTAGGTGGAGCACCCCTCGGCGGCGGGCACCCGCCGGTAGACGCGTTCGTCGGACGCCCACCAGCCCTCGCGCCGCAGCGGCTCCTTGGTCACCTTGCCGCTCGCCGTCTGGGGGAGCCCGTCGGACAGGCGCACGAATGACGGTGCCCACTTGGTGCCGAGGTCGTCCTGTCCGTCGAGGAAGCGGGCGAACCCGTCGGGGTCGAAGTCCCTGCCGGGCAGCAGCTCGACCGCCGCCATCACCTGGTCGCCCGAACGCGGGTCGGGGACCGGGTAGACGACGACCGTGGCGGCGTCGCCGTGGCGGACGAGCACCCGCTCGACCGGGCCGGCCGTGAAGTTCTCCGAGTCGACGCGCATCCAATCGCCGCCCCGACCGGCGAAGTAGAAGTACCCGTCGGCGTCCCGATAGGCCAGGTCGCCGGTCCAGTACCAGCCGTTCCGCATCCGTTGGTCGGTCGCCCCGGCATCGCGGTAGTACCCCTCGAACCGGCCCGGGCCCGACCGGTTCACGATCTCGCCGATGGCCACGTCGCCGTTCACCAGCGCTCCCGCACCGTCGACCACCGCGCGTGGGCACTCCTCGAGGGTCAACGGGTCGAGCACGACGACGTCCTCAGACGGCAGGCCGAGCGACCCGACCGGCGTGCCGGGGACCCGGGTGATGGCGACCCCGCCCTCGCTCGAGCCGTAGCCCTCGGTCAGCACGCATCCGAACCGCCGTTCGAACGCAGCGTGGTCGGCAACCGAGGCCTCGGTGCCGAAGCCCCGCACCAGCGTGCATCCGGCGTCGTCCGCCCGCTCCGGCGTGGCCAGCACGTAGGCCAGCGCCTTGCCCACGTAGGTGAAGGTCGTGGCGCCGTAGCGACGGACGTCGGGGAGGAACCCCGAAGCGCTGAACCTGCGGGCGAGGGCCACGGTCGCACCCACCACCACACTCGGGCCCCACAGGACCATGAGGGCGTTTCCGTGGAAGAGCGGCATGGTGCAGTAGGCCACGTCGGATCGGTCGAACCCGTAGGCCTCGGCCGACCGCAGGGCGATCGAGGCCAGCCGGCCCTGGGTGCAGCGCACCGCCTTCGGGTCGCCGGTGGTGCCCGACGTGAACAGCAGGAGGAAGAGATCGTCCGGGGCCGGCGAGGCGGCAGCCGCCGCATCGGCCGCCGATGTCCCGGCGTGGGCTGCCACACGCGCCGCGTAGTCGGGGTCGTCGACCCGCAGCACGCGCGCCGTGGGCACCCCGGTGTCGAGGCCGTCGAGCAGTGCCGCACCCTCGGCGTCGGTCACCAGGATCCGGCAGTCGGTGCGGCGGACGTCGCCGGCCAGGGCCTCGCCCCGTCGCGTGGGGTTGATCCCGACCACCACGGCGCCCATCAGCGCGGCCGCCCCGAGCCAGAACAGGTACTCGGGCTCGTTCCCGAGCAGCACGCCGACATGGGGCGGGTCCAGCTCCCCGAACGAGCGGAGCAATCCGGCCCGCGCCGCCGACTCGGCGACCGACTCCGCCCAGGTCCACCGTGCCATCCCCGCCGCCACTGCCGTACCGTCGTCTTCCGCCCGGGCCAGGAGCAGGTCGGCGACGCTGGGCGTGCCCGCGGGGAACCCCTCGTCGGTCACCGCGACGGCTCGACGAGGAGGTCCTGTACCGCCCGTCCGATGCGCCCCCGCTCGTCCCACAGGACCGACTCGGCGCTCCCGATGCCCGGTGAGCCGAACCGGGTGCGGGCGTCGACGCAGACCCATTCGCCGACCGGCGGCCGGACGAGCGAGACGGTGAGGTCGGGATTGATGAACAGGTCCGTCCGGAAGTCGAGCTCGGCGCTGATGCCGTTCCCGAAGTCGGCTGCGGCGACGGCGCGCTGCACCGGCGACGGCGCCTCGTCGGCGACCACCGGGCACCGGAGCCGGAACCAGCCGGCGGCCGGGCCGCGTCGGTCGGAGCGCCCGCCGACGAAGCGGATCTCCATTCCCTGGTTGTGGAACGCGGGGTAGGCCTGGGGCGTGGGCGGCATCTCCTCCCCGGCGTCCGGGCCGGGCGGCGCCCGGTCCTCGGGCACTGCGGTGCCGGGCACGGGCAGTGTCGGGTCCACCCGGATGCGCAACGACCGGCCCCAGGCGACCTCGGTGCCGTCCTGGGTCACGACGGTGTCGACGAGCTGGACCTTCCGGCCCGGCCGCACCACACGGCTCGAGACGGTGAGCGGCGAGGCGGCGACCGGACGCAGGAGCTCCAGGGTCAGCCGGGTCAGGTCCAGGCCGTCGACGCCGGACAGTCGTTCGACCGAGCGTGCGACCACGGCGGCCACCGGGCCGCCGTGGAGTGACTCGGGCGACCACGGTCCGCGGGACAGCTCGGTGGGGACCAGCCGGTCGCCGTCGGGAACGAACAGGGAGCTCACGTCGCCACCCGCAGCCGGTGCTCGGTCATGGGCGAGACGCTACCGGTGGTCGGGGTCGGCGGTCGCGCCTACCATCGTGACGCCTCCGGCCCGACAGCCGGCGGCGGCACGGCACGGGCCACACGGCCCGGCGCCGTGCCCCACCCGCACGGGACCATCCGGACAACGACCGACGACACCGAAGGAGCAACATGGGACAGCGCACGGCAGAGATCGACATCAACGGCTCGCCCGAGGCCGTCTGGGCCCTGGCCGGCGACTTCGGCGGCATCGCCGGCTGGATGCCGGGCATGGAGTCGTGCCGGGTCGAGGGCGACAACCGCATCCTCGAGACGATGGGGATGACCATCACCGAGAAGCTCGTGGCCAAGGACGACGCCGCCCGGTCGATCACCTACGGCATCGTCGACGGTGTCCCCGTCGAGTCCCACGAGGCCACCGTGACGGTGACCGCCTCGGGTGACGGCAGCCACGTCACCTGGGTGGTCGACGCCGCACCTGACGAGATGGCCGACCTGATGCAGTCCGTCTACCAGCAGTCGCTCGAGGCGCTCAAGGCACACGTCGAGGGATGACCCCGACCGGCTCGGCCGGCGAGTCGTCCGGAGGTGCGGAGCCGGTCCGGGCGGGCGCCTACGTCTACCGCGTCGAGGCGCGTGCCGACGCGTCCGTGGAGGAGGTGTGGCCGCTGCTGGGCGAGGCCCGTCGGTGGCGCGACTGGTCGTTCCTGACGGCGTCCGGACTCGAGCAGGAGGGGTCACCCGACCCCGACGGCGTCGGCGCCGTGCGCACCTTCACCCGCTACGGGATCGGGTCCCGGGAGGAAGTCGTCGCCTGGGAACCGCCGCATCACCTCGCCTATCGGATCCTGAGCGGGTTTCCGGTGCGCAACTACCGGGCAGACGTCACGCTGGAGACCGCCGGTGACGGCACCCGCATCGAGTGGGCCGGCTCCTACGAGCCGAGATGGCCGGGAACCGGTCGCCTCCTGCAGATGGTGCTCCCGAGGATGATGCAGCGGTTCGCCGACGACGTCGCCCGCTACGCCGGGGCCAATCGGGCCTGACGGTCGCCGGGGGTCGGGTCGTCCCGCCTCAGTCCACCACCGACGCCAACCGTTCCGCCCGCCGTCCGACCTCGTCGCGTGCCCGGTCGAGGTCGACCGTCAGGACCACCCCGTCCGACACCACCTGCTCGCCCCCGACCCACACGTCGGTGACCAGCCGGCTCGAGGCAGACCACACCAGATGCTCCAGCAGCATGGCGTCGTCGAGCAGCGGCACGAAGGCCGGGTCGTCGAGGGAGACCGCCATCATGTCGGCCATGGCCCCCGGGGCCAGGACGCCGAGATCCGGCCGCCCGATGGCCGCGCCGGCCCCGCGGGTGGCGAGGTCGAGCGCGGTGGACGCAGGTAGTACTCCGGCATCTCCCTGTCGGAGCCGGGCCAGCATGGCGGCCAGGCGCAACTCCTCCCACAGGTCGAGGTCGTTGTTCGACGCCGGTCCGTCGGTGCCGAGGCCGATCCGCACGCCGGCGGCCAGGAGGTCGACCACCGGTGCGATGCCCGACGCCAGCTTGGCGTTCGACTGCGGGCAGTGGGCCACGGCGACGTCGAGGGCGGCGTACGCGGCGATGTCCTCCGGCGACAGCCAGATGCTGTGCGCGGCGAGGACCCGGCCGTCGAACACCCCGGCGTCGGCCAGCACCTGTGGCACCGAGCCGCCGTGCTCGGCGGTGAACGCGTCACCCTCCCCGGCAGTCTCGGCCACGTGCAGGTGGAACAGGGCGCCCCGGTCGCGTGCTGCGGCGGCCGTGTCCACCAGGCCGGGCAGGGGAACGGTGTAGGCGGCATGCGCCGCGAACCCGACCTCGAGCCGCCCGGCCTCACCGTTGCGGCGGGCATGGAAGTCGGCAAACCGGTCCAGGCTGGCCGTCCACCACGAGCCGGCGGCCTCCGACCCCGGCAGCTGCAGGACCCCCGGGGTCAGCACGGCGCGCGAGCCGGCGTCGAGCACGGCGTCGGCGTTGGCGTCCTCGTGGAAATACATCTCGCAGGACGTGGTGACCCCGAATGCCAGGAGCTCGGCGGCGGCCAGCGTCATCCCCCAGTACACGTCCTCCGGTTCGAGATGCGCCTCACGGGGCCACAGGACCTCGTGCAGCCAGCGCAGGAGCGGCAGGTTCTCGCCGGTTCCCCGGAACAGGGTCATCGGCGAGTGGCAGTGGGTGTTCACGAACCCGGGAAGCAGGGCCCCGTCGACGGTCACCTCGCGGGTCCCGGGGTCGCCCGTGGCCCGCAGCCCGGCCGGCGTGCCGACCCGGGTCACCCGTTCCCCGGCCACCTCGACGGCGCCGGGGCGCAGGACGGCGGTGTCCCCGGTGCACGGCACCACGGCGTCGGCCACGAAGCGCACGGTGGGCGGGGGGGCGACGGCGGGTTCTGCACACGGCACACGGCCACCCTAGGGTGCCCGCCGCGACGGCGACCGCGAGCCACCGCTGGCCGGACGCCGGGTTCGGGTGTGATCGGATCCAGGGATCGGGCGGAGACGACAACGGCCGTCGTTGTCGTTTCGATCCCGGTATCGACCAGTGGCGCTACCCCGGCCGGGGAACGCCCGACCCGGGCCGGTCCGCAACCGGTCGGACCGACCACGTGCACCGGGCCGCCCGTTCGGGACGCACGGCGCCCGACTCCACGAACCACCGTGCCGCCCGCTCGAGCGCCTCGTCCGGCGGCCGTGACGTATAGCCCAGCTCGGCTCGGGCCCTCGAGTCGTCGAAGGACATGTGGGTGGTCGACATACGCGCCCCCTCGAGGGGCACCGACGGCTCGCGCTTCAAGAGGCGGCCCTCGACCACGTCGGACACGTGGCCGGCGGCGAGTGCCAGGGCGCTCGGGAACCGTCGGGTGGGCGCCGGCAGCCCGGTGACCTCGGCCAGGGTTCCGAACACGTCGCGCAGGAGCAGGTTCCGCCCACCGAGGATGTAGCTGCGCCCCCGGGTGCCACGGTCTGCGGCCAGGAGGTGCCCAGCGGCCACGTCCTCCACGTCCACGATGTTCAGCGTGGTGTCGACGTACCCGGGGATCCGCCCGTTCAGGAAGTCGAGCACGGTCCGGCCCGTCGGGGTCGGACCCCGGTCGCGTGGGCCCACCGGCGTGGTGGGCTGCACCAGGACCACCGGGAGCCCCTCGGCCGCGGCCCGAAGGGCCTCGTGCTCAGCCACGTACTTCGACTGCTTGTAGAGGCCGAAGAGATGGTCCACGTGGGCGAAGGACCGCTCGTCCACCGGCGCGTCGGCCGTGGCGCCACCCAGGCCGAGGGTGCCGACGGTCGAGGTGTAGACGACCCGGCGGCAGCCGTGGGCGCGGGCGGCATCGAGCACGTTGCGGGTACCGGTCACGTTGATGTCGTAGAAGGCGGAGGGGTCGGGCGCCCAGAACCGGTAGAGGGCGGCCACGTGGAAGACCAGCGCGCAGCCGGCCACGGCGCCGTCAACCGCCGCCGGGTCACGGAGGTCACCCGGGACGACCTCGACCTCGAGTCCATCCAGGTTGGCGGTGTCGCCACCGGGCTCCACCAGGGCCACGACCCGGGCGCCGCGTTCGAGCAGCCGGCGCACCACCGACGAGCCGACGAAGCCGGCGCCACCGGTGACCAGCACCCGGTCGCCGTTCCGGGGGCCCGGTCCGGCGTCCGCCCCGCTCATGCCCGGGGGGTGTCGGCCGTCGCACCCCGGGGCCGGCCCCGTCGGAGCGAGTTGCGGGCCATCGTCGTGCCCACCTCCAGGAGGAGGCCCGCGCTCTTCGTGGCGTCGGCCAGCACGTCGTCGAGGGCGGCCACGAACGCATCGATCTCCTCGTCACCGATGATGAGCGGCGGCAGCAGCTTGACGATGTTGACGTTGTCGGCGGCCACCTGGGTGAGGATCCGGTGGCGGTGGAAGAGCGGCACCACGATCAGCTGCGAGAACAGGCCCTTCCGGGCGAGCTCCATCATCGCGAACCGCGCCCGTCCCCCGCGCGACGCCGGCGGGCCGAACACCAGTCCGATCATCAGCCCGATGCCACGAACCTCGTGCAGCAGCTCGTACTCGTCGACCAGCGGGGCCAGGGCGGCCATGAGGCGGTCGCCGCTCGCGCCGGCCCGGGCCACGATGTCCTCGTCGTCCATGACCTGGAGGGTGGCCAGGCCGGCCACCATGGCCAGCTGGTTGCGCGAGAAGGTCGACGAGTGGACCACGGCGCGCTCCATGGAGCTGTAGACGGCGTCGAACACCGGCTCGGTGCAGAGCAGGGCGCCGACGGGCACATAGCCGCCCGACAGCGCCTTGGACAGTGCGATCATGTCCGGCTCGAGGCCCCAGTGCTGGTGGCAGAAGAACCGCCCGGTCCGCCCCATCCCGGTCTGCACCTCGTCCATGACGAGCAGCGTGCCGAATCGGCGGCACAGGGCCTGGGCCTTGCGCCAGTAGGACTCGGGGGCGAGGTACACACCCTTCCCCTGGATGGGTTCGACCACCAGCGCGGCCACGTCGCCCTTCGACAGTTGGCGCTCGAGTGCGTCGGCGTCCCCGAACGGCACCGGGTCGCACCCAGGCAGCAGGGGGCCGAACCCCTCCTTGAACTCCTTGCCCCCGTTGAGGGAGAGCGCCCCGTTGGTCAGGCCATGGAATGCGTGGTCGCAGTAGAGGACGCGGGAGCGTCCGGTGGCGCAGCGGGCGAACTTGATGGCCGCTTCGACGGTCTCGGCCCCGGAGTTGGCGAACACCACCCGGCGGATCCCGGGGTGGGCCCGGTCCACGAGTGCCTGGCCGAGCAGACCGGGCAGAAGGGCGCAGTCGAGCTGGGCGAGGTTCGGCAGGTCGGCGTCGAGCGCCTGGTGGAGCGCGTCCTTGACCACGGGGTGGCTCCGTCCGAGGGCGAACACGCCGAATCCGGACAGGAAGTCGAGGGTGCGGCCGCCCCGATCGTCGACGAGGTAGGCGCCCTCGCCGCGGACGTAGGTGCGGTCGAACCCGAGGGTCGTGAGCACTTTGGCGAGCTGCGGGTTCAGGTACTCGCCGTGCAGCTCGTACGCCTCGCCCCGGTGGGCGGACAGCAGTGCGTCGAGGTCGAAGGGCACGGTCACGCTCCGGTCAGGTCGGCTCGCGGGCCGCCGGGCGGGTCGCCGGCAGCCGAGGATCAACCGTACCGTCGTTGCCCCGGTCCGGGCACGCCGGACGGTCCCGTCCGGATCATGCCGGGTGGGCGGTGACCCGCGCCGGAGCGAGCTTGTCCGCCACTGTCCAGCCGGTCGACGCCCAGAACGCGCATGGGCCCGCCTTCATGGCGGTGGCGACCGACGTCGGTGTGTCGAGGGACAGGTACGACCCGGCGGCCGACGACAGGCGGGGCCAGGCGAGCCCACCGCCCGCCGGGGTACCGGTGGTGGCGAATCGGGCCCATGCCCCGCTCACCGTCGCCGCCAGCCGCCGCTCGGCCGGGGTGAACGTGAAGTTGCCGCTCGACTGCACGGGCACTTGGAACACGTAGGGCAGCTCGGCCGAGTGGAAGGCCCCGAGGTCGGTGCCCGGGGTGGGCAGGACGAACGGATTCGGGGTGAGGTCGTACTCGTACTCGTGGACGGGCACCCAGCGGCTGAGGACCGCTGCCGAGCGCACCGCGGGGCAGGCCAGCACCGCGTCGCCGATGGCCTGGCCCAGTGCGGCGCCCGCATCGGGGTACGCCGACAGCGGGTACTCCTTCTTGACCCTGGCACCGACGGTCGGCCCGAAGTAGGCGTCGACGGCGGGCGCCCACTCCACCGCGGTCAGCGGACTGCCGACCTCGAGCTGGTGCAGGGCGACGAAGAGCCGGCCCTCGTCCCGGTTGACCCCGACGACGAGCGGCACCCGATGGAACTTCCCGGCGGCGAGCAGTGCGGCGGCGTCGGACGGGACGGTCACCCGGTCGGCGACCGGGCCCCATTGGGCACCCTGACCGAACAGGAAGGTCGGGTCGGGCCGAAGTGCCTCGATGACCTGCTCCGCCGGCTTCGAGCGCAGGCAGGTCAGTTGGGCGGGCGGGGGCGGGCAGCCGAGCGCGGACGCCAGCGTGGCACCCTGGGCCTCGGCCCCGGCGAGCGGCTGGGCCGGCAGCGTGCACGGCCCGCTCTCCGTGATGGCCGCCTGGAACAGGCCGTCGGCGCCCGGCGAGACGAGCTGGGCGCAGACGCTGATGCCCCCGGCCGACTCCCCGTAGATGGTCACCCGGTTCGGGTCGCCCCCGTAGGCGGCGATGTCGGCCCGCACCCACCGCAGGGCGGCCTGCTGGTCGAGCAGGCCCAGGTTCCCGGTGGAGTGGCGGGAGTCCTCGGCGGCAAGCGACCGCAGCGCGAGGAACCCGAGGGAGCCGAGTCGGTAGTTGAAGCTCACCGACACCATGCCGTGGGAAGCGGCGTAGTTGGCCACGGAATCGTCGGACGAGCTGCCCACCTGGAACCCGCCGCCGTAGATCCACACCATGACCGGGCGGGGCATTGCCGGCACCGCGGCGGGCGCGTAGACGTTGGCGTAGAGGCAGTCCTCGCTGCCCTCGTAGGCGTTCACCACCGGGACGATCTGCGGGCACGGGCTCGAGACCTGGGTGGCCTGCATCGTCGACGACCAGTGGGCGGCCGGGTGGGGGGCCTGCCACCGCAGCGCGCCCACCGGTGGCGCCGCAAAGGGGACGCCTTCGAACGCCCGGGTGCCGGCGACCGGGGCCCCGTGGACCACGCCCTGCGGCGTGCGGAGCGTCAGCGGGTCGCCTCCGACCACGGCGGCCGAGGGCGCCGCCACGACCGTGGTGGCGGTGGTGGACGTCGATGCGGTCGACGTGCCGCAGGCAGCCAGCGCCAGTGCGGCCGCGATCCCGATGAATGCCGCGTTCCCCCGTCGCATGCGCTGCAACGTAGCAACGACCGGTCGAGGCGGGGCGGCGGTCCGACCGGAGTCGCCGCCACCCCGCACCGTCCGGCTACAGCTCGGCTGCCGCCTCGAGGCCCACCGCAACCAGATCGGCCGGGTGGATCCATTCGTCAACGAGGGCGATGCCACCGGCGTTCACGATCGAGTTGCGCAGCGGGATGGCCCACAGGTGCTCGATCAGGAGGACCGCGGCGGCAGACCCGGCGGGAATCGCGTCAGCAGCGAACCACAACTCGTCGTCGGGGATGACGTGGCCGTCCGCCCCAGCGAGCGCGCCCGCTTCGGCGCCCGACTCGGCTTCGCCGACACCCAGACCGATGAGCGCCCCGGCGAGCGCGCCCAACTCCATGGCCTCGTCGGTGGTCAGGTCGCTGACCTGGAGCGCCGTGACGTCGCCGTCGTCATCCTTCTGCACGACGAGCGCGTCCAAGATGCGCACGAACTCGTGCTCGCGCAACTTGTCGAGCTCCGCAGCGATCTTGCCGGTGAATTCGGGCTCGGCAAATCCGAGCACCAACATCTGAACAGGTCCGATGGTCATATGGCTGTGGTCCCTCCTCAGGAACTCGCGAGAATCTTCTGCTTCTGGGCGTCGAACTCCGCCTGGGTCAGGACGCCATCGTCGAGCAGCTTCTTCAGGTTCTCGAGCTGCGTGACCATGTCCTGGCCACCGACGGCGGGCGCCGGTGCGGGCGGGGGCGCTGGGGCATTCTGCTGGTTGGCCTGCTCGGCCTGTGCCTGGCCTGAGTTCTTGCCGGCATGATGCGCGACAGCGGCGACGCCGCCGACGACCGCTGCTCGCCTGAGTGGCCTTCTCCTCATCATGGTGGGATCCTCCAATTTCGCTCGTCACGCCGGTGGGTTCCGGCTCCGACCTCAACGTACTCCACCGAGGTGAGGGCGGCACTGGGCGGGAGAGCCTCGGAAGTGCGGCGCCGGGCTTCGCCGGCATCCGCGGATACCCTGGGCGGATCGCCGTGACGCTCGACTACCCCGACCCGCCGCTGTCGTGCCCGGCGTTCCTGCTCCGCCCCTTCCGGTCAGACGACTTCGACGCTGCGTCGGCGTTCACCAGGGACACGGCGACGTCCCGGTGGGTGCCGCCGCTCCCGGCCGACGACCCCGACCTGGTCGTCGCGCTTTTCGAGCGCTACCGGGCCGACGGCGACCTCCTCCATCTGGTGATCGCCGACATCGAGGACGGCGCGTACATCGGCGAGGCGATGCTGGTCATGGGTGACCACGACGTCGGCGAGGTCGGCTGCGGGGTCGTCGCCTCTCGGCGCGGCGCAGGCATTGCCTCGCGGGCGCTGCGGCTGCTGGACCGGTGGTGCGTCGACGGCCTCGGCGTCAAGCGGCTGCAGGCGCTGGTGGCCGTCGAGAACCCTGCCGGGCTGGAGCTCGCCCGGCGGGTGGGCTTCCGCGCCGAGGGGTTGCTCCGGGGCTACTGGGGGGACGGGGACGACCGCGTCGACGTCGTGATGCACTCGATGCTGCCGGACGAGGTCCCACCTGCCGACTGACACGACCGGCGGTGGGGTCAGTCCGGGGTGTGGGACCCGTCGAAGCCGGTCGCCAGCAGCCGGAACGCCCGGTCCACCTCGGCCACCAGGTCACCATCCTCGTCGCGGGCCCAGCAGGCGAACGCGGCCATGGCGGCGCCGAGTGCCGCCCGGGCCACGGTCTGGGGGCCCAGGTCGTCGGGCGACCCGCCGAGCCGGCCTGCGGCGAACCCGGCGACCACGTCGCACCACTCCTCGTACCGCACCGCCGAATGGGCCACCAGGGTGGGCACGGTGCCGATGAGGACCATGCGCATCCGGAGCTCGTCGAGCTCGCCGGCGCCGAACCGGTTGGTGGCCATGACCGAGCGGCGCAGGACCTCCATGAGCGGCTCGGTGGTCGGCGCCTCGTCGAGCCGCTCGCGCAGCCGGACCAGCTCGGCGTCGAACTCCCCCCAGACCACGTCCGGTTTCGACTCGAAGTACCGGAAGAACGTCCGACGTGAGATCCCGACCGCCGACGCGATCTCATCCACTGTGGTGTCGTCGTAGCCCTGGCGGGCGAAGAGATCGAGCGCGGCCCGCGCCACGTCCTGTCGCGAGGTGGCGGCCGGGCGGCCTCGTGTCGGCTCCGGTGACCCGTCCACGCCTGCGCCGGACACCGCCGTCATCGCTCCCCGGTGGCCACACTTCCATTTTGGCATCGAGTGCACTAAATTGCACCCACCAAGTGAGACCCGGCGCCAGCCGGCCGACCACCGGAGGACCCATGACCGTCACCCCGACCCCGGAGAGCACCGAGGCCACCACCGGCGACCAGGACGCCCCGGCGCCCGCCGCTGCCGCGGCCACCCCCCTCGTCAGCGCCGACCTGCTGGTCGAGGACGTGTCCATCGACGGGATGTGCGGCGTCTACTAGGCCGCCGACCGACGCCGACCACAGCCGACCCGCGCTCCACGCCATGACCACGACCACGACGGCCCCCGGCTACGACCCGGCGCGCCCTTGGGCGCTCCACCCGCAGGTGTCGCTCCGTCCGGAGTCGTTCGGCGCGCTGGCCTACCACTTCGGCACCCGCCGCCTGTCGTTCCTGAAGAGCCGCACCCTCCTCGCCGTGGTCGAGTCGCTGGCCGACCAGCCGTCAGGACTCGAGGCGTGCCGGGCGGCCGGCGTGGCGCCCGAGGAGCTGGCCGCCTACGAGCAGGCCCTGGGCACCTTGGCCGCCACCGGCATGATCTGTGAGCGGGCGGCGTGACCCTCGCCGGCCCCGACCCGGGGTTCCGCCTCGTCGACCGGTTCGAGCAGGGGCTCGACGCACCCATCTGCCTGACCTGGGAGCTGACCTACGCCTGCAACCTGGCGTGCGTCCATTGCCTCTCGAGCTCGGGACGACGCGACCCGCACGAGCTCTCGACAGACGAGTGCAAGGCGCTCATCGACGAGTTCGAGCGCATGCAGATCTTCTACGTCAACATCGGCGGGGGCGAGCCGACCATCCGGTCCGACTTCTGGGAGCTCGTCGACTACGCCACTGCGCACCGTGTCGGGGTCAAGTTCTCGACCAACGGCTCTCGGATCACCGACGGCGTGGCCGCCCGGCTGGCCGCCAGCGACTACGTCGACGTGCAGCTGTCGCTCGACGGGGCGACCGCCGAGGTGAACGACGCCGTCCGGGGCGTGGGCTCGTTCGCCACCGCCGTGACCGCCATGGAGCGACTGGCCGCGGCCGGCTTCGCCGGCTTCAAGATCTCCGTGGTGGTCACCCGCCACAACGTGGGGCAGCTCGATGCGTTCAAGTCGCTCGCCGACCGTTACGGGGCCCAGCTGCGCCTCACCCGCCTGCGCCCTGCGGGACGGGGCGCCGACGTGTGGGACGAGCTCCATCCGACCGCCGTCCAGCAGCGCCAGCTGTATGACTGGCTGGTGGCCCGGGGCGAGGACGTACTGACGGGCGACTCCTTCTTCCACCTGTCCGCCTTCGGCGACGCCCTCCCCGGCCTGAACCTGTGCGGGGCTGGCCGGGTCGTCTGCCTGGTCGACCCGGTGGGCGACGTCTACGCCTGCCCGTTCGCCATCCATGACGAGTTCCTGGCGGGCAACGTCCGCACGCCCGGCGGGTTCACGTCGGTGTGGCGGGAGTCCGCGCTCTTCGCCGAGCTCCGCGCCCCGCAGGGCGAGGGCGCCTGCACGTCGTGCGGCCACTACGACGCCTGCCGCGGCGGGTGCATGGCCGCCAAGTTCTTCACCGGGCTGCCCCTCGACGGCCCGGACCCCGAGTGTGTCCTCGGGCACGGGGAGAACGCCCTGGACGCACGGGGCGACGTGAAGGCCCCTCGCCCCTCGCCCGACCACTCGTCGCGACCCCGTCGGGTGGCCGTGGCGCTCACGCCGTCGCACCGGCCCGACCGGCGGTGCGACGAGAGCCCGCTGGCCGGGGCCGGGGCCGCCCTCCGGGCGGAATGACCGTGACGAGCCCCACCGACCCGGTCGCCCTCGGGGCCCGGGAGGCACCGTCCCGCGTGGTGTTCGGCCCCCACGAGACGAACCTCGGGGAAGGACGCGCCCTCAGCGGGCGCCACGTCGCCTACTACGCGGCTCGTGCGGCGGGCGGCGCCGGGGTCGTGGTCACCGAGACGGCCTCCGTCCACCCGTGGGACTGGCCCTACGAGCGGGCGCCGCTGGCCGAGGAGTGCGAATCCGGGTGGGGGGCGGTCGCCGAGGCGTGCCGTCCGTTCGGCACGGTGGTGCTGGCCGGGCTCGGACACGCCGGCGGACAGGGCTCGAGCGCATTCTCCCAGTCCGTCCTGTGGGCGCCGTCGCCCGTCGCCGACGCCGCGAGCCGCGAGCTGCCGATGGCCATGGGCCCCGACGAGCTGGCCGCGGTCGTCGACGGGTTCGGCGCCGCGGCGCGGACGGCCGTGGCGGCCGGCCTGGACGGCGTCGAGGTGGACGCCGGCGCGCTGTCCCTCCTCCGCCAATTCCACTCCGGCATCACCAACGTGCGCGACGACGCCTACGGCGGGGACCGGCTACGCCTCACCCGTGAGGTCCTGGACGCTGTCCGCGCCGCCGTCGGGCCTGAGCGGGTGGTGGCCCTCCGCCTGTCGTGCGACGAACTGGCACCGTGGGCGGGCGTGACCCCCGAGCACGCCGCCGCCCAGGTGGACGAGCTCGTCGACCGGGTGGACCTCCTCACCGTGGTCCGGGGGGGCCCCTACTCCTCCACCGCCTACCGTCCCGACGCCCACACGCCGGCAGGGTTCAACCTCGAGCTGTGCGCGGCCATGCGCGAGGCGGCCGACGGCCGGGCCCCGGTGGTGCTGCAGGGCAGCGTCGTCGACCCGGGCCAGGCCGCAGCGGCGCTGGCCGACGGGGTGGCCGACCTCGTCGAGATGACACGTGCCCAGATCGCCGAACCCGGTCTCGTGGCGCTCGTCCGCGCCGACCGGACGGCCCAGGCGAGGCCCTGCATCCTGTGCAACCAGGCATGTCGCGTGCGGGACAACCGCAACCCCCTCGTCAGCTGCGTCGGGGAGCCCCGCTCCGGACACGAGACGGTGGACGTCGACCCGGCGGACGACCCGGCGGACGGACACGGGGAGGCCCTGGGCGACGTGCTCGTGGTGGGCGCCGGACCGGCCGGCCTCGAGTGCGCCCGCGTGCTGCGGCTGCACGGGCACAGGGTGACGGTCGTCGAACGCTCCGCCGTCACGGGCGGAGCACTGCGGGCCGCCGCCGTGGGCCCGGGACGCGAACGCCTGGCCGACCTCGCCGGCTGGCTGGCCGCCGAGTGCGCCCGGCTGGGCGTGACCGTCGAGCTCGGCCGTGAGGTCACCGCGTCCGACATCGACGCCGCACGGGCCGACGGGACCACGGTGGTACTGGCCACTGGCGCCCGCCCGGCGCCGTGGGTCCACCCGGCCGACGGCTCGGTCACCGTGGTCGACGCAGCCGCGGCACTGGCCGGAGGGTCGGCTGCGCTGCCCCACGGCCCCGTCGTCGTGCACGATCCCGTCGGCGGCCCGGTCGGCGTGGGTGTTGCCGAGTGGCTGGCGGCCGCCGGGCGCGAGGTGTCGCTCGTCACCCCCGACCAGATCGCCGGGACCCTCCTGTCGCTCACCGGTGACCTGGCCGACGCCAACACCCGGCTGCAGCGTGCCGGCGTCCGGCGCGAGCTGCGCGCCCTCGTCCGCCGCATCGACGGGGGCCGGGTCCACGTCGAGGACGTCTGGACCGGCGAGGGACGAGCGCTTCCCGCCGGCGTCCTGGTCGACTGCGGTCACCGCCTGCCCGACGAGGCACTGTACGACGAGCGGCCCGGCACCCTGCGGGCCGGGGACTGCGTCGCCCCCCGGACCGTCCTCGAGGCCGTGCTCGAGGGGCGCCGTCGGGCCTTCGAGATCACTGGCGCGGTTCCCGCCGCCCGCGTCCACTCCACGACAGGAGCCACACCGTGACCGACCCCGACTCCCGCCACGCCACTGACCGCGCCCGGGGACGGGTGGCCGGCAAGGTGGCCCTCGTGACCGGCGCGGCCCGGGGCCAGGGCCGCAGTCACGCCCTCCGGCTGGCCGCCGAGGGTGCCGACATCATCGGCATCGACATCTGCGCGCCCGTCGACCACGTGAGCTACGCCACGTCCACGCCCGAGGACCTGGCCACCACCGCGCGGCTGGTCGAGGAGGCCGGGGCCCGGGCCGTGACCGCCATCGTCGACGTGCGCGACGCCCGCGCCCTGGCCGACGCGGTGGCCGAGGGTGCCGGGGAACTCGGCGGCCTCGACATCGCCGTGGCGAACGCCGGCGTCTGCTCGATCCAGCGCTGGGACGAAGTGACCCCCGAGTTGTGGGACACGGTCATCGGCGTCAACCTCACGGGGGTCTGGAACACCTGTACCGCCGCCATCCCCCACCTGCTCGGGCGCGGGGGCGGGTCGATGGTCCTGATCAGCTCGACCGCCGGACTGAAGGGCCAGCCGTTCCTCACGCCGTACGTCGCCTCCAAGCACGGACTGGTCGGCATCATGCGGAGCCTCGCCAACGAGTTGGCCTCCAAGCACATCCGGGTGAACTCGCTGCACCCGACCGGGGTCGACACCCCGATGCTGAACGGGATGACCGGCCTGACCGAGCGCATCGAGGCGAGCCCCGACGTCGGCTCACTCTTCCTCAACTCGCTTCCGGTCGACCTGGTCCGGGCCGAGGACATCTCGAACGCCGTGCTGTTCCTCGCCTCCGACGAGGCACGGTATGTGACCGGCCTCACCATGACCGTCGACGCCGGGGCCTCGGCCCGGTGAACACCACGGGCGACGGGGCGGCCCGGTGAGCTCCTCGGGCCGGTACCGGCATCTCTTCACCCCGCTGCGCCTCGGCCCGGTGACGGTGGCCAACCGCATCGTGTTCTCGGCGCACCTGACCAACTACGCCGCCGACGGGATGCCCACCGAGCAGCATGCCGCCTACTACGCGGCACGGGCCGCCGGCGGCGCCGGTCTGATCATCACCGAGGAGCACTCCACCCATCCGACCGACTGGCCCTACGAGAAGCTGATCCACGGCTTCCACCCCGGGGTCGTGGACGGGTACAAGCGGATCACCGACGCGGTGCACGCCCACGACGTGCCGATCTTCGCCCAGCTCAACCACAACGGGGGACAGGCGTCGTCGATGTACTCGCGCCTGCCGGTGTGGGCCCCCAGCCCGGTCCCCGACCCCCTCTTCCGCGAGGTCCCGAAGGCCGTCGAGCACCACGAGATCGCCGAGATCGTGGACGGCTACGCCACCGTAGCCGGCCACTGCACCGCGGGCGGCTTCGACGGCGTCGAACTCCAGTGCTCCCACTCCTCGATCGTCCGCGGTTTTCTCTCGCCCGCCACCAACCGGCGGACCGACCAGTACGGCGGGAGCCTGGCGAACCGGGCACGCCTCCTGCTCGAGATCGTCGACGCGGTGCGCTCGACCATCGGTGCCGACCGGGCACTCGGGGTCCGCATCTGCGGCGACGAACTGATCGAGGGCGGGACCGGTATCGACGACGCCGTCGAGATCGCGCGGCTGGTCGAGGCCACCGGCCAGGTCGACTACATCAACACCTCGATCGGCGTGGCCACGGCCACGCTCTTCATGATCGAGGCCAGCATGCAGGTCC
>JADGOH010000046.1 GCA_017883025.1 Acidimicrobiales bacterium
ACGAGGAGTTGGAAGGCGTTCTTCTTCGGCTCGTTCGACAGCTCCAACTTCATCACCGTGGACAAGCCGCCGGCCTCGCTGTGGGTGATGGAGCTGTCCGCACGGGTGTTCGGCGTCAACGCATGGAGCATCCTCGTGCCCCAGGCCCTCGAGGGCGTGGCCACAGTGGGCCTCGTCTACCTGTGCGTCCGCCGTTGGTTCGCCCCCGGGGCCGCACTGCTGGCCGGCGCCGTGGTGGCGCTGACCCCGGTGGCCACGTTGATGTTCCGCTTCAACAACCCCGACGCACTGCTGACCCTGCTGCTCACCGGCGCCGCCTATGCCACCATCCGGGCCGTCGAGGCGGGCCGCACCCGGTGGCTGGTGCTGGCCGGCGCACTCGTCGGCTTCGGATTCATCACCAAGATGCTCCAGGCGGTCATCCTCATGCCCGTCCTGGGCCTGGTCTACCTGGTGGCCGGTCCACCGAAGCTGGGCCGCCGGGTCGTCCAGCTCGCGTGGTCCGGCGTCGCCATGGTCGTGGCCGGCGGGTGGTGGGTGGCCGCGGTCCAACTCACCCCCGCCGCCGACCGGCCCTACATCGGCGGATCGACGGACAACAGCCTGCTCAATCTCATCTTCGGCTACAACGGCATCGGCCGGCTCAGCGGAAACGAGCGCGGCAGCGTCGGCGGAGGCGGGCCCGGCGGCGCGGCCGGTTCCATGTGGGGGCCGACGGGCTGGGACCGCTTGTTCCTCAAGTCGTTCGGGGGGCAGATCTCGTGGCTCATCCCCGGCGCGCTCGTCGGGCTCGCCGCCGTCCTGTGGCTGACCCGGCGCTCCCCGCGGACCGACCGCACCAGGGCAGCATTCGTGCTCTTCGGTGGATGGCTCCTGCTCACCGGGCTCATCCTCAGCTACGCCCAGGGCATCATCCACCCGTACTACGCGGTGGTCCTGGCACCGGCCGTCGGAGCGCTCGTGGGCATGGGCGCCTGGGTCCTGTGGAGCCGGCGGGAGGAGCTGTTCCCCCGGCTGGCGCTCGCCGCGGCCGTCGTCGCCACCGTCGCCTGGTCGTTCGTGCTCCTCGGATGGAGCCCCGACTGGTACCCGGCGCTGCGCTGGCTGATCCTGTTCGGCGGCCTGGCTGTCGCCGCAGCCGTCATCGCCCTCCCCCGCGCTCGCGGCGTGCTGGCCGCCGGCATCGCCGGCCTCGGGATCGCCGCCGTGTTGGCTGGCCCCGCGGCATACTCCCTCGACACGGCGTCGACCCCCCACACCGGATCCATCCCTTCGGCCGGGCCGGCCGTGGCCGGCGGGTTCGGCCCCGGCAGGTTCCCCGGTGGCCCCGGGGGGAACGCCGGCGGACGTACCGGCTTCCCGGGCGGCTTCCCGGGCGGATTCCCGGGTGGTGGCACCGGGCGCACGGGCACGGTCGGCGGCCCCGTTGGGTTCACGCCCCCGGCTGGCGGCAGGTTCCCCGGCGGTGTCGGCAACGCCACGGGCGGGGTCCCGGGTGGAGCCGGTGGTACGACCGGCGGGTTCCCGGGCGGCGCGCGCACGGCGACCGGCGGCTTCCCGGGCGGCGCCGGCGGTGGACTGCTGAACGCCTCAACCCCCGGCAAGCAGCTGATCGCACTCCTGCGGGCGGACGCGTCCCGGTACTCCTGGGTGGCTGCCACCACCGGGTCGAACTCGGCGTCGGGCTACCAGCTCGGCTCGGGCGAGCCGGTGATGGCCATCGGTGGGTTCAACGGCACCGACCCGACACCGACGATCACCCAGTTCCAGAAGCTCGTGACCGGGGGCCGCATCCACTACTACATCAGCGGGGGCGGCGGGTTCGGGCCCGGAGGGTCATCCACCTCGGACTCGTCGGTCATCGCCACCTGGGTCGCCGCCCACTACACGGCCAGGACCGTGGACGGCGTGACCGTCTACGACCTGGCCGGCCCCACCAGGTGAGGGGACGCCCGTAGGCTGACAGGACGACGACCCCGGAGGCTCCCCATGACCGATGCGGCACCTGGCGCGGCGTGGAGCTCCGGCGACCGGTTCCCCTCACTGGCGGCGCGGGACCTCGAGCGCACGGCGTGCACCCTGCCCGACGTGTTCACCGGCGAGTGGAATCTCGTCGTGATTGCCTTCCGGCGCCAGCACCAGGCGCTCGTCGACGAGTGGGTGGCCTGGCACGGGACCGTCGCCCCCGACCGGCCGGGACTCGAGTGCTGGGAGGTGCCGGTGATCGGCACGATGTGGTCGCCGGCACGGTCGTTCATCGACGGCGGCATGGCCCAAGCCGTGCGGGAGGCCCACGCCCGGCAGCACACCCTGACCGTCTACACGAACGTGGCCAAGGCCGCCTACGCCCTCGACATCACCGACACGAACACCATCACGGCCCTGTTGGTCGACGGCAGTGGCAGGATCAGGTGGCGTGCGACCGGCACCCCCGACGGCGAGTCGACGGGCGAGGTCCTCGCAGTCATCGACGGGTCGCCCGGCTGACCGACACCCGCCTCAGCGCACCGGTCGGGTCATGGTGAACAGGGGCGGTCCGCCCTTGGACGGGGTCAGCCGCGCCGTCTCCTCGAACCCGAACCGCCGGTAGTACGCCAGGTTGTCCTCCTTCTGCGTCTCGAGGTAACAGGGCAACCCGTCCTCGTCGAGGGCGGCCAGCGACGGCTCGAGCAGCGCGGTCCCGATCCCGCGGCGCCACGCCATCGGGTCGGCGGCCAGGAGGCAGAGGTACCAGTGCTCGTCCCGGGGTCGCGCCTTCTCGACGGCCATCGTGTAGCGCAGGCCCGTCACCAGCGACGCGGGGCGAGGGATGAGCGCCCGCAGCGATCCGGCCAGCTCACGGGCCTGCCGACCGACGGGCAGCGGGTAGGTCCCCGGCTTCTGCCACACACAGATGCCGACCAGGAGGCCAGCGGCGTTGCGGGCGCCGGTGGCCACCGCGCTGTCCCCCAGGGCGATCAGGTGGCTCCGCAGGTAGAGGGCCAGCCCCCGGGCCCGAAGCAGCGGCTCGTGGGCGAGGTGCATGAAGAACGGGTCATCGTAGAAGCCCCGGGCACCCAGGACGGCGATCTCGTCCAGGGTGCGCCGGTCGAGGGTCAGGGGCGAGTAGGAGAACGGTGCAGCTGCCATGCCGCGCACAGTAGCGCCGCCCCGGCACGATCCCCGTCGACCCGGGCCCCGAGGGGACCGCCCCGGGGCCCGGGGCCGCCTCGGCCGACCTGGGCCATGATGGCGGGAGCACCTGGCTACCCACGACCAAGGAGACTCCCGTGGCGATCAACGTGACGCCTATCCCCGGCCTCGATCCCGCCGTCAACGACATCCGGCGGCGCACGGCCGATTTCATCAACGCCGAGATCCTCCCGAACGAGGAGATCCTGTGGCGCTCCCGTCGGGCCGGTGAGCTCGACGAGGAGGAGCGGGAGAAGGCCCGCCACCAGAGCATCGAGTTGCGTGAGGAGGTCAAGGCCAAGGTGAACGAGGCCGGACTGTGGGCGCCCCACCTCCCCACCGAGTACGGCGGCATGGGCCTCGACTTCCTCGAACTGGCCTACATGTACGAGATCCTCTCCTACGCGGTCGGCGCCTCGGCGCTGTTCGGGATCGCCGCGCCCAACTCGGGGAACGCCAGCGTCCTGGTGAAGTACGGGACCGAGGAGCAGAAGAAGAAGTGGCTGCTGCCCCTGATCGAGGGCGAGATGCAGTCGGGCTTCTCCATGACCGAGCGCGACCACGCCGGGTCCGACCCGCGGTCCATCGCCACCGAGGCCGTGCGCGACGGCGACGAGTGGGTCATCAACGGCCACAAGTGGTTCACGTCGAACGGGATCGACGCCGACTTCTTCATCGTCATGTGCCGGGCCAACGACCCGACGGGCGAGCTCGGCACGCCCGGCAAGATGACGCAGATCATCGTGCCGACCGCCACCAAGGGCGTGAACATCATCAGGGGCATCGGCATCTTCGGCCACTCCACCTCGGACCACTGCGAGATCAAGTACGAGAACGTCCGCGTGCCCGTCGAGAACACGCTCGGGCTCGTCGGCCAGGGCCACCAGGCCGCACAGGACCGGCTGGGCGCCGGTCGGGTCTACCACTGCATGAACTCGGTCGGGCAGATGTGGCGGGCGTTCGACCTGATGGTCGAGCGTGCCCTCACCCGCGAGGTCCACGGCGGGCTCCTGAAGGACAAGCAGTTCATCCAGGGGTTCATCGCCGAGTCGTACATGGACGTGCAGTCGGCCCGGCTCATGACGATCAACGCCGCCGAAAAGGTGGCCAACGGCGACCCCGACGCGCGCACGGCCATCTCGGCGATCAAGGTATTCGTGCCGGCCGCCTACCACCGGGTGGTCGACCGGGCCATCCAGGTGTGGGGCGGCGCCGGCGTGAGCAACGACCTGCCGCTGGCCGGGATGTACCTGACGGCCCGGGTGCTGCGCCTTGCCGACGGCCCCGACGAGGTCCACAAGATCCTCATGGCCAAGAACATCATCCACCACTACGAGCGGGGCGAGGGCTGGAACTTCGGCAACTGAACGGTCCGCGCCCATGGTGCCTCGGGCACACCGGACCGGGCGGGTCCCGCCGCCTTGTGGCACCATGGTCCGCGAGGGGAGCACCGTGCCCCGGCGCCGGGGAAACGAACGAGGAGGATGTCATGTCCCGAGTCGAGTCCTACACCCCCGGCACGCCGTCCTGGGTGGATCTGGCCAGCCCGGACGTGGCGGCCTCCGTCACCTTCTACGGGGAGCTCTTCGGCTGGGAGGCCCCTGAGCTGGCGCCCGAAGCCGGTGGGTACCGGATGTTCGAGATCGGTGGCGTGCCCGTGGCCGGCTGCGGCCCGATCATGATGGCCGGGCAGCCGCCGGCGTGGACCACCTACGTGTCCGTCGACGACGCCGATGCCGCCGTGGCCGCGGTGACCGACGCGGGCGGCACGGTATTCGTCCCGCCCATGGATGTGCTCGACGTCGGCCGCATGGCCGTCTTCGCCGATCCGACCGGGGCCGCGTGCGCGGTGTGGCAGCCCCGGGCGCACACTGGTGCCGGGCTGGTCAACGAGCCGGGTGCCCTCGTCTGGAACGAGCTGTCGACCCGGGACACCGCGGCCGCAACCGCCTTCTACGCCCGCGTCTTCGGGTGGACCGCCAACACCATGGACATGGGTGGCAACGACTACACCGAGTGGCAGCTCGACGGCTCTGGCATCGCCGGGATGATGGCGATGCCGGCCGAGGTGCCGGCCGAGGTGCCGTCGTACTGGCTCGTCTACTTCGGCACCACCGACTGCGATGCCACCGTGGCGAAGGCCTCCGCTGCGGGCGCCACCGTCGTCGTGCCCCCGACCGACATCCCGCCCGGACGGTTCTCGGTCCTGTTCGACCCCACCGGTGCCACCTTCGCCGTGATCGCCATGGCCTCGGCCGACTAGCCGCCCGAGCCGGATCGGGGGCCGTCAACTACGCTTAGCGTCGTGGACACGCCCCGGATCAACCAATCACGTCGAATCGTCACCGAGCTTCCCGGCCCCCGGTCGAAGGAGCTCGACGCCCGCCGCCGCGCCGCGGTGGCGCCTGGGGTCAGCTCCGTCTTTCCGCTCTACATCGAACGGGGCGAGGGCGCGGTCCTGGTCGACGTCGATGGCAACTCACTGATCGACCTGGGGTCCGGCATCGCCGTCGTCAGCGTGGGCCATGCCGCCCCGGCCGTGGTCGAGGCCGTGCAGGCCCAGGCGGCCGAGTTCGCCCACACCTGCTTCATGGTCAGCCCCTACGAGCAGTACGTGGCCGTGTGCGAGGCGCTGAACGCCCGGACCCCCGGGGACCACGAGAAGCGGAGCGCCCTGTTCAACTCGGGCGCCGAGGCCGTCGAGAACGCGGTCAAGATCGCCCGACACGTCACCGGCCGCCAGGGCGTCGTCGTGTTCGACCACGCCTACCACGGCCGGACCAATCTCACCATGGCGTTGACGGCCAAGAACATGCCGTACCGCAACCGGTTCGGGCCGTTCGCCCCGGAGGTCTACCGGGTCGCCATGTCCTACCCCTACCGCGACCCCGAGGGCATGACCGGGGCCGAGGCCGCGGCGCGGGCCGTCGAGCAGATCGAGCGGCAGGTCGGCGTGGACAACGCCGCCTGCGTCCTGATCGAGCCCATCCAGGGCGAGGGCGGGTTCATCGTCCCTGCCCCCGGCTTCCTGCCTGCCGTGGCCGAGTGGTGCCGGGCCAACGGCGTCCTGTTCATCGCCGACGAGATCCAGACCGGCTTCTGCCGCACCGGCGACTGGTTCGCCTGCGACGACGAGGGTGTGGTGCCCGACCTGATCACGACGGCCAAGGCGATGGCCGGCGGCATGCCGCTCGCCGCCGTCACCGGCCGGGCCGAGCTCATGGACGACGTGCACGTGGGCGGCCTGGGCGGCACCTACGGCGGCAACCCGGTGTCCTGCGTGGCCGCGCTCGCCTCCATCGCCACCATGGAGGACCAGGACCTGGCTGCGGCGGCCACCAAGATCGGCGCCGTGATCGGCGAGCGGTTCACCGCAATGCAAGCGCGCAACCCCGGCATCGGCGACATCCGCGGCCGCGGGGCCATGATGGCCATGGAGCTGGTGAGGCCGGGGACGACGGAACCGGACCCCGACGCCGCCAGGCGCATCGTGGCCGCCTGTCACCGTGCCGGGGTGATCACGCTCTCGTGCGGGAGCTACGGCAACGTGCTGCGCCTCCTGCCCCCGCTGGTGATCGAGCCCGAGCTGCTCGACGACGGCCTCGGCGTCCTGGCCGACGCCATCAGCGCCGAGCGCTAGGCCGGATGCAGGCCGACCCGGTTCGCCCGGGTCACTCGTAGGCGAGGCACCCGTCGTCGAGGTCCGCCTCGGGGAAGAGCCTCCGCTCGGACCAGTAGTCCTGGCTGTGGCGCCACTCCGGCTTGTCGCCGCTCCCGGGCATGAGGTGCATCGACCGCTGGAGGTAGCCCGGGTTGAAGTCGGCCGGGTCGATCCACGGCCCGACGGTCATGCCGGCGTCCTCGGCCCGCAGTCGGGGCGTCACCCGGTGTGCGCCGAGCTCGTCCATGTGGTCGAGGAGCCGGCAGACGAACGCGGACAGCAGATCGGCGCGGAGGGTCCAGCTGGCCCGGAAGTAGCCGAAGACCCACAGCAGGTTGGGCACCCCGGTGAACATGGCGCCGCGGTAGGTCACGGTGGACGCCAGGTCCAGCGGAGTCCCGTCGACCGTGAAGGCGATGCCCCCCAGCACACTCAGGTTGAACCCGGTGGCGGTCACCACGACGTCGGCGTCGATCCGGTCGCCCGAGGCGAGCACGACGCCCTGCTCGTCGAAGGTCGCGATCTCGTCGGTCACCATCGACGCCGTCCCCGCCGAGATCCCCGCGAACAGGTCGCCGTCGGGCACGAACGCGACCCTCTGGCGCCACGGGTCGTACCGGGGGGTGAAGTGGGTGGCGACGTCATACCCGGCCGGCAGGAACTCGGCCACCATCCGGATGAGCTCCTCCTTCACCAGCTCCGGTTCGTCGAGCGAGAGCTGGATCAGCGCGTGGGCGTCGAACAGGAGCTTGCGGCGCACGATCTCGTGGACCCACTCGTCGGGCAGTTCGAGCAGACGGAGCATGTCGGCCAGCTCGTTCACGTTGGGCCCGGCGTAGAAGTAGGTGGGTGACCGCTGCAGCACCGTCACGTGGGCGCAGCGGTCGGCAATGGCCGGGACCAGCGTCGCGGTCGTCGCCCCCGAGCCGACGACCAGCACCTGCCTGCCGGTGAGATCGAGGTCCTCGGGCCACGTCTGCGGGTGGACCACGGGGCCCGCAAACCGGTCGAGGCCGGGCCAGTCGGGCGTGTAGCCCTGGGCGTGGCGGTAGTACCCCTGGCACATCCAGAGGAAGCCGGCGGTGAACCGGCACGTCTCCCCGGTATCGGTCCGGGTTGCCACGACCGTCCACCGGTCGTCCCCGCTCGACCAGGACGCCGAGTCGATGCGGTGGCGGTAGCGGATGTGCCGGGCCAGGTCGTGCTCCTCGAGCACCTCGCCCAGGTAGGACTGGATCTCGTCTGCGGTGGCGATGGGCGGGCCCACCCACGGCTTCCAGGCGTAGCCGAAGGTGTACAGGTCGCTGTCCGACCGGACGCCCGGGTACCGGTGGACCAGCCACGTGCCGCCGTAGCCCTCCAGTGCCTCGAGGACCACGAACGACGTCTGGGGGCGCCGGGTCGACAGGTGGTACGCGGCGTCGATCCCCGAGATGCCCGCCCCGACCACCAGCACGTCGACGTGCTCGGCGACGACCTGCGACTCGACGTCTGGACCATCCGACCGGGCCATGGGCACGACTCCCCCCGCCTCAGGTGTCCCCGTCAGCCCCCGGAGCACTACGCCTCTGCATGTGACCGTAGTGCTCCGGGGACGTGGAGGGGCGTCCTCAGCGCGGGAGCCGGGGCAGTCCGGCGGTGCGCCACGAGACCAGGCCGGCGTCGAGCAGGGTCAGCTCCTGGCCGGCGTCCTCGGTCAGCTCGCGCACCCGGTGACTGTTCGCCTCACCCGCCGAGGCCACTGCGGCCTGCTGGACGTCGTCGGCGGCACGCATCACCTCGAGCACCTGTTCGCACAGTGCGGCCGGCACCCGGGCCGCCGGGTCCACCCGCAGCACCTTGTCCATGTCGGTGGCCGCGCCCTGGAGCCTCCGGCACAGCGACGGCAGCTCCGCCGTCGGTGCCCCGACCGAATCGGCGGCACGCACCGCCGAGGCGGCCCGGTCGACCGAGCGCCACAACTCCTTGCGGACCCGGGTGGAGGACCACGTCGCCACGTCGGAAGGCGAGGCCGGGACGCCGGTGCGGTTCCACCGATTGGACGCCGCCGCCTCCCACGCCGCGGTGGCCCCGATGACGGCGCCGTGGGAGCGGAAGGCGCGCAGCCGGCGACGAGCGAAGCGCCACAGGAGGTATCCGCCGGTCAGGGCGGCGACGGACACCAGTCCGGCCAGCACCACCACACCGAGGGCCAGGGACTCCAGGATCGAGGCGACCATGCGCCCATCCTACGGCCGCCGGGGCCGGACCGGGCATCCCCCCTCGGGCGCCCGGGGCGGGCTCAGCCGGCCGGCTCGAGGACCAGTTCGACCAGGTGGTCCAGTACCCCCGCCGGCACGCCGGCGGCGAGGGCCCAGGCCCGCGCCCCGCCGTACCGCTCGGCCAGGCCGTCCAGGAAGCCGGCCATGGTGGGCGCCTCGACGCTGAACCGTGACGGCGGGATCCTGGCCATCCGCTCGGCGAACTCGGGCTCTGCTCGCCAGCGGTCCAAGATGAACCGGATCCGCTCCGCGGTGATCACGTAGTCGGCCACGATCACCTCGCGGTCGACGCCCACCAGCTCCAGCACCAGGGCGGCCAGCACACCGGTGCGGTCCTTGCCCGCCGCGCAGTGGAAGACCAGCGGGTAGTGATCGGCTCCGCCCAGGACGGTCAGCGCCTCGACGAGAGACCCGCGGCCGACCTCGAGGTACCAGAGGTAGCGCTCAGCCAGATCGTCACCGGGCGGGGCCGGGGCGGCCAGCGACTCGGCGTCGGCGGTGACGGTACCCCGGACGCCCTCCTGGACGACGGCCAGATGATGGAAGGCCACCAGCTCGGGCTCGAGCGGTCCCCGGCCCGACCGGTGCAGCTCGCGCTCGGTGCGCAGGTCGATCACCGTCCGTAGTCCCATCGCCCGGAGCGTTGCCACGTCCTCGTCGGTCAGCTCGTGGAGGGCGTCGCTGCGGAACAGGCGGCCCCAGCGGGTGTGCCGGCCGTCGAGGCCCCGGTAGCCGCCGAGGTCACGGAAGTTGAAGGATCCCTCGAGCGGGACGAGGCGGGGTGGGGCGTCCATGGGCCCATCATGGCCGGTGGGCGGCCGCTGTCGCACCGGTGCGCGGACAGGGTCCGCCGATGGGGGACAATGGGGGTTCCGTCGGACGGGACGGCCTTCCCCGGGCCCGCCCCACCACCGCTCCCCCCGGTGGCCGACGGGTGACAGCACCCCCGTATCGAACAGGAGTCCCCACCAATGAAGTCCCTCGCCACGTGGTGCGTCCGCCACCGAGTCGCCGTGGTCGTGCTCTGGCTGGTCGCCCTGGTCGGCATGACCGCCCTGTCGCAGTCAGTCGGCACCGCCTACTCGAACAGCTTCTCGCTCCCCCACACCGAGTCGACCCAGGCGCTCGACCTGCTGCAGGCTGCCGCGCCCCGCCAGGCCGGCGACCAGGAGCGCATCGTCTTCCACACGACTGACGGCAGACCGGTCACCGACCCTTCGGTCCAGGCGTCGATCGAGGCCATGATGGCCAAGGTCGAGCAGTTGCCCCATGTCACCGTCGTCGAGGGCCCGTACACCCCGGTCGGCTCCCACCAGATCAGCGCCGACAAGCAGACCGCGTTCGTCAACGTCACCTTCGACGTGCAGGGCCAGAACGTGACCACGACCCAGGCAAAGCAGTTCGTGAACGCCGCCCTGACCGCCCAGGGCAAGAATCTTGAGGTCGCCGTCTCCGGCCAGGTCGCCGAGGAGGCCGACCGTCAGTCGTTCGGCGGCACCGGGCTCGGCATCCTGCTCGCCGCGATCGTGCTGCTCCTCGTCTTCGGGTCGCTGTTCGCCATGGCACTGCCGATTCTGTCTGCGCTCGCGTCACTCGGCACGGCCATCGGGCTGATCGGCCTCTTGAGCAACACGCTCAAGATGCCGCAGTTCTCGACCACGCTCGTCCTCCTGATCGGGCTCGGCGTCGGTGTCGACTACGCGCTGTTCATCGTGACCCGGCACCGCCAGGGCCTCATCGCCGGCAACAGTGTCGAGGCGTCGATCGTCAACGCGGTCAACACGTCGGGGCGGGCGGTCCTGTTCGCCGGCATCATCGTCTGCATCGCCCTGCTCGGGATGTTCGCCCTCGGTGTCTCGTTCCTCTACGGCCTCGCGGTGGCCGCAGCCATCGGCGTGGCCTTCACCATGATCGCCGCCCTCACCCTGCTGCCGGCACTGCTGAGCTTCATCGGGCCCAAGGTGCTCAGCCGGAAGCAGAAGAAGGACCTGGCCACGAACGGTCCTCGCGTCGTCGGCACCGGTTCGAAGGGCTTCTGGCCGAAGTGGGCCGATTTCATCCAGCGCCGCCCGATCGTGCCGGCGGTCGTCGCGCTGATCATCGTCGGCATCGTGGCCATGCCGTTCTTCTCACTCCGTCTCGGCAACTCCGACCAGGGGAACGACCCGTCGAGCACGACTACCCGCCAGGCCTACGACCTGCTGTCGGCCGGTTTCGGACCCGGCTTCAATGGCCCGCTGCAGCTGGTCGCCGCCCAGAAGGGGTCGATCGATACCGCCACTCTCGACAAGCTGGCCGCCGAGGTGCGGACGCAGTCGAACGTGGCGGCGGTGGTGCCGCCGGTGGTGCTTCCCCCGCGCGACGGGCAGCAGGTTGCACTGATCAACGTCTACCCCGACTCGTCGCCCCAGTCATCAGCGACCACCGACCTGATCAACCATCTGCGGGCCACGACGATCGCCACGGTCACGGCGGGCACGGGGGTCACCGTCTACGTCGGGGGCACCACCGCGATCTTCGCCGACTTCGCCAAGGTGCTGTCCTCCAAGCTTCCGCTCTTCATCGGCCTGGTGGTCATCCTGTCGTTCATCCTCCTGGCCATCGTCTTCCGGAGCCTGGTGATCCCGTTGACGGCGGCGATCATGAACCTGTTGTCGATCGCCGCCGCCTTCGGCATCCTGGTCGCCGTCTTCCAGTGGGGCTGGGCGGGATCGGTGTTCCAGGTGAACCAGACCGGACCGATCGAGGCCTTCCTGCCCGTGATGATGTTCGCCATCCTGTTCGGGCTGTCCATGGACTACGAGGTCTTCCTGATCACCCGCATCCAGGAGGAGTACCTCAAGACGGGCGACAACAGCACGGCGGTGCGCAACGGTCTGGCTGCCACCGGCAAGACCATCACCGCGGCCGCGCTCATCATGATCCTGGTCTTCGGGGCCTTCATCCTGGGCGGCATCCGGGTCATCAAGGAATTCGGACTCGGGCTCGCCGGTGGCATCGCCGTCGACGCCGTAGTCATCCGCATGGCGGTGGTGCCGTCGGTGATGCTGCTGCTCGGGAAGTCGAACTGGTGGTTCCCGAAGTGGCTCGACCGAATCCTGCCGCACGTGACGGTCGACCCCGACCTGCCCGAGGACCAGGGCCCCCAGGCCCCGCCGCCGGCCGCCCCCGCCCCGGAGCCCGTCTCCGTCTGAGCGCCCGGCGGCGGGACAGGCGCGGCCCACCGGGAAACAGGTGTAGCGAACCCGCCCGAGTATCCCCGGGCGGACAGGGGTAACGTCGCGGGCAGTACCGCACTCACACCCAGGGGGAAGACCATGTCCGACTTCGTCATGACCATCGGCGGGGACAGTGTGCCCGCCGCCGACTCGTTCGGAGTGATCAACCCGGCGAACGGCGACGTGTTCGCCCACGCGCCGGAGTGCACCCGCGAGCAGCTCGACGCCGCATTCGACTCCGCCGCCAAGGCCCAGCGCGACTGGAAGCTCGACGAGGCCGTACGCCGCGACACGCTGCTCAAGATGGCCGACGCCCTGTTCGCCTCGGCGGCCGAGCTCGCCCCGATCCTCACCGCCGAACAGGGCAAGCCGCTGGCCGAGGCCAACGTGGAGGTCTTCGCGTCCGCCATCTGGTGCCAGTACTTCGCCAACCTCGAGACACCCCCGCAGGTCATCCAGGACGACGCCGAGGCCTACGTCGAGGTCGTCCGGCGTCCGGTGGGCGTGGTGGCGGCCATCACCCCGTGGAACTTCCCGCTCACCCTGGCGTTCTGGAAGATCGCCCCCGCCCTCCTGGCCGGCAACACCATGGTCCTCAAGCCGTCGCCGTTCACGCCGCTCACCACCCTCAAGGTGGTCGAGCTGCTCCGCGACGTCATGCCGGCCGGCGTGGTCAACGTGGTCAGCGGTGGCGACCAGCTGGGCGCGTGGATGACCGGCCACCCGGTGCCTCGCAAGGTCAGCTTCACGGGCTCGATCGAGACCGGGAAGCTCGTCGCCCAGTCGGCGGCACCCGACCTCAAGCGGGTCACCCTGGAGCTGGGCGGCAACGACCCGGCAATCGTCCTCGATGACGCCGACCCGGCGATCGTGAGCAGGGCGATCTTCGCCGCCGCCTTCGCCAACAACGGCCAGGTCTGCTCGGCGGTCAAGCGGGTCTACGTGCCCGAGTCGATCTACGACGACGTCCTCGAGGGCCTGACCGCCCAGGCGGCCGCCGTTAAGGTCGGCGACGGCACGGAGGCCGAGTCGAAGCTCGGGCCGATCAACAACGCCCCGCAGTTCGAACGGGTGCAGGAGCTCGTGGCCGACGCACTGGCCCACGGAGCGCGTGCCACCACCGGCGGCCACGCCATGGACCGCCCGGGCTACTTCTTCGAGCCCACCATCCTCACCGACGTCAGCGACGGCACCCGGATCGTGGACGAGGAGCAGTTCGGCCCCGCCCTACCGGTGATCCCCTACCGCGACGTGGACGACGTGGTCGAGCGGGCGAACAGCACCCACTTCGGCCTGTCCGGGTCGGTGTGGGGCGCGGACGCCGACCGCGCCGCCTCGGTGGCCACCCGGCTCGAGTGCGGGACCACCTGGGTCAACACCCACCTCGCCCTTTCCCCCCAGCAGCCGTTCGG